>NZ_AP028672.1:2894866-3207232 GCF_041154505.1 Acidovorax sp. A79
TCTTTTGCAGCTCCTCGGGCAGCGAGACGTTCTGCACCGTGAGGTTCTCGATCAGGAGGCCCAGCTTGGCGAAGACGGGCGCGAGTTCCTTGGTCAGCGCATCGGCGAACATGACCTGGTTGGCCGCCAGGTCCAGGAACGGCAGGCCGCTGCCCGCGATGGCGTTGCTGATGTTCTGCAGCACCAGGCCGCGCAGCTGGCCTTCGAGGTCGGCCACGGGGTAGGACTCGCGCGTGCCGGAGATCTCGGTGTGGAACAGCTTGGGGTCGGCGATGCGGAACGCGTAGTTGCCGAACGCGCGCAGGCGCACGGCGCCGAAGTCCTTGTCGCGGATCGTGATGGGCTGGGGCGTGCCCCACTTCTGGTCGATCTGCTGGCGCGTGCTGAAGAAGTAGACATCGCTCTTGAAGGGGGACTCGAAGAGCTTGTCCCAGTTCTTGAGGTAGGTGAGCACCGGCAGCGTCTGCGTGGTGAGCTTGTAGGTGCCGGGCGCGAACACGTCGGCCACCTGGCCCTCGTTCACGAACACCGCCATCTGCGACTCGCGCACCACCAGCGTGCCGCCGTTCTGGATTTCCATGCCCGCCATCGGGAAACGCCAGGCCAGGGTGCCGTCCCCCTCTTCAGTCCACTGGATGATGTCAATGAACTGTTTCTTGATGAAGTCCATGAGGGCCATGTGTGCTCCCGGCGGTTGTAAGAGGGGGTTGAAAAGAGCGGCCATCATAGCAACGGCACCGGTGCCGGCCGGCGCTTTTTTCAGCCCGCCGGCGTGAAGGGCTTCCCACCCGGGCGCGGCCCCGCCGCACCACCCGTCCGGCGCGGGCGTTTGATAGCGCCTATGTTTGTATTAGCCTGTACCAATTGGCTTTTGCTATTGAGAATGACTACCATTCCTTCATCCCTGCCGCCACGGCGGGGCTTGCAGATACCCGGAGTCCTCCATGTCCCACATCCGCCGCGCCGCCCGCCAGAACAAGACCATGCTGCTGAAGACGGGCAGCTACTACCTGATCCACATTGGCGTGGCCGCCCTGGTGGCCTACGCCGTGACCGGCAACCTGTGGGCCTCGCTCACCCTGAGCCTGCTCGAGCCCACGGTGCAGGCGGTGGCCTTCTTCTTCCATGAGAAGGCCTGGGACCGCGCCGCCCGGCGCCGCGCGCGCGACTCCGCCCTCGCCCACACGCCCAACGCGGCGCTGCAGGCCGGCTGACCTCCGTCACCCCAAGGAGCCACCATGTACACAATCCCCCTGCGCAGCCGCACCGCCACGGGCCTGGCTTTTCAGCGCTGGCTGGTCCAGCGCCTGGCCGGGCTGGCCCCCGCCGGCCCCGGCTAGGCACCGGAAGGAAACAGGAAAAGAAAAAAGCCCCGGCTGGCGGGGCTTTGTCGGGGGCGTGGACCGCGATGGCCGTCAGGCCTTCACGTCCAGCAGCGAGCCCATCATCTCATCCTGTGTCTTGAGGGTCTGCAGGTTGGCCTTGAACGCATAGGTGGCCGACATCTGCTCGACGGCCTCCTTCTCCAGCGCCACCCCTTGCGCCTCCTGCTCGCGCTGCACCGTGGCACGCACCCCCGCGCTGTCGGCGGCCTCTTCCTGCGCCACCACCTCGCGGCGGTAGCCCGGGGTGTTCATGTTGGCCACGTTGTTGGCCGACGCGTCCAGCCGCAACTGGGCGGCCTGAAGGCCGGAGCTGCCGATCGAAGAAATGCTTGCCATCACGTACCCCGCGCACAGCGCCCAGTCAAGGAACGGGGATTGTCCGCCCGCGCCGCTGCGCAGGCAAGGAAGGCGCCATCAACCATGCGCCTGCAGCAGGCATTGCGCGAAGGCCTGGGCCGCGCGCGGGGGCTGCGGCGACTTGCGCAGCACGCTCACGAACTGGCAGCGGTAGTGGAACCGCCCGGGCAATACCGCCTGCATGAGCCCCTGGCGCTCGAAGCCCTCGGCATAGTGGTCCGGCAGGAAACCCAGGTAGCGGCCCGAGAGGATGAGCGTGGCGATCGACTCCTGGTCGAAGCCCGTGGCCTTGCGCGGCAGGCGCGTGCTGTGGCTCAGCTCCATGTTGGGCGAGTGGTAGCCCAGCCCCGCGAACTGGTAGGCGCGCAGCGATTCCCAGGTCAGCGCGGCATGGTCGGTGCCGTGCAGGGGGTGGCGCGCGCCGCAGTACAGCAGCATGGTTTCGGCGAACAGGTCGGCATAGACCAGGCTTTGCGATGTGCGGTGCGCCGGGATGATGCCCACGTGGAAGCTGCCGTCGATCAGCCCGCGCTCGATGGCCGGGATCGAGGCCACGTGCATCTGCAGGCTCACTTCGGGCGCCTGGCTGGCGAACAGCGCGATCGCATCGCCAATGTGGGCGGCCGGGTTGCTGGCGGTCTTGTCGAACACCGCCACCTCCAGCCTGCCGCCCATGCGGCGGTGGATGTCATCGATGCTGCTGCGAAACGCGTCCACCGCGGACAGCAGCCGCAGGGTTTCGTCGTATACGCGCTGCCCCTCGGCCGTGAGCGCGAAACCGGCCCGCCCGCGCCGGCACAGGGTGAGGCCCAGGCGGGTCTCCAGGTCCTTCATGTGGCGGCTCACGGTGCTGGTGCCGATGTTCAGTTCCAGCTCGGCGGCCGACATGCCCCCGCACTCCGCCACGCTCTTGAACACCTGCAGCAGGCGCAGGTCCATGTCGCTGAGCTGCCCCAGCACGGCGCGGTGCCGGGCCGCGCTGGCGGGCGGGGCAGCTGCTGGGGTGGCGGTGGCGTGCGGGGTGGCGGGCATTACTTGCATAAACCGTCAAGTAAACATTGATATTGGACTATTTTAGAGATTAACCGCCAGCGCAACAATGCCACGCACCCGCCCTGCATGGACGGGCCTGCCCCTGCTTTTGCCGCCGTCTTGCACTGGAGAATCCCATGAGCTTCGTCAACATCGAAAAAACCGCCGCTGGCGCCGAAGGCCCCCGCATGGACGCCGAATGGCTGGAGGCGCACTGGATGCCCTTCACCGGCAACCGCAACTTCAAGGCCAAGCCGCGCATGATCGTGAGCGGCCAGGGCGCCTACTACACCGACGCCGAGGGCCGCAAGATCTTCGACGGCCTGTCGGGCCTGTGGTGCTCGGGCCTGGGCCATGGCCGCAAGGAAGTGGCCGAAGCCATCGGCAAGGCCGCCGCGACGCTGGACTACTCCCCGGCCTTCCAGTTCGGCCACCCGGCTTCCTTCGAGCTGGCCAACCGCCTCAAGGCGCTGACCCCCGCCGGGCTCGACTATGTGTTCTTCACCGGCTCGGGCTCCGAGTCGGCCGACACCTCGCTCAAGATGGCCCGCGCCTACTGGCGCGCCAAGGGGCAGGCCAGCAAGACGCGCCTGATCGGCCGCGAGAAGGGCTACCACGGCGTGAACTACGGCGGCATCTCCGTGGGCGGCATCGTGGGCAACCGCAAGACCTTCGGCCAGGGCATCGAGGCCGACCACATTCCCCACACCCAGCCACCGGCCGGCACCTTCCAGAAAGGCATGGCCGAGGACGGCGGCCGCGCGCTGGCCGACAAGCTGCTGGACGTGATCGCGCTGCACGATGCATCGAACATCGCCGCCGTGATCGTCGAGCCCTTCTCGGGCTCGGCCGGCGTGGTGATCCCGCCCAAGGGCTACCTGGAGCGCATCCGCGAAATCTGCACGCAGAACAACATCCTGCTGATCTTTGACGAGGTGATCACCGGCTTCGGCCGCTGCGGCGCCTGGACGGGGGCCGAGGCCTTCGGCGTGACGCCCGACATCCTGAACTTCGCCAAGCAGGTGACCAACGGCGCGCAGCCGCTGGGCGGCGTGATCGCCACCAAGGATATCTACGACACCTTCATCAGCCAGGGCGGCCCCGAGTACATGCTGGAGTTCCCGCACGGCTATACCTACTCGGCCCACCCTGTGGCCTGCGCGGCGGGCAACGCGGTGCTGGACATCCTGCAAAAGGAAGACATGCCCGGCCGCGTCCAGGCGCTGGCACCGTATTTCGAGCAGGCCGTGCATGGCCTCAAGGGCACCAAGCACGTGGCGGACATCCGCAACTACGGCCTGGCCGCGGGCATCACCATCGCCGCGCTGCCGGGCGAGCCCGCCCGCCGGCCCTACGAGATCGCCATGAAGTGCTGGGACAAGGGCTTTTACGTGCGCTACGGCGGCGACACCATCCAGTTGGCCCCGCCCTTCATCAGCACCGAGGCTGAAATCGACCGCATGGTGAACGCCCTGGGCGACGCCCTGGCGGAAACCGCCTGACACGCGGCACGCCTTTTGCTCCTGAATTGATAGCTTCCAGCGCTTGTCACATGGGCGCTGGAAGCATTTTTTAATCATATCCAGACATGAACCACGACAAGAACGTCACCACCACCATCGGCCACCTGATCGACGGCCAGCCCGTTGCCGACACGGCGCGCACCCAGCCGGTGTTCGACCCCGCCACCGGCGAGTCCCACACGAGCGTGGCCCTGGCAAGCAAGGCCACGGTGGAACAGGCCATCGCCTCGGCCCAGGCCGCCTTCCCGGCCTGGCGCAACACCCCGCCGCTCAAGCGCGCGCGCGTGATGGGCAAGCTGAAAGTCCTGCTCGAGGACAACGCCGACAAGATCGCCGCCCTGATCACCGCCGAGCACGGCAAGGTGCTGGCCGATGCGCATGGCGAGCTGCAGCGCGGCATCGAGAACGTGGAGTTCGCCAGCTACGCGCCCGAGCTGCTCAAGGGCGAGCACAGCCGCAACGTGGGCCCGTCCATCGACTCCTGGAGCGAATTCCAGGCGCTGGGCGTGTGCGCCGGCATCACCCCGTTCAACTTCCCGGCCATGGTGCCGCTGTGGATGTGGCCCATGGCCGTGGCCTGCGGCAACACCTTCGTGCTCAAGCCGTCGGAGCGCGACCCGTCCTCGACGCTGTTCGTGGCCCAGCTCGCGCTCGAAGCCGGCCTGCCGCCCGGCGTGCTCAACGTGGTCAATGGCGACAAGGAAGCGGTGGACACGCTGCTGGCCGACCCGCGCGTGAAGGCCGTGAGCTTCGTGGGCTCCACGCCCATCGCCGAGTACATCTACGCCGAAGGCTGCAAGCACGGCAAGCGCGTGCAGGCCCTGGGCGGCGCCAAGAACCACGCGGTGCTGATGCCCGATGCCGACGTGGGCAACGCCGTGAGCGCGCTGATGGGCGCGGCCTATGGCTCCTGCGGCGAGCGCTGCATGGCCATCCCCCTGCTCGTCGCCGTGGGTGACGAGGTGGGAGACGCCGTGGTCGCCGGGCTGAAGGCCGAGATCGCCAGGATGAAGGTCGGCCCCGGCACGGACAACGGCAACGACATGGGCCCGCTGGTCACCCGGCAGCACTTCGAGAAAGTGAAGTCCTATGTGGACAGCGGCGTGGCCGAAGGCGCGACCCTGGTGGTGGACGGCCGGGGCGTGCAGGTGGCCGCAGGCCATGAGAACGGCTACTTCCTGGGCGCGTGCCTGTTCGACAACGTCCGGCCCGGCATGAAGATCTACCAGGAAGAGATCTTCGGCCCCGTGCTGGGCGTGGTGCGCGTGAAGACGCTGCAAGAGGCGATGAACCTGATCGACGCCCACGAATACGGCAACGGCACCTGCATCTTCACGCGCGACGGCGAAGCCGCGCGCTACTTCACCGACCACATCCAGGTCGGCATGGTGGGCGTGAACGTGCCCCTGCCCGTGCCCGTGGCCTACCACTCGTTCGGCGGCTGGAAGCGCAGCCTGTTCGGCGACCTGCACGCCTACGGGCCCGATGCCGTGCGCTTTTACACCAAGCGCAAGACCATCACGCAGCGCTGGCCCTCGGCCGGCGTGCGCGAAGGCGCAGTGTTCAGCTTCCCCAGCAGCCGCTGACCGAGCCCCCGCGCCCAGGCCAAGACGCCCCGCAGCCGCCCCGGCTGCGGGGCGTCTTGCCTTGTGGGGGATTGCAGCCGATGGGGTCATGGCTGATCCACCCATATAAGCAGATTCGCTTACTAGGGTTTTCACGACCACCGCCCTACAATCGCAGACCCTTACAAAGCTGACAGCCACTGCAGCGCCTCTGCAGCCCGGTTTTTGCACCCACCCCCTGAGTTGGAGACACTGAATGCCCGAGAACACCACGGCCCAGAACAACAACAACGATTCCGACAAGCGCGCCCAGCTGCGCCGTGCCGCTCTCGAGTACCACGAGTTTCCCAAGCCCGGCAAGATCGCCATCGCCGCTACCAAGCAGATGGTGAACCAGCACGACCTGGCCCTGGCCTACTCGCCCGGCGTGGCCGCGCCCTGCGAGGAGATCGTGAAGGACCCCGCCAACGCCTTCCGCTACACCGCGCGTGGCAACCTGGTGGCCGTCATCAGCAACGGCACCGCCGTGCTGGGCCTGGGCGACATCGGCGCGCTGGCCTCCAAGCCGGTGATGGAAGGCAAGGGCGTGCTGTTCAAGAAATTCGCCGGCGTGGACGTGTTCGACATCGAGATCGACGAGAAGGACCCGGCCAAGCTGGTGGAGGTGATCGCCGCGCTGGAGCCGACGTTCGGCGCGATCAACCTCGAAGACATCAAGGCACCCGACTGCTTCTACGTGGAGCGCGAACTGCGCAAGCGCATGAAGATCCCCGTCTTCCATGACGACCAGCACGGCACGGCCATCACCGTGGCGGCGGCCATCGTGAATGCGCTCAAGGTGGCGGGCAAGAAGATCGAGGACGTGAAACTGGTCACCAGCGGCGCGGGCGCGGCGGCGCTGGCCTGCCTGAACCTGCTGCTCAAGGTGGGCGTGCAGCGCAAGAACGTGTTCGTCACCGACCTGGCCGGCGTGGTCTATGAAGGCCGCGAAGAGCTGATGGACGACGACAAGCGCCAGTTCATGCAGAAGACCGAGGCCCGCAAGCTGGCCGAGGTGATGGTGGGCGCGGACGTGTTCCTGGGCCTGTCGGCGGGCAACGTGCTCAAGCCCGAGATGGTGGCCACGATGGCCGAGCGGCCGGTGATCTTCGCGCTGGCCAACCCCAATCCGGAGATCACGCCCGAGCTGGCGCACAGCGTGCGCGGCGACATCATCATGGCCACGGGGCGCTCGGACTACCCCAACCAGGTGAACAACGTCCTGTGCTTCCCCTACATCTTCCGGGGCGCGCTGGACTGCGGCGCGACCACCATCACCGATGAGATGGAGATCGCCGCCGTCCACGCCATCGCCGACCTGGCCCAGGCCGAGCAAAGCGAGGTGGTGGCCGCGGCCTACGTGGGCGAGAAGCTGACGTTCGGCCCCGAATACCTGATCCCCAAGCCGTTCGACCCGCGCCTGATGATGAAGATCGCGCCGGCCGTGGCCCAGGCCGCCGCGGACAGCGGCGTGGCGCAGCGCCCCATCGCCGACATGGACGCCTACCGCGACCGGCTGCAGACCTTCGTCTACGCCTCGGGCACGACGATGAAGCCCATCTTCGACGCCGCGCGCACCGCGGCCCGCAAGCGCGTGGCCTACGCCGAGGGCGAAGAGGAACGCGTGCTGCGCGCCGCGCAGATCGTGGTGGACGAGAAGGTGGCCCGCCCCACGCTGATCGGCCGCCCGGCCATCATCGCCCAGCGCATCGAGAAATTCGGCCTGCGCCTGAAGGAAGGCGTGGACTACGACGTGGTCAACACCGATTTCGACCACCGCTACCGCGACTTCTGGCAGACCTACCACCGCATGACCGAGCGCAAGGGCATCACCCAGCAGGTCGCCAAGATCGAGATGCGCCGGCGCCTCACGCTCATCGGCTGCATGATGCTGCACAAGGGCGAGGTGGACGGCCTGATCTGCGGCACCTGGGGCACCACGGCCAACCACCTGCTCTACATCGACCAGGTGATCGGCAAGCACGCGGGCGGCGCCGACAGCACGGCGCAGGACGTGCCCGTGTATGCCTGCATGAACGGCCTCATGCTGCCAGGGCGCCAGGTCTTCCTGGTGGACACGCACGTCAACTACGACCCCACGCCCCAGGAGCTGGCCGAAATCACCGCGCTGGCCGCGGAGGAAATGATGCGCTTTGGCATCAAGCCCAAGGCCGCGCTCCTGTCGCACTCCAATTTCGGCACCAGCAACCACCCCAGCGCCGTGAAGATGCGCCAGACGCTGGAACTGCTGCGCCAGCAGGCGCCCTGGCTGGAAGTGGACGGCGAGATGCACGGCGACGTGGCCTTGGACGGCAAGGCCCGTGCGGCCCTCATGCCCAGCAGCGAACTGACGGGCGACGCCAACCTGCTGGTGTTCCCCAACATCGACGCGGCCAACATCGCCTACAACCTGCTCAAGACCGCCGCGGGCGGCGGCATCGCGATCGGCCCGGTGCTGCTGGGAGCGGCCAAACCGGTCCACATCCTGACGCCCAGCGCCACCGTGCGCCGCATCGTGAACATGACAGCCCTGACCGTGGCGGATGCCAACGTGTCGAGATAAGCCCAAAATAGATAGCAAGCACTAACTTAAAAAGCTGCTTGCCCCCTTCAGCGTCTGCCCAATCTTTGTGCAGACGCTTGCTTTTTGGGGGCCGTTGAGCGACACTAGCGGCTCGAAATTTCGGGTTAACCCGTAGTTTCTGAAAGGTTCGTTGATGCTGAAGGCTGTAGCCACCCGGGCGCGCAAAGCAGGGTTTTTGTGTGTTTTGGGTGTTGCGTTCGTGTTGTCCCCGGTGGCGGGGCATGCCCGGAAATCCCCGTCCACCGACGGTTCCCTCACCCCCATCGCACTGGCCGAGTTGCCGCCCCAAGGGCGTGCGACGTATGCGCTGATCCGTGAGGGGGGCCCCTTTCCGTATGACAAGGACGGATCGGTTTTTGGTAATCGCGAGCGGCTGTTGCCCGCCCACAAGCGGGGCTATTACCGTGAGTACACCGTCAGAACGCCAGGATCGCGCGACCGGGGAGCCCGGCGCATCGTGTGCGGCGGCAAGCCCCGGGTTCCGGACGCCTGCTACTACACCGGCGACCACTACGCCAGTTTTCGCGAGATCGTCGAATGACCCCCGATGCGGTGCACGCAGACCAGAAGAACCCTGGCAGCGCACACCGCGCCACCTTGAATCCCCCACGCGCAGGCCGCATTCCGCAGCCTTGCGAGAAGCCAGAAGTTTGTGGACTTTATAAAGAAAGAGTAGCGGAGATGCAGACGCCACTTCGTAAAGACCTGGAAACGCCACTGCGTGGCGTGCGCACCAACATCGTGCAGTCCATTCGCGCCTTCCGCGTGCAGGACCTGCAGGATGCCGCCACCTCCATGGGTCACCATTTCTTGTACGCCAACCTGGCCCACGCGCAGTCCAAGCAGGATGTGCTGGACCTGATTGCCGGGCAATTCACCTTCCCGTCGCACTTCGGCAAGAATTTTGATGCGCTGTACGACTGCATGACGGATCCCTTGCACAAATCGGGCCCGCAGCCTGGTTTCATCGTGGTGCTGGAGCAGATCCCCGCCACCGGCAAGTTCGACAAGGAAGCGCGTGAACAGCTGCTCGATATCTTCCGCGACGCCGCCGACTATTGGGGCGACCGAAAAATCCCCTTCCGCTGTTTCTATTCTTTTCTGTAGCCCGTTCTGCATCCACCAGCCAAGCAGAACGGGCGAACGAGGCTACCGGCACCCAGGGTGTCGAGGGCATTGAGATCGCCGCGGAGCCCGCCGAGAAAATGCCGACCGACAAGCTCGTCGACGTGTCCCCGATGGCGCTGCGCATGAGCAGCCCTTTCAACGCCGGCTACTGGCTTTCGGCTGCCTGAGTCTGGCGGCTCATCCCCCTTCTCCCGGCGTCGCCGGAAAGGGGGGATGCCCTCACTGCGGGGCGCCCCTTGCCTGGCATCCTCCGCTCGGGCCGTGCCAGTGGCTGTCATCTTAGTCAAATCAGACTCTAGCGCTTATCCATCAAGCGCGAGCAGCTATTGATTCAAGAGCACTGCTGTGCCAAGGCCACAAACTCGCTCACCGGAACCTCCTCGGCGCGGCGCTGGGTGTCGAAGGTGCCGGCGAACTGGCGCGCTTCGAGCCAGCGGCCCAGCGTGTGGCGCAGCAGCTTGCGGCGCTGGCTGAAGGCGACCTGCACCAGCTCTTCCAGAAGGGGCACCGACAAGGGCGCGGGCTCTGCGTGCGGCACCATGCGCACCACGGCGCTGTCCACGCGCGGGGGCGGGTCGAAGCTCTCCGGGGGAACGAACAGCACGTTTTCCATGGCGTAGCGCCATTGCAGCATCACCGACAGGCGCCCGTAGTCGCTGGTGGCAGGCTGGGCCACCATGCGGTCGATCACTTCCTTTTGCAGCATGAAGTGCTGGTCTTCGATGACCTGCACATGGTCCAGCAGATGGAACAGGATGGGCGTGGAGATGTTGTAGGGCAGGTTGCCCACCACGCGCAGCCGCAGGCCAGGCTGCGCGGCCTTCTCGCGCATCGCTTGCGCCAGCGCGGTGAAGTCCACCTTGAGCACGTCGGACTCGATCACCTCCAGCTGGCCATGCAGCCGCAGGCGCAAGGCCAGGTCGCGGTCCAGCTCGATGACCGTGAGGCGCCCCAGGCGCTCCACCAGGGGCTGCGTGAGCGCCGCAAGGCCCGGTCCGATCTCGACCATGGGCTGGCCCGGCTGGGGCGCAATGGCCTGCACGATGTCTTCGATGATGCCCTTGTCGGACAGGAAATGCTGCCCGAAGCGCTTGCGGGGGATGTGCTTCATGCCATTGGCCCGCTGGTGCTGTCGATATGCCGGGAGACGGCATGCGAGCTGTGCAAGGGCGGCCAAGCCGCGCAGGCGGCGCTTCGCCGGGGGGCGCTGGCGGGGGCCCCTCCCTTCCCGCATCGCGCAGCGATACGGAAGAAGGAGGAGGAAGGTGCGCAGCGCCTCGGGGGGACGTACTCCATCTTCATTGCGGCGGGTCGCGGTATTCCACATACGCGCGCCCGCGCAGTTCCTGCGCCCAGGTGGCGTAGGCCTCGTCCAGCTTCTTCTCGCGCACCGTATCGCGCGCCATGTCGCGCTGCTCGCGCTGCGTGAGCTTGGCCTCGCGGCGCTCGAGCAGCTGGATCAGGTGCACACCGAAGCGCGACACCAGCGGCTCGCTGATATCGCCGGGCTTGAGGCTGTTCAAGGCCTGCTCGAATTCGGGCACGTAGCGGCCCGGGTTGGCCCAGCCCAGGTCGCCGCCCTCCTTGGAGCTGCCGTCCTGGGAATGCTCGCGCGCCAGCGCCGCGAAGTCGGCCTGGCCCGCCAGCACGCGGCGCCGGTAGTCCGCCAGGCGCGCCGCGGCGGCGGACTCCGTCAGCTGCGGCCCGGTGCGCAGCAGGATGTGGCGGGCATGGTTCTGCACCACCGTGGTGGGCACGCCCGCCGTGACGCGCTCCACCACCTTGAGCACGTGAAAGCCCGCCGGCGACCGCACGGGCCCGACGATGCTGCCCACCGGCAGGCCCAGCGTGGAGTTCACGAACAGTTCGGGATACCGGTCCGCCGGCCGCAGGCCCAGCAGGCCTGCGGCCCGCTGCCCTTCGGGCGCGTCGGAGAACTCGCGCGCGACGGCCGCGAAGTCCTCACCCGCGCGCACCTTGTCGGCCGCGCGCTGGGCGCGTGCCTGGCGCTCGGCCACCTGCACGGGGCTGGCATTCTCGGGGACGAGGACGAGCACGTGCCCCAGGTTGATCTCCATCGAGGCCACGTCGGCGCCCCGTTGCTGCTCGCGCAGGTACTGGTCGATGTCCAGGTCGGACACCTTCACGCGCGCCTCCACTTCCCGTTCGCGCAGGCGCTGCTGCAGCAGCTGGTTGCGCAGCTCTTCACGGAAGCGCTCCTTGCCCATGCCGTCCCGCGCGAGGCGGCGGTAGAGGTCGTCCACCGTCATGTTGTTCTGCCGGGCCACGCCCTGCTCGGCCTGCGACACGGCGAAGTCATCCACCTTGACGCCGGACTCCTTCGCCTGCTGCAGCTGCACGCGCTCCAGGATGATCCGTTCGAGCACTTCACGGGCGAGCAGGTCGCGTGGCGGCATGGCGCCCCCCTGCTGCGCCAGCTGTGCCTCGGCGCGCGCGAGCCTCGAGCGCACCTCGTTGTTGGTCACGGGTTCGGAGTTGACCACGGCCACGATGAAATCCGCCTGACGGGGCGCCGAACTGCCGCCGCTGCCCGCCGCCGTCTCCGCGGGCAGCGTGATCGAAGGTGCGGCCGCCGGGCGCGCCGTCAGCCCCTTGCCTGCAGGCGCGCCGGAAGGGCGCAGGCCCTGGGCCAGGGTGCCCTGGGACATCAGGGAAGCCAGGGTGGCAATGGCCAGTGCGATGACACGGTGATTCATGGCGTTAAGCGTTAGTCATAGTTGCTGAAACGGCTGGGCGTTGTCACCTGCTCGCGCAGGTTCTGGTAGCGCGGCACATTTTGCTTGAAGGTATCCAGGGGGCTGGAGCCCAGGCTCAGGCGGGAGAAGCCCACGAATTCGATCTGGAACAGCAGGCGGGTGTTGGACGTGGTGACACTGCTTTGCAGGCGCTCGAGGACCACGCGGCCGATCCAGCAGCAGCTGTCGTACTCAAGGCCCACCACGGTGTCCACGAGTTTGCGGTCCTGCAGGCTGTAGTTCAGGCGCCCGACGCTGTACCAGCGCCCGCCGCCCTGGCCACGGCCGGCGGCGCCAGATGGCTTGTTGTTGTGGGTCTCGCTGCTGCCCCACAGCGCGTCCAGCGGCCATTGCCAGCCAATGTCGATCTGCTCGCTGGTGCCGCGCTGCAGGCGGTAGGCGGCGCTCACGGTGCGGTAGTTGCCCGGGCTGTAGCGCGCACCGATGGTCGAGCGGATGGAACGGCCGGTCTTGGGGTTGTACTGCACGGTGGAGTCAAAGCCCCACTGCGGCGTCCAGGTGATGCCCGCGCCCAGCAGCAGGTCCGACAGGCGCTCGCTCACGGGCGCGCCGCCCGGCAGCGTCACCTGCTGGTCGGAGAAACGAACGCGTTGCGCAACGCCGAAGCGCGCGGCCTCGGCGCCCGTGTTCGGGTCCAGCAGCCGCGTGGTGACGCCCAGGGTGAGCAGGTTGTTGTCGGCCAGCCGGTCGTTGCCCCCGAAGGCGTTCTCGGTGTAGATGGTGGCGAAATTGAAGTCGTTGGCCGCCGTGTCGTACACGGGCAGGCGGCTCTGGTCACGGTACGGCGTGTACGTGTAGAAAGCACGCGGCTCCAGCGTCTGCAGGAAGGCGCGGCCGAAGTACGCGGCGTCGCGCTCGAAGACCAGGCCGCTGTCCAGGCTGAAGGTGGGCAGCGCGCGGCTGGCCGAACGCTCGCCATTGGACAGCGGGGTATCGAACTGGTACTGCGTGGCGTGCAGCTGCAGGCGCGGCGTGACGAAGCCCCCGGGCGACAGGAACGGTCGGCTGATCTGCGCCATGGCATAGCTGCGGTGGGCATTGGGCTGGCCCGTCAGCTCGCGGGCCGCCTGGAAGCGCGTGGTGTCCAGCTCCACGCTGGCATCCACCCCGCCACCGAGCTGCGAGGGGGCATAGCGCCATTGCAGCTGGGGCATGCGGTCGTAAGGCGGCACGATGGGAGAAGTCACGTCCTGCAGCGTCTGCCACTTGAGGGTGCGCACGCTCGCGGACATGTCATTGCGCGCCCAGGACAGCGTGGCATCGCCGGGCAGCAGGCGCTGGCGCAGAAGCTCGGAGGCGCGGCCGAAGTCGCGCCAGTAGTTGTCATCGCTGACGCGATTGAGGTTGAGGTTGAGCCCCACCCCGCCGATGCCGGTGTTGAAAGCACCCTGGTGCTGTCCCGAAAAGCTCCACCGCATGCGGTCGCGCAGGCGGTCGGTGGGCATGACGTCGGCGCTGACCTGGCCGGAATAGCTCGGCTCCAGGTAGCGGAACTCGCCCCCCAGGTTGGCGCCGCGCTTGGTCATGAGGGCGGCGCGCAGCGTGGCATCGCGGTTGGGCGCGATGTTCCAGTAGTACGGCTGCATGTAGGCCACCCCGTCGCGGCTGTCCAGGCCGATGGTCGGGGGCAGCAGGCCGGACTTGCGCTTGTCCGACAGCGGGAAGGTGATGTACGGAATCGGCAGCAGCGACACGCCCTTGAACTCCAGCACCGCGTCTTCCGCCGTGCCCACCTCTTCCTCGTTGTCGATGCGGATGGTGGCGGCGCGCAGCACCCAGTCGGGCCGCCAGCTTTCTTCATTGCCGCGCTCGCACGTGGTGTACGTGGCGTTGTGCACCACGGCCCGGTCGCGGTCGATGAAATCCACGCGCGTGGCATCGCCGTGCGCCTGGGTGGCCAGAAACTTGTACCGCGCGTCGCTGAAGAAGCCCTCGAACGCATCCACCCGCAGCTCCAGCGCCGTGCCTTCGTACACATTGCCCGCGCGGTTGATGCGCACCTGCCCGCTGGCCTTGGCCAGGTCTTCGGGCACGTTGTAGTCCAGGCGGTCGGCGCGGATCACGGTGTCGCCCCGGCGCAATTCGGCATTGCCTTCGATGACGGCGTTCAGGTCGGTCTGGCCGCTGATGTGGTCACCCTTCACGAACACCGGCAGCTGGGGGCGCACGGCGTCCGGAATCTTTTCCTGCAGCAGCGGCGAGGTGCGCAGCGCGGGCGGTGCATCCCAGGCGCTGGGCGGGGGGGCCTCCGCCGCCTGCGCCAGCGCGGAGAGCGGCAGCCCGCACCAGGCCAGCGCCACGCCATAGGCCAGGGCCCGGGGCACGGGCGCGCGCAGCCGCACGGCCTTCGCCGTGGCGGGCCGGGTCCGGGGGGAAGGGGTCTGCACGGTAGGGGGCTTGCGGCGTGGCACGTGGGGCGATGGGCAGGGGCGGATGAAAGAAGGACCCGCTCACCACGGAGGCGGGGAGCGGGTTTGTAAAATCGGATTATCCATGAGCCACCCATCCTCCCCTTCTCCCGCCTGCCCGCCCCCGGGCATGGCCGTGGCAACCCCCGCAACTTGTACCGTGGCCTGGCCCGACGCGGCCCGCCAGACAGCCTTCGAAGCCTGGCTCGCCCCCCTGGTGGGCCCGCACCAGCTGCTGCCCGCCACGCTGCGCCCGGCGTCGGCCGATGCGAGCTTCCGCCGCTACCTGCGCATCGACAGCGCCACGGGCAGCAGCCGCATCGTGATGGATGCCCCGCCCCACCAGGAGAACTGCCGCCCCTTCGTGCAGGTGCAGGGCCTGATGGCGTCCGCGGGCCTGAACGTGCCGCAGATCCTGGCCTGGGACGAGCCCGGCGGGTTCATGCTGCTGTCCGACCTGGGGCATCGGACGGTGATCGAGCTGCTGAACCCCGGGCAGCCCCAGGCCGCCTACGCCTGGTACCAGCAGGCCACCGATGTGCTGCTGGACTGGCAGAAGGCCTCCCAGCCCGGCGTGCTGCCGGCCTACGACGAGGCGCTGCTGCGCCGCGAGCTGGCGCTGTACCCCGACTGGTACCTGGGCCGACACCGCGGCGTCACGCTGGACGACCAGCAGCAGGCCACCCTGGGCAGCGCCTTCGATGCCATCGTGGCGCACAACCTCGCTGCGCCCCAGGTCTACGTGCACCGCGACTTCATGACGCGCAACCTGATGGCCCCCGTCGAAGAAGGCGCGCCCCTGGGCGTGCTGGACTTCCAGGACGCCGTCTACGGTCCCATCACCTATGACATCGCCAGCCTGCTGCGCGACGCGTTCATCAGCTGGGAAGAGGAGTTTGTCATCGACATTACCGTGCGTTACTGGGAAAAGGCGCGCAAGGCCGGGCTGCTGGGCGCCCGCAGCGCCAGCGGCTGGGGCGATGACTTCGGCGAGTTCTACCGCGCGGTGGAATGGATGGGCCTGCAGCGCCACCTCAAGGTCGCGGGCATCTTCGCGCGCCTGACCCTGCGCGACGGCAAGCCCAGGTACCTGGCCGACGCGCCGCGCTTCATGGCCTACATCCGCGCCACGGCCAACCGCTACCGCCAGCTGGGGCCCCTGCTCAAGATGCTCGACCAGATCGAGGGCACCGAGCCGGTCACGGGATTTGCCTACGGCCGGATGTAGGGGCGCCACCGGGCGCATGCCAGGAAAAATCGAGTCCAATCAGGCTGTAGCGCTTGTCCTTCAAGCGCAAACAGCTATAAATTAGGTAGCAAATGCCCCGTTTCCACTGCCCGGCCCTTCTGTCCACCGGCGCCGAGCTGGACCTGCCCCCGGGCGCCGCGCGCCATGTGCAGGTGCTGCGCCTGCAGCCGGGCGATGCCATCACGCTGTTCCACGGCGGCCAGGACGGGGGCGACCCGGGCGGCGAGTTCGACGCCACCGTGCTGCGCATGGGCCGCAGCGACGTGCGCGTGCTGGTGGGCGCGCACCATGCCACCGAACGCGAAGCCGCGCGCACGGTGCACCTGCTGGCGGGCATCACCGCCAACGAGCGCATGGACTGGCTCGTCGAGAAAGCCACCGAGCTGGGCGTGGCCAGCATCACGCCCCTGGTGGCCGAGCGCAGCGTGCTCAAGCTCAAGGGCGAGCGGGCCGAGAAAAAAATCGCCCACTGGCAGGCCGTGGCCGTGGCCGCCTGCGAACAGTGCGGCCGCAACCGCGTGCCCGTGGTGCACGGCGCCGTGGACCTGGCCAGCTGGGTGCGTGCGCGGCAAGCGGGTGGCGCCGGGGCCGAAGCGGCGGCGCAGCGCCTGCTGCTGTCGCTGCGCACGGGCACCGCGCCACTGCATGCGGCGGCGGCCCCCGCCGGGCCCGTGGTGTTTCTTTCCGGCCCGGAAGGCGGCCTCTCCGGCGCCGAGGAAGATCTGGCGCTGCTCCACGGCTTCGCCCCGGTCACGCTGGGGCCGCGCGTGCTGCGCGCCGAGACGGCGCCGCTCGCGGCCCTGGTGGCGCTCACGCTTCTCGCGGGCCCGTGAGGGGTTCACCCAGGCTGTACGCAGGGCGGCCCCCGCCCTAGAATGAACCGCAGAGCACCGGCAGCCGCCCGCCCGCGCGCCGCTGGCCCCGCGTTCCGCGCGATCCCACCACACTGGCAGGAGTTTCCATCTTGCGCACATCTTCCCGCCGGCGCCGCCTCAGGGATGTGGTTCTGTCGACCGATCCCCGGCGGCGCACGCTGGTGAGCATGGCGCTGCTCGCGCTGGCGCTCATGTCCAGCAGCGCGGGCGTGATGCTGCTGGTGTCGATGGCGAGCAGCGCGGTGAACGCCGCCGCCGTGCAGTGGTGGGCCGCCATTTCGGTGGGCGGGCTCGTGGTGATGACGGCATTCATCCGCTCGGGCGAGACCGCCCGGCTCAACGACCCCTCGCTCACCGTGCCCCAGATGGTCTGGACCATCACCAGCGGCGCCGTGGCCTACGTGCTGGCGGGCGATGCGCGCGGCGTGGTGCCCAGCGTGCTGGCCATGATCCTGTTCTTCGGCACCTTCGGGCTGACCGTGGCCGAGGTCATCGGCATCGGCGTATATGCGCTGCTGGCCTTTGCCTGCGCCGTGGCCGCCACCACCCGTTTCAGCGCCAGCCCATTCGGCTACCTGGACACCGCCTATGCGCTCATGGTGCTCATCGTGCTGGGCGGCAGCATCGCGCTGAACCTGCGCATCCAGCGCATCCGCGCGCGGCTGCGCGAGCAGCGCGAGGCCTTGGCCCACGCCCTCGCCGTCAACCGCGAGCTGGCCACGCGCGACGAGCTCACGGGCCTGCCCAACCGCCGCGCGATGCTCGACCTGATGGACCTGGAGCATCGGCGCAGCCTGCGCAGCGGCCGCCCCATGCTGCTGGCGGAACTTGACATCGATCACTTCAAGCGTGTCAACGACAGCCACGGCCATGCCACCGGCGACCGCGCGCTGCAGGCCTTTGCCGGCGTGGTGCGCGCGAGCGTGCGCGACACCGACGTGCTGGCCCGCTGGGGCGGCGAAGAGTTCGTGCTGATGCTGTCGGACACCCATCTGGACGATGCGCGCGACCTGCTCGAGCGCGTGCGCCTGGCCGTGGCCGCGATGGAGATCCCTCACTCCACCGGCGTGCTGCGCCTGTCCGTGTCAGCCGGCCTGGCGCTGCACCTGCCGGGCGACACGGTGGAGCTCACGCTGGAGCGCGCGGACCAGGCGCTCTACACCGCCAAGTCGCTGGGCCGCAACCGCGTCGTGGTGGCGCCGTCCGGCCCACGGGGCGCGGTCTCGCTCGGCGCCCGGGCTTGACATGGGGCGGCATGCCGCGCGTGCCCACGACCGCGACCTGCGCCGCGAAGGACGCGGGCAAAGCCGCCACCCGGCGGGCGCTTTCAGGTCCGCAGGCGGGGCGGGGCGCGCATCTGCTCCGGCGTGGTGAAGTAGGCGGTCGACGCGCCCAGTTGGCCGCGCACCTGGGCCAGCTCGTGGCGCGCCACGCTGCGCAGGTGCACCTCGTCGGGCCCGTCCATCAGGCGCAGCGCGCGGCCCCAGGTCCAGAACGCGGCCAGCGGCGTGTCGGGCGACAGGCCCATGGCGCCAAAGATCTGCATGGCGCGGTCCACCACGCGCTGCTGCAGGCGCGCGGCCACCACCTTGATGGCCGCGACCTGGGCACGCACCTGGCGGACATCGGCGGCATCGCCCTGGTCCAGCAACCAGGCCGCATGCAGCACCAGCAGCCGCGCCTGGTCGATCTCGATGCGCGACTCGGCAATCCACTCCTGCACGTTGGCCTGCTCGGCCAGAGCCTTGCCGAAGGCCGTGCGTTCGAGCGCGCGCTCGGTGGCCAGGCGCTGCGCCAGCTCGCACTGCCCGATGGTGCGCATGCAATGGTGCACACGCCCCGGCCCCAGGCGCGCCTGTGCCATCGCAAACCCCGCGCCCCAGTCGCCCAGGAGGTGGTCGGCCGGCACCCGGACATCCTGCAGCAGGACCTCGCAATGCCCCTCGGGGGCGTGGTGGTGCAGCACGCTGATGTTGCGCACCACCCTCAGGCCCGGCGTGGCGGCGGGCACCAGCACCATGCTGTGGCGCGCGTGGCTCGGAGCCTCGCCGCCGCCACCGTCTGCGCCGGCATTGCGGCACAGCACGATGAACAGCCGGCACTGAGGATGCGCCGCCCCCGTGATGAACCACTTGCGGCCGCTGAGCACCAGCACATCCCCTTCGCGCCGCACCGTGGTCTGCAGGTTGGTGGGGTCGGACGAGGCCACATCCGGCTCGCTCATGGCGAAGGCCGAGCGCATCTGGCCACGCAGCAGCGGCTGCAGCCAGCATGCACGCTGCGCGGGCGTGGCAAAGCGGTGCAGCAGCTCGATGTTGCCGGTGTCCGGCGCCTGGCAGTTGAACACCTCGGCGGCCCAGGGCAGGCGGCCCATCGCCTCGGCCAGCGGCGCGTAGTCGAGGTTGGACAGGCGGGTGCCGGGCTCGTCGGGCCCCAGCGTGGGCAGGAACAGGTTCCACAACCCCTCCTCGCGGGCCAGGGCCTTGAGGTCTTCCACGAAGGGCGGCGGGTAGTCGCCCGCCAGCGCGGCCGCATGCCAGGCGGCGTTGTAGGGCAGCAGATAGCGGTCCATGAACGCCACGAGGCGGTCATGCAGTTCACGGGCCAGGGGCGAAGGTGCGAAGTCCATGCGGCCATTGTGAAAACCGCACGGGCACGCGTCACAACGCAGGCGACACCGGGCTTGACGCAGGTCACGCACACCGCGGCCCCAGCCCGCTGCCTGCTCTGGAACGCTCCTCATTTCATAGCTGCCAGCGCTTGCCAATCCGGCGATAGCGGGCATTTTTTCCATGGGTCGCGCGGCAGGCCGGTACCATCGCACGATGAGCACGCACTACGAAACCCTGCACCCCGCCGACGTCTACCGCGAGGCATTCGCGGTGGAACCTCCGCCGGCACCCGACGAGCGCCACCTGTGGCCGCGCAAGCCGGGCGGCTTCATCGTGCATGCAGCCGCCGCGGCGGCCATGGCCACCCCGCCGGGCGAACAGGCACCAGCACCGGCTGTGGACGACAAGGCAGCCGCCGCCCGCGTGCTGGTGCCCGCGCAGTGGGGGCTGGTGCCGCACTGGGTCAAGTCGGCGTCCGACGCGAAGCTGCGCGCCCCCAAGCTGGTCAACGCCAAGTCCGACCTGGCCTCCACCGGCACGGCATTCCGCGATGCCTGGCTGAACGGCCAGCGCTGCATAGTGCCGATGATGGCGTTCTATGAAGACGACTTCCGCTCCGGCAAGGCCGTGCCCACGCGCATCTCCCGCGTGGACGGCAAGCCCATGGGCGTGGCGGGGCTGTGGGCCCGCTGGCAGGGAGCCGATGGCGAGGTGATCGTGAGCTACTGCCTGCTCACCGTGAACGCCAACAACCACGCGCTGCTGCACCGCTACCAGCAACCGGGCAGCGAAAAGAGCATGCCCGCCATCCTGAACGAAGGCGCCTACGACGCCTGGCTCACGGCCCGCCCCGACAAGGCCAAGGAATTCATGCGCCAGTACGCGGCCACCGCGCTCACGGCCAACCCGGTGGAGAAGAAAGCCGACAAGGTGCCCAAGGGCTGGCTGGGGTAAAGCCTGCCTGCCAGTCCTTCAGCACACCCCCGGTGGATTGGAGTGGGGGCGGGAGGCAGATCATCGCTCGGTGGCCCACGGCGTTCAGCCTTTTCGCGCCGAGGGTCTCAGCCAGCGGCTGATCCACAAATCCTCCCGCACCACGCACACCTTTTCACGCTGAGCTTGTCGAAGCGCAGCGCGAGGCTTCGACAAGCTGAGTCCGAACGGTGGCGGCGTGCGGGCCACCGAACAGTCCGAGGCGGCAAGCAGCAGGAAGCTCCCTGCCCAGCCCCCACTCCATGCCCACCTCAACGGCGCTATCTGGTCGAAAAGCAGGCCGACGCCAATCCACTGCACCTGGGGAAAAACCGCCCGGGGCTCGGCCAGAGCTGGCACCCGGGAGGGCGTCGGCGGGTGCGCCTCGCGGTCCCTCTCTTCCTCAGCACACCGCCCGCCAGAGAGCGGTCCAACAAGGTTGTACACCGGATGAACAAATCAATACACTTCTCTTGCGCGGGCTTGCCAACCCCCACGCAAGAACGTGGTGCGGGCTAGTCAACACGCTCTATCAATGGTTGGTTCATGGTCAAGCTGAACGAAAGATCAACATGAAAATTTCTTTCTCAAACTGGGGAGTACTGCTGTTGGCCACGCTCCTGCTGGGACTGGGTTCCTCTGCCCATGCGCAGGCGACACGCACCTGGGTGTCCGGAGTGGGCGATGACGCCAATCCCTGCAGCCGGACCGCCCCCTGCAAGACATTCGCAGGTGCGATCAGCAAAACGGCGGCAGGTGGCGAGATCAACGCGATGGACGACGCGGGCTACGGAGCCGTCACTATCACCAAGTCCATCACCATCAATGGCGGGGGCCATATCGCAGGCATCCTGGTCTCCGGTGCCGGCCAGAATGGCATCACCATCAATGCAGCTGCCACCGATGTTGTTGTCTTGCGCGGACTCACCTTCACGGGCCTGTCCGGTGCCCTGAATGCTGTGAGGTACATGGCAGCGCGCTATGTAGTGGTGGAAGACAGCACGATCGAAGGCTACGCCAATGGAATCAATATGCTGACCACCGTCGTGAACGGGCGGATGGATATCCGCAATGTGCAGATGACCAACGCCACCTCGACCCCCAATACTTTTGGCATACACATTGGGCCTGCCGGTTCCATTTCGACCATCAGCAACGTTTCCGTCCGGGGATACACCAATGGCATCACCACCCGAGGCGGTGTCACCTATCTGAGGGGGTCCACCATCGTGGCGAACGATACGGGCTACAGCAACCTGGGTGGGAGCCTGCTGTCCTTTGGCGACAACATGGTGAGCGGCAACACGGTCAATGGCACGGCCACCGGAAGCATTCCGCATTTCTGACAGGACATAGATGGCCCCAAGGGTCTCCTCATCCGCCCTCCCGGGTGGGGTACCCTTGATTCCAAGATTCATCGGATTTCTGGCAGGAAATGTCTCAATCTGGTGCCGCGCAGGCGGTGTCGGGGCCGCAGGTGACGCGTGGGGGCGGGGCTCACGCAAAACACCGCTCGGACAGCTGTCGTCCATATCCAGCTGCCAAGGCAATGCGCTTGCAAGACGCGCGTAAAACCGCCGTCCAGATGAGACCGCCTGTGGCCCGTTAAAAACGGCCCGTGATTTTTTGCGGAGGAGTCCACCCGAATTCCGCAGACCCTGATGAACTTGGCGCGCCTTGCAAAAACTGCCCCGCCCAGGTCGACTAACCAGCCTGCAATGCATACCTTGCCATCCGGCTGGCCAAGAGCTTCTGGCCCGCCTGCCTACGATCTCCCGAGGCACGCAAATCCGCAAGATCAATCAATTCAACAACCCAAATGCTCGGATCGCTGCGATTTTTTCTTGCATTGTCTGTGGTCGTTGCCCATTTGGCCGAAGGCGTGCAATTCTTTACTCACTGGGGGCTTTTCGCCGTATTTGGTTTTTACCTCATATCAGGCTACCTTATTACCACGATTCTGAATGAAACGTACCATTTCCGTTTTTCGGCCTTCGTAGTCAATAGATTCTTGCGCCTTTTCCCCATTTACTACGTGGTGGCTGCCGCCACGATACCGGCCATCATTCTTTCGAATAGTGCATATGGCTTTCACCCTGCATGGACCATTCAAACCAGCTGGATTGATGTTCTTGGAAATATCCTCATCATTCCATTTGAATTTTATGATTCATCTTTCCGCCTAGTGCCTCCCGCATGGTCAGTCGCAGTGGAGCTGATCAATTACCTCATACTTTGGCTTATTGCCGCGAGAAGTCGATCACTGGCGATTTTTATATTCCTGCTTGCTTGCGCATACCACATTGCAAGCCTCTGGAGTGGTGCCGACTGGGGTAAGCGGTACTATCCCTTCTATGCTGCGCTACTACCATTCTCGCTGGGTGCACTGGTCTATTTCTTCCGGAATTCGATCAGCAACGGATCACCACGGCTCCAGGCATTCATTGCAAATTTTTCATGTGCCGCATGGCTGGCCAATCTGGCACTGTGTGATTTTCTAGGTGGAATCGGCGGTCGATTATTCAGCTTGCTGTTCTACGTGAACCTTGCGGCCTTGGCTATTTTCTTGTACGTGACGGTCAGTTCGCCTAAAAGCGTTCCAAGATGGAAGTGGGACAAGCAGATCGGGGACTTGGCATACCCCATATTTCTCACGCACTGGATAATTTCCTACCTGGTAGGCCAATATTTTCTGGATGGGCAGCGCAGGGGAATGATTCTGCTTGCAGCTTCCATTGTTCCGATCATCGTGGTGTCCTACGCGCTGGCCAAAATGGCAGACAAAATGATCGAGCCCTTGCGAAATCAAGTGAGGAGCGGGATCAAACCCTGAGATTCCCGGTGCAAGGTACGGACGCGTCCTTCGTCCTTCCATTTCGCCAGGGGTGCCGAGCCGGGTGGTGCTTGCCTAGAGTCCCAGTGACTCAAAAACGCCGCCCATGCGGTTTTCCACCTCCACATCCATCGCCATGGGCCGGCCCCACTCGCGCTGGGTTTCGCCGGGCCATTTGTTCGTGGCGTCCATCCCCATCTTGCTGCCCAGGCCGCTCACGGGGGAGGCGAAGTCCAGGTAGTCGATGGGCGTGTGTTCCACCAGCAGCGTGTCGCGCGCCGGGTCCATGCGGGTGGTGATGGCCCAGACCACATCCTTCCATTCGCGCACGTCCACATCGTCGTCCACCACCACGATGAACTTGGTGTACATGAACTGGCGCAGGTGGCTCCACACGCCCATCATCACGCGCCGCGCGTGGCCCGCGTAGGCCTTGCGGATGCTCACCACCGCCATGCGGTAGCTGCAGCCCTCGGGCGGCAGGTAGAAGTCCACGATCTCGGGGAACTGCTTTTGCAGGAGCGGGATGAACAGCTCGTTCATCGCCAGGCCCAGCACGGCGGGCTCGTCGGGCGGCTTGCCGGTGTAGGTGCTGTGGTAGATCGCGTCCTTGCGCATCGTGATGCGGTCCACGGTGAGCACGGGGAACTCAGCGCATTCGTTGTAGTAGCCGGTGTGGTCGCCGTAGGGCCCCTCCAGCGCATGCTGCCAGCCGCTCGCGTGGCTCGCGTCCGGCGCTATGTGGCCTTCGAGCACGATCTCGGCGGTGGCGGGCACCGAGAGGGGCACGCCCAGCGCGGGCGTGACCTCGGTGCGTGCGCCGCGCAGCAGGCCGGCGAACTGGTATTCGCTCAAGGAGTCGGGCACGGGCGTGACCGCGCCGAGCAGCGTGGCCGGGTCCGCGCCCAGCGCCACGGCCACGGGGTAGGGCTGGCCGGGGTGCGCGGCGCAGTGGTCGGCGAAGTCGAGCGCGCCGCCCCGGTGGGCGAGCCAGCGCACGATGACCTGGTTGCGCGAGAGCACCTGCTGGCGGTAGATGCCCAGGTTCTGCCGCGCCTTGCGCGGCCCGCGCGTGATGGTCAGGCCCCAGGTGATGAGCGGGGCCACGTCGCCCGGCCAGCAGTGCTGCACGGGCAGGCGGGCCAGGTCCACGTCCGGCCCTTCCCACACCACCTGCTGGCAGGGCGCGCCCCGGGCCACGGTGTGCGGCGCCATGTGCCACAGCGTCTTGAGGAAGGGGCCCATGGCCAGCATGTCCTTGACGCTGCGGGGTGCCTCGGGCTCCTTGAGGGTGGCCAGCAGTTCGCCCAGGGCGCGCACGCCGTGCAGGTCGGCCACGCCCATGGCGCGGGCCACGCGGCCGGGCGTGCCGAACAGGTTGGTGAGCACGGGCAGCGCGTGGCCCGTGGGCTGCGTGAACAGCAGCGCGGGGCCGCCCGCGCGCAGCACGCGGTCGCTCAGCGCCGTCATCTCCAGGCGCGGCGACACGGGCTCGCGCACGCGGCGCAGGTCGCCCGTGGCTTCGAGCTGGGCCATGAAGTCGCGCAGGTCGCGGTAGGCCATATCAGTACCAGAATTTGATTTTGAATTTGAATGAAATCAGCCTGTCGCGCTTATAAATGGTGCGCCAGTAGCTATCAATTAATGAGCATCCAGTTCCAGCCCCGACCAGCGCGGCGCCAGGTCGTGGGGCACGTCGATGAGGTCGAGCGCGCGCGCCACGCTGTAGTCCACCACCTCGCCCACGGTCTGCGGGCGCAGGTAGAAGGCCGGCAGCGGCGGGCAGACGATGCCGCCCATCTCGGTCACGGCGACCATGTTGCGCAGGTGCGTGAGGTGCAGCGGCGATTCGCGCACCATCAGCACCAGGCGGCGGCGTTCCTTGAGCGCCACGTCTGCCGCGCGCGTGAGCAGGTTGTCGGCCAGCCCATGCGCGATGGCGGCCAGCGTGCGCATGGAGCAGGGTGCGACCACCATCGCATGGCACTGGAACGAGCCACTGGCAATGGCCGCGCCCACGTTGTGCACGTCGTGCACGCGGTGCGCCAGGGCCTCGACGGCGGGGCGGTCCAGGTCCAGCTCGTGCTGCAGGTTGCGCCAGCCCGCGTCGGAGACGACCAGGTGCGTCTCGATGCCGCCCTGGCCCTGCAGCACCTGCAGGAGGCGCGCGCCGTACACGGCGCCGCTGGCGCCCGAGATGGCGACGATGATGCGGCGGGTGGGCACGGGCTCAGCCATGGGGCTCGCCCTCGGCCGCCCGGGCGCGCAGGGGTTGCGCCTGCTGGTCGGCCTCGACCTGCTCCAGCACGAGCGCCGCCTGCACGGGGTCGAAGTCTTCGTGCGCGCGCTTCTTCACGCCGTAGTGCTGCAGCTGGTAGTGCCGGTCGGCGGTGATGCCGTGGCGCGCGAGCGTGCTTTTCACGCAGACCAGCGGGCAGCCGTCGAGCGCGATGATGGGCCGGCCCGAGCGCACGGTTTTCAGCAGGTGCGGCACATCGCCGCCCACGCCGGCGATGCACGACATCTCGGCGACGCCGTGCCGGTCCAGACGCAGCGCCACATGGTTGGCCAGCTGCGCGGCGCTGGAGCAGCCCGAGCAGGAGTAGACGAGGGGGTGGTTCAGGGCCTGGTGGGGGGTCATCGCTCACCCTCCGTGGCGTGGCGCAGGGCCCCGGCGGCGCCGCAGGTGGTCCAGCACCTGGCGCGGTGCCAGCCTCTGCGCCCACTGGCGCGGGTCCAGCACCGGCAGCTCGATGGCGTCGAGCGCGTTCTTCACCACCAGGCCCAGTTCGGTGTCGCCCTCCATCGACAGGCGGCGGCTGAAGAACAGCGTGTCGGGGTCCTGCTGGCGCTGGGCGAGCAGCAGGAAGTCGTGGGCCGTGGCGCTGAGCGTCAGGTCCGCCACGGCGGGTGCCGCGAGCGGGGCATGGGGCGCGAAACGCTGACCGGTCCAGGCAAAGTCGAACGCCAGGCGCGCATCGCGCACCTGCACCCGCATCTTCTTATCGAACAGCAGGCGTCCCACGTCGGGGGGCAGGTGCCGGGCCAGCGCGAGGTTGAGCGCCGTCACCAGCAGCACCGAGCCCGGGTAGGCGGGCAGGCGCGACAGCACGGCCCCCACGGGAGGGGGAACCACCCGCGGGTTCGAAGGCGAAGAGGAGAAAGCAGCCATAGGGTAGGAATCGGGCGCTCAGGCCACGTAGAAGAACACGGTGAAGAAATGGCAGGCACTGCCGCCCAGCACGAACAGGTGCCACAGCCCGTGGCCATGGCGCACGCGGTGGTCCAGCGCGTAAAAGACGATGCCCAGCGTGTAGCAGGCCCCGCCCGCCAGCAGCCAGCCAAAGCCCCCGGGTGTGAGCGCCCGCCACAGCGGCACCACGGCCACCAGCGCCAGCCAGCCCATGAGCACGTAGATGGCCAGCGACAGCGCCCGCGCGCCGCGCGCCCACCAGATCTCCTGCGCGATGCCCAGCAGCGCCAGGCCCCACACCACGCCCAGCAGCGACCAGCCCCAGGGGCCGCGCAGCGACACGAGCGCGAACGGGGTGTAGCTGCCGGCGATCAGCAGGTAGATGCTGCAGTGGTCGAGCTTTTGCAGCACGGCCTTGACGGCGCGCCGGCGCACGCTGTGGTACGCGGTGGACGCGGCGTACAGCGCCACCAGCATGGCGCCGTAGATGCTGAAGGCGACCACCTTCCACGGGTCGCCCAGGCGCGCCGCGAGCGTGATGAGCACGGCCGCGCCCGCCGTGGCGAGCACGGCCCCGGCCAGGTGGCTGATGCTGTTGAAGCGTTCTCCGGCGTACATGCGATGTGGGCCCGCGGGTCAGGACTGCGCCACGGCGGTCCGCACGCGCCCCTGCTCCAGGCCCGGGCGGCCGAACCAGTAGCCGTCGCAGGGGAGGTCGGGCATCAGCGGCTGCATGCGCTCCACCAGGTCGCAGGCCGCCTCGGGGGCGCGCGCGTGGCGGGCTTCGTCAAACGCGGCCACCACCTGCGGCATGTGCTGCGCCTGCGGGCTCAGGCGCAGCACGTCCACGCCGCAGGCGCGCAGGCCCGCCAGTTCGTTGGCCAGGTTGTAGACGCGGGCCGATTGCGTCTGCGTGCCATTGAGCACGAGAAAGCCCTCGTTCTCGCGCGTGCGCAGCGGCAGCCCGTCGGCATGCTGCAGGCAGCTGAACTGGCAGTCGTCCTTGGGCAGGTTGCGGTGGCGCGCGGTGAAGCAGCGCGCCGAGTACGCCAGCGGCATGCGCCCGTAGGCGAAGACCTCGGTCTCCAGGCCCTGCGGGCGCTGCGCCAGCACGGCCGACAGCGCGTCCCGCGACATCTCCATCGGCATCACCCAGCGGGTGGCGCCGAACTGCGCCATCCACTGCAGCGAGTGCGCGTTGTACAGGTTCAGGTGCGGCCCGGCCACGAAGGCCCGCGGCCCGGTGGGTGGCCGCGAGAGGCAGTGCACGGCGCCCATGTCGTTGGCCTCCACGGTGAATTCGCCGTTGGCCGTGATCTTGTGCAGCAGGCCCACGTCCGCACTGGATTCGATGAGCACCTGGGTGGACAGCACGGCCTCCTTGCCCGCGTCCCGCAGCATGCGCGCCAGCGCCAGCCAGTCGGCCAGGCGCAGCTCATGGCGGCGCGAGCACACTGTCTCGCCCAGGTACACCACGTCGACGGGCGTGGCGGCCATGGCTTCGTAAAACGCGAACACGGTGTCGCGCGGCCAGTAGTACAGCAGGGGGCCGAGAGAGAGTTTCATGGGGCGGACTTCAGGGGTTTGATCGTGGGATCCAGATGCTGGGAGCGGCGCATGGAGTTCGAATCTGGCGCGGCCCAAGCCAGCGACCGCCGCGCAAGGGCCGCCCCGCCGCGCTGGCGGTGCCCCCCTTCCCGCATCGCGCAAGCGAGGCGAGAGGAGGGGGAAGGCGCGAAGCGCATCAGGGGGTTGTTCTTCATTTCCAGGGACGGTGGTAGGCGCCCAGCGTGTGCTGCTGCCCTTCGGCCACCTGGTCCAGGCTGGCCATCCAGCGCGTCTTGGGCGCGTAGCGGTGGGGGTGGGCCAGGCACTGGTCGATGGCCTCGCGCCAGACCTGCGTGACCTGGGCCACGTAGGCCGGGCTGCGCTGGCGCCCTTCGATCTTGATGGCGCGCACGCCCATCTTCACGAGCTGGGGCAACAGCTCCAGGGTGTTGAGGCTGGTGGGCTCCTCGATGGCGTAGTAGTTCTCGTCGCCGCCCACGTCGAAGCGGCCCTTGCACAGCGTGGGGTAGCCGGCGCTCTCGCCGGGCGCATAGCGGTCGATCAGCACGCCGTTCAGGCGCGACTCGCGGCCCTGCGGCGTTTCCACCCAGCGCACGGCCTTCGGGGGCGAGCACACGCCGTGCGTGTTGGGCGATTCGCCCGTCGCATACGACGACAGCGCGCAGCGCCCCTCGACCATCACGCACAGGCTGCCAAAGCCGAACACCTCGATCTCCACGGGCGTGCGGTCGATGACCTGGCGCACCTGCTCCATCGACAGGACGCGCGGCAGCACGGCGCGCACGATGCCGAACTGCTCGCGGTAGAAGTTGATGGCCTCGTAGTTGGTGGCCGAGCCCTGCACCGACAGGTGCAGCCGCAGCCGGGGGTGGCGCTGCACCGCGTATTGCATGAGGCCCGGGTCGGCCAGGATGACCGCGTCCACGCCCAGGTCCACCGCCTTGTCCAGGGCGCTGCGCCACGGCCCCGGGTTGGCGGCCTGCGGGTAGGTGTTGAGCGCCATGAAGACCTTGCAGCCACGCGCATGCGCATGGGCGATGCCGCTGGCGATGGCCGCCTCGTCAAAGTTCAGGCCCGCGAAGTTGCGCGCGTTGGTCGCGTCGCGCAGGCCCAGGTAGACGCAGCTGGCACCATGGTCCACCGCCGCCTTGAGCGCGGGCAGGCTGCCGGCGGGGCAGACGAGTTCGAGGGCGGGCGCGGCCTCTGCAGGGTTGTGGGGTTCCATGGCTCTGGTTCAAACGCAGGCCCCCGGTGGGAGCCCAAGCACTGGGTGGCACCATACCGAGGCCGCTGCGCGCGCCGGCTGATCTTCATCAACCGGAGTGCACAATGCCAGAGCAATGCAGTCGGACTTTGACGCGGCCCGGCCGCCCATGCCCGCCTCGACCCTTTCCTTCCCCATTCCAACAACACCCTTCGCCGTGAACAAGAACCTGTGGCTGCTGGCCCTGTGCCAGGGCCTTTTCCTGACCAACAACGTGGTCTTCATCGCCATCAACGGCCTGGTGGGCCTGCAGCTCGCCCCCTTTGGCTGGATGGCCACGCTGCCCGTGATGGGCTATGTGGTGGGCGGGGCCCTGTCCACCGCGCTCGTGGCCCGCAGCCAGGCCCGGTGGGGCCGCAAGGTGTCGTTCCAGATCGGGCTGGCCGTGGCGGTCGCGTCGTGCGGCCTGTGCGCGTGGGCGGCCTTCAGCGCCAGTTTCTGGCTGCTGTGCGCCGCCACCGTGGTGGCGGGCTACTACAGCGCCAATGGCCAGCTCTACCGCTTTGCCGCCGCCGAGCTGGCCCCCGCGGCCTACCGCGAAAAGGCCGTGTCGCTGGTGCTGGCGGGCGGCCTGCTGGGCGCCGTGGCCGGGCCGAACCTGGCCAGCGCCACGCGCACGCTGTTTCCGGTGCCTTTCGCGGGCGCCTACGTGGTGCTCATGGGCGTGGCCCTGCTGTCCATGCTGTGCATGGCGGCGATCCGCTTCGAGGCGCAGCCCGCGCGGCGCGACGCCGCGGGGCAGCCCGTCGCGGGCCGCCCCCTGTCCGAGCTGATGCGCCAGCCCGCGTTCGTGGTGGCCATCCTGGGCGCCGCGCTGGGCTATGGCGTGATGAACCTGCTGATGGCCGCCACGCCGCTGGCGATGCAGGTGTGCGGCTTCAACTTCGATGCGGCCGCGCTGGTGCTGGAGTGGCACGTGATCGGCATGTTCGCGCCCGGCTTCGTCACCGGCCACCTCATCAAGCGCTTTGGCGTGCTGTCCATCATGGGCGCCGGCGTGCTGCTGAACCTGGCCTGCGTGGCCGTGGCGCTCATGGGCGTGGAGCTGCACCACTTCGGCATCGCGCTGTTCATGCTCGGCGTGGGCTGGAACTTCCTGTTCACGGGGGCCACCACGCTGTCCATGACCGCCTACCGCCCCGAGGAAAAGGACCGCGCCCAGGCCGCCATCAACTTCTGCGTGTTCGCCACGCTGGCGCTCAGCTCGTTCTCGTCCGGCGTGCTGGTCACCACGCAGGGCTGGACGCTGCTCAATGCCGGGTCCCTGGTGCCCATCGTGGTCACGGGCCTGGCGCTCGCCTGGCTCGCGGCCCGGCGGCGGCGCGCCGTCTAGGCCCGCGTGGCTCCGGTGCCGGCACCGCCCGGCACCGCGACCGCGTGGGCGAGCCACCGGGCAAACGCGGCCACGGCGGGGTCTTCCTGCCGCCCCTGCGCCACGAAGAGACTGTAGCCACGCAGGCCGCTGTCATGGTGGGGATGCGCCAGCGCCAGTTCGCCGGACAGCAGCTCGCGCTCCACGAAGTAGTGCGGCACCAGGCCGATGCCCAGGTCCGCGCGCACCGCCTCGACCAGCATGGAAAACAGGTCGAACCGGTGGCCGCCCAGGCTGTGCGCCGGCACGCGCGTGATGCCCGCGCGGGTGAACCACGCATCCCACGCGCCCAGCCGCGAGCTCAGCTGCAGCAGCGGCACCGCGCGGAAGTCGCCGCGCTCCATCGCACGCCGGTGGCGCGAGCCGGGAGCGCACACGGCCACGCACACCTCGCTCATCAGCGGCACGGGCTGCACCCCGGGCCAGGCGGCGTCGTTGTACTGCACGGCCACGTCGAAAGGGATCTCCTGCATGTAGGTGTGCGTGGGGTACACCTGCAGGTGCAGGCTGCAGCCCTTGTGCGTGGCCAGGAAGGCGGGCAGGCGCGGCAGCAGCCAGCGCTCGGCGAACACGGGCACGCAGCCCACCAGCAGCCGCGCGCCGTCGGGCCGCTGGGCCATGGCTTCGAGCGTGTGGTTCTGCAGGCGCAGCAGGTCGCCCACCACCTGCGCGTGGTAGCGGCGGCCCGCCTCGGTGAGCGTGGAGCCGCGCGCGCCGCGCTGCACGAGCTGCAGGCCCAGCTGGCCTTCGAGCAGGCGCAGCTGCTGGCTCACGGCGCTGTGCGTGAGGCACAGCTCTTCGGCGGCCTTGCTCACGCCGTGGTGGCGCGCCACGGCATCGAAAACGAGCAGGGCGCGGGTGCTGGGAATGTGCTGGCGCATGTAAGAAAAACTGTCGGCCCGGCAGATTAAAGCAGAACCGCGCCCCGCCAATCGGTCCAACAATTGCAGGGCGCTTGCGTGCCAGGCGCCACGCGCACCGGATGCCGCGGCCCGCGTGTGGCCGGGCCCCCCTTCCTTCGCAACTCCGCCCTCTCCATCATCCCGACCATGAAGAACCCTGCCTCCATCTTCCGCTTCACTCCCGGCGCCGTGGCGCTGGCCGCCGCGCTGCTGGGCCCTGCCGCCCACGCGCAAGGCGCCGTCGCCGCCACGCCCACCACGCTGCGCCCGGCCGTGGACCAGGCCTACACGCAGCTCATGGCGGCGCCCCAGATCCTGAAGCTGCTCGACGCGGTGAAGGCCGACCACGACCGCGCGGCGCAAGACCTCCGCATGCTCACCGAGATCGAGGCGCCACCGTTCAAGGAGCAAAGGCGCGCCGAGGCCTTCCTCGCACGCCTGAAGGCCCTGGGCCTGGCCAGCGCCGCCATCGACGCCGAAGGCAACGTGGTCGGCATCCGCAAGGGCACGGGCAGCGGGCCCAAGCTCGTGATCTCGGCCCACCTGGACACCGTCTTCCCCGCCGGCACCGACGTGAAGGTGAAGGAGCGCGACGGCAAGCTCTACGCGCCCGGCATCTCGGACAACACGCGCGGCCTGGCCGTGCTGCTGTCGTGGCTCAAGGTGCTCAACGACCAGAAGGTCGCCACGGTGGGCGACTTGGTGTTCGTGGGCAATGTGGGCGAGGAAGAGCTGGGCAACCTGCGCGGCATGAAGCATCTGTTCAAGGAGCACCTGGACATCGACGGCCTGGTGGCGCTGGAGCCCGCGCCGGACGGCACGGTGCTGGTGCTGGGCACCGGCAGCCACCGCCACGAGGTGACCTTCAAGGGCCCGGGCGGCCACAGCTACGCAGCGTTTGGCGAGGTGCCCAGTGCCATTCACGGCATGGGCCGCGCCATCGCCAGGATCGCCGAGATCCGCACCCCCAAGAGCCCCAAGACCACCTTCACCGTGGGCACGGTGGGCGGCGGCACCTCGGTGAACACCATCGCGCCCGATGCGCGCATGGCGGTGGACATCCGCTCCGACGAGATGGCCCCGCTGCTGGCCACCGAAAAGCAGGTGCTCTCGGCCATCGATACCGCCGTGGCCGAGGAGAACGCACGCTGGAATGTGAACACGCTCTCCGCCTCCACCAGGCTCATCGGCGACCGCCCCGGCGGCCGCACGGCGGCGGACTCGCTGATCGTGGAAGCCGCCGTGCGCGCCAACACCGCGTTCGGCCGCAAGACGGTGCTGGGTGGCGCGAGCACCGATGCCAACGTGCCCATGTCGCTGGGCATCCCGGCCATCGTGATCGGGGGCGGGGGCAAGACCGGTGGTTTCCATGCGCTGTCGGAGTGGATCGACCTGACCGATGCCTGGCAGGGCGCGCAGACCTCGCTGGTCACGGTGCTGGGCCTGGTGGGGGTGCAGGGCGTGAGCGAACCCCTGCTGGAGAAACGCCCGGCGCGCAGCCAGTGAACGGCGGGCGGCGGGCCCTCCCGCCACGCCCTGGCCGGCGGCCCGGCACCTGCCAGCCTTGCCGGCCCAGCCCGTCGCCCACGCACGGGCGGTAGGGGAATTCACGATTGTTGACACTGGGGCCAGGGCGCGGATGCGTACCATCGCTGGTACCGGGCCCAGGGCCGTGAGCGGCCCCGGGCCGGCGCTCGGCCGTTTTTTACCCCCTTCTGCAGGAGATCACCATGGGTTTGCTCGATTCCGTATTGGGTGCCGTCATCAATAGCGCATCACAGGGCGGCCCCCAGGGCTCCGCCGGCGGGGGCGGTGCCGCCGGCGGGCTGGGTGGCCTGCTGAGCCTGGCCGCGCAGAACCCCCAGCTGGTGCAGGCCGTGATGTCCCTCATCAGCAACGATGGCCCGGTGGGCGGACTGCCGGGCCTGATGGCCCGGTTCCAGCAGGCCGGGCTGGGCAACGTGATCGCCTCCTGGCTCAGCGCGGGGCCCAACCAGGCCATCTCGGGCGAGCAGCTTTCGGACGTGCTGGGCAGCGGCCCGCTGTCGCAGATCGCCGCGCAGCTGGGCGTGGGCTCCGGCGCGGCGGCAGGCCAGCTGGCCCAGGTGCTGCCGGGCCTGATCGACCAGCTCAGCCCGCGCGGCGAGGCGCCGCAGGGCGGGTTTGGAACGTCCAGCGACCTGTTTGGAATGCTGGGCGGTTTGCTACAAAAATAGTAGCTTTCAGCGCTTGATGGACAAGCGCTACCGGCCATTCTGGCCCGAAACCGCTGCGGCGGCGCTCACCCCGCCGCCGGGCAGCGCCGCTCCAGCCACTGCCGCAGCATGTCGAACACCGGCGCGGCCAGTTCGGGGCTTTCATTGAACAGCTCGTGGAACAAGGGCTCGAAGCCGTGCGACTGCACCAGCGCCCGGGGCGCGGCGGCCGCGAAGGCACGGCTGCCGGCGGGATTGACCAGCTTGTCGCTGCCCGCCCACAGGAGCAGCGTGGGCACGCTCCAGTGCGCGGCGCGGGCCACCGTGGCGGGGCCGCCCGTGGCGATGAAGCGCGCCAGGCGCGCGCTGATGCGGTCGTGGCACAGCGGGTCGGCCAGGTAGGCCGCGGGCACGGCCGGGTCGTGGGAGAGGTACTGCGCATCCAGCCCGTTGCCCACGCGCAGGTTCGGTGCGATGCGCGGCAGCGTGGCCAGCAGCAGTTTTTGCACGGCGCCCAGGCCCGCGTCGAGCGCGGGGGATGAGAGCACCAGCGCATCCACCGGCCGCAGGTTCAGGGACACAAAACGCGAGGCGACCAGCCCGCCCATGCTGTGGCCCAGCAGCACCAGGGGCTGGCCGGCCGGCATGCGGGCACGGGTGGCGTCCACCATGTCGGCCAGGTCGTCCAGCAGCCGCATGTCCGAGGTGAGGCCGCCGCGCGGGCCGCTCGACTCGCCGTGGCCGTACTGGTCGTAGCCGCGCGCGGCGAATCCCCAGGCATTCAGGCGCCGCGCCAGGGCGTCGTAGCGGCCCACGTGTTCGCCCAGGCCGTGCACCAGCAGCACGGTGCCCCGTGCCGGCACGCCGCGCCCCACCAGGGGCCAGTCCTGCACCGCCAGGTTTTCCCCATCCCCCGCGGTGAAGGTGGTCAAGGTGCTCAGGGTGGACGCAATGGAGTCAGAGGACATGGTGGAACGGGCTCAAGGCAACGCGGCCGGCCGGGCCAGCGCCCTGGCGGCGCGCGTTGCGGTGCGGGGGAAGGCGGGCGGCTGCATCCACACACCGGGGGAGGAGGCAGCGCCAGGGCACATGCGCGGGGGCGGCGATGCGCGCGGTGGGGTTCAGGCCGCCACGGCGGCGGCCTGCTGCGCCGCCATGGCCGCGATCACCTGCGCCACGGCGGCGGTAAGCTTCTTGGCGTAGGGCACGTGCAGGAACTCGTTGGGGCCGTGCGCGTTGCTCTTGGGGCCCAGCACGCCGCAGACCATCATCTGCGCGGTGGGAAAGCCTTCGCTGAGCATGTTCATGAGCGGGATGGTGCCGCCCTGTCCGATATGGCCGCACGGCGCGCCGAAGTGGGCCTGCGAGGCCTCGTTGAGCGCCTGCTCGAACCAGGGCGTGGCGCTGGGCGCGTTCCAGCCCGTGGCGCCGCTCGTGCCCTGGAAGGTGACCTTGGCCTGGTAGGGCGCGTTGTCTTCGAGCAGGGCCTTGAGCTCCTGCACGGCCTGGCCGGCATCCACCAGGGGCGGCAGGCGCAGGCTGAGCTTGAACGCGGTGTAGGGGCGCAGCACGTTGCCGGCGTCCTGCAGCGCCGGGAAGCCCTCGGCGCCGGTGACGCTGAGCGTGGGCTCCCAGGTGCGCTTGAGCAGGGCCTGCACCGGGTCGGTGGTGGTGGGCAGGGCGAAGGTGGTGGCGCCGCCGCAGTCGTAGTGGGCCCAGGGGAAGCGCTTGTACACCTCTTCGCCCAGGATGGCGGCCGTGGCGCGGGCCTGGGCCAGGCGGTCGGCGGGCACCTCGCAGTGGAAGCTCTGGGGCAGCAGGCGGCCGGTGGCACTGTCTTCCAGCCGGTCGAGCACCTGGCGCATGATGCGGAACGACGAGGGCACCAGGCCCGAGGCGTCGCCCGAGTGGATGCCTTCGGTCAGGATCTCGACCTTGAGCGTGCCGGTGGCCATGCCGCGCAGGCTGGTGGTGAGCCACAGCTGGTCGTAGTTGCCCGCGCCCGAATCCAGGCACACCACCAGCGCCACGTTGCCCATGCGGGGCTTCAGGGCATCGATGTAGGGCAGCAGGTCGCGCGAGCCGCTTTCCTCGCAGGTCTCGATCAGGCCCACGATGCGCGGGTGGGGCACGTTCTGGCGCTTCAATTCCTGCACGGCCGCGATGCTGGCATAGACCGCGTAGCCGTCGTCGGCGCCGCCCCGGCCATAGAGCTTGCCGTCCTCGTACTTGGGCGTCCAGGGGCCCAGGTCGCCGCGCCAGCCCGAGAACTCGGGCTGCTTGTCGAGGTGGCCGTACATGAGCACGGTGTCCGTCGCGCCGGGCTGCGTGGATGCGATCTCGAAGAACAGCACGGGGGTGCGGCCTTCCAGGCGCACGACGTCGAGCGTGAGGCCTTCGACTTTCTGCGATTCGACCCACGCGGCGGCGTTGCGCACCACGGTGTCGAGCAGGCCCTGCTCGGCCCAGTCGGGCGAGAACATGGGCGACTTGGCGGGGATGGCGATGTAGTCGGTCAACTGGCGAACAATGTCGTCGTCCCACGCCTGGCTCACCCGCTCGAGCGCGAGTGCAGGTTGCAGGATCTGGTGGGGGACACGGGCATTCATGGGGGCTCTCCTGAAAAAGTCTCTGGGGGACCAAAAACAGCATTCCAACACAACCCCCGGGCGGACGCCACGGTGGGCGCGCAGAGACCTTCACGGCGGGCGCGGACGCCGCACGCGCCCCAGCCCCCGCGCAGCGGGCGCCGCCCCTGAGGGAGGGCGCGCGGGGAGGCATTTCAATACCTGGAAGCCGGGTGGGTCTCGGGGTTGTCCCGCGCCGCCATCTGGGAGGCGGGGCGCCGCAGGGCCGTGGCCACCTCGACGCGGTTGCGCCCGTTCTCCTTGGCCTGGTAGAGCGCGCGGTCGGCGGCGGCGATCAGCATGTCCCAGCTGTCGCCGGGTTCCAGCCGGCCGCCGAAGACGCCGATGCTCGCGGTGACGGCGATGCCCACGCCCGCATCGGCATCGGCGGCGCCGGCGGGGCGAACGCGGCAGCGCGATTCCTCCACCGCCTTGCACAGCTCGCGCGCCAGCTGCTCGGCCCCCAGCAGGGTGGTGTCGGGCAGCACCACCATGAATTCCTCGCCGCCGTAGCGGCCCACGAGGTCCTGCGCCCGCACGCGCTCCTTCAGCACGCTGACCACGCTGCACAGCACCTGGTCGCCCGCGGGGTGGCCGTGGCGGTCATTCACGCGCTTGAAATGGTCGATGTCCACCATCATCAGCGCGATGGACTCGCGCGTGCGCACGGCGCGCGCCACGTCGCGGTCCAGCGCGGCGATCAGCGCGCGGCGGTTGGCCACGCCCGTGAGCGGATCGAGCGCCGCCATGATGCGGTTGTTTTCGTCCGCGCGGTCGCGCGACATGAACACGAAGCCCATGGAGCTGATGAGCACCACCGACACGGTGCCCATGAAGGTCAGGGTCTGCAGGGCGCTGCCCTGCAGGATGCCGGTGGCCGCCTCGCTGGCGCTGAGGGCCAGCAGCGCGCGGCCGCCCAGGACCAGCGCCTCCAGCCCGAGCCCCGCCACCAGCAGCCATTGGCCGCGCCCCACGGTGGCATGGCGGCGCTCCAGCGCCGCGGCCAGGGCCCACACGGCCTGCAGGCCGATGGCCAGGCCCACGAAGCTCACGCGCGCCGGAAAGTTGTCGATGAATGCGATGACGAACCCCGTGACCAGCGCGGACGGCGTGAGCAAGAGCAGCCACCGCACCGGACGGCCCTGGAACTGGTAGATCGCCGCGATCATCCCCACGAAGACGCAGGACAGCAGCAGGTTGCCCATCACCACGGACAGCGCGTCCGGCACCTGCCCGCGCAGCATGATCAGCAGGTGCCCCATGGCATTGACCAGCAGGGCGGCGGCCCACCGCCCCAGGCCGTCGCGCCGGCGCCCCCAGCCCACCACGGCCATGGAGGCCGCCATCATCAGCGAGCTGACAATGATCATTGCCAGCATGGTGGGAACATGGGCGGCCATGGCGGGCAGGTGGGGTTGTGCGGACAAGGAAGTTCAGCCCAGCATAAACCATGGAATCGGGCGCGAGAACCGATCAATTGCCAAGCCGCCCGCGCCGGGGCCCGCCGCCGGCCCCCGCAGGCCCGGGCCCGTCAGCGCAGCCGGGCGGGGGCGGGGGACGCTGCCAAGGCCGGCCGGTCCGCGGGCGCAGGCTCGTCGCCGGGGCCGCGCGAGAGCTTGAAGACCTGCACCGCCCCGGCCAGCCGCTGCGCCTGGTCGCGCAGGCTCTGGGCGGCGGCGGCGGACTGCTCCACCAGCGCGGCGTTCTGCTGGGTCATCTGGTCGAGCTGGTTCACCGCCGTGTTCACCTGGCCGATGCCGTCGGACTGCTCGCCCGAGGCCGCCGTGATCTCGCCAATGATGTCGCCCACGCGTTGGACAGAGCCCACGATCTCGTCCATGGTGCTGCCCGCGTTCTGTACCAGGCGCGCGCCCGACTCCACGCGCTCCACCGAGGCGCCGATGAGCGCCTTGATCTCGCGCGCCGCCTCGGCGCTGCGCCCCGCCAGCGACCGCACCTCGCTGGCCACCACCGCGAAGCCCCGGCCCTGTTCGCCCGCGCGCGCCGCCTCCACCGCCGCGTTGAGCGCGAGGATGTTGGTCTGGAAGGCGATGGAGTCGATCACGCTGATGATGTCGGCGATCTTGCGCGAGCTCTGGTTGATGTCGCCCATGGTGGTGACGACCTCGCCCACCACCTGGCCGCCGCGCGCGGCCACGGCGGCGGCGGTGCTGGCCAGCTGGTTGGCCTGGCGCGCGGCATCGGCCGACTGGCGCACCGTGGACGTGAGCTGCTCCATGCTCTGTGCCGTCTGGGCCAGGCTGCTGGCCGTGGCCTCGGTGCGGGCCGACAGGTCCTGGTTGCCGCTGGCGATCTCGGCGCTGGCCGTGGTGATGCTGTCCACCGCCGTGCGCACCTGCTGCAGCATCTGCGTGTAGCGCTGGCGCATGCCTTCGACCTCCTGCACCAGCGCGCCGATCTCGTCGCGCCGCGTGGTGCGGAATTCCTCGGTGAGGTCGCCCTGCGCCACCAGCGTGATGGCCTGCGTGAGGTCCTGCAGCGGGCGGCTCACGCCCCGGCGCAGCATGAGGAACAGGCCGATGGCCAGCAGCACCACGGCCAGGGCCATCAGGCCCCACACCGCCAGCGTGACGCGGCGCTGGCTGGCCATGGCTTCGCCGTCGGCCACCTCGGCCACCACCCACCAGCCCCCGCCCGTCTTGCGCACCAGCGCCCAGGGGTCGGTGGCGCCCGCGCCCAGCACGGGCGCGGCCTCGCGCACGAAGCCGTCGCCGGAGGCGGCCAGCGCCTCGAAGAAGGGGCGCGCCTCGGGGTAGGCCTCCAGCACGCGCTTGCCGCGCGCCGTGGGGTGGTACACGAACACGGCCTTGTCGAGCGAGGCGCCGGGGTTGACCACATAGGTGCCGCCGTGCTCGAAGAATTTTGTCTGCGCCACCTGCTTTTGCAGCATGGCGTGGAACACGCTGATGTCGTTGCCGATAAAGAGCAGCGCGATCACCTTGCCCGAGGCGTCCTTGGACGGCAGGTAGTGGCCCATGTAGGGTTTGCCCCCCACCACGGTGACGCCGGTGTAGGGCTCGCCCCTGGCCACCGTGGCGTAGGCCGGGTCGTCGCGGGACAGGGGCGTGCCCTGCTGGCGCTCGCCCTTGTCGTTCTTGACCGACGTGGTCACGCGCATGAAGTCCTCGCCCTTGCGCGCGAACACCGTGGCGATGCCGCCCGTCTCGCTGGCGAACTTGTCGACCGAGCCGTAGTCCTCGTTGACCAGCGCGCCGTAGCTGCGCAGCTCGCCCGTGGCCTCGTCCAGGTGCATCACGCCCTCGAAGTAGCGCTGAAAGCCCCGCATGGTGAGCTGCACCAGTTCGCGGTTGGTGTTGTCGGCCGCGTCCAGCGACTGGGCCACGCTCTGCGCCGTGTCGCCCACGCTGGCCACCACCTGGGCGCGCGTGCTGCGCTCGGTCAGCACGGCGATGGCCAGCCCCACGAACACGAGCACCAGGGCCACCAGCGCAATGGCCGCCAGCGTGACCTGCCGGGCGACGGAACGGTTGTTGGCAAGGGAAGCGGCCATGCGGTATGTCTCCTGGAGATTGAAAGCCCAAAGCCGGCTGGGCCGGTCTCAGAAAGGGTTCTCAAACGCCTGAGAACACGCTGCTTCACTCTAAGTCCGGAGGCTTGTTACATTTATTCACGCATTCCCTTACGCAAAGCTGCGTACCTCGACGCGGCCCGTGCATGGACCATAGCGTGCGAAACGGGGCGCCCCCCGGGGGGATGGCCCAACGCGGATCAGGGGGTCTTCCCCTTCATCCAGCCCAGGCCTTGCGAGGTGCCGGCCGCCGGCCGGTATTCGCAGCCGACCCAGCCGCGGTAGCCCAGGGCATCGATGGTGTCGAAGAGGTAGGGGTAATTCAGCTCGCCGGTGTCGGGCTCGTGGCGGCCGGGCACGCCGGCGATCTGGATGTGCGAGACGCGGCCCGTGGGCAGGTAGCGCCGCAGCTTGGCGGCCAGGTCCCCTTCCACGATCTGGCAGTGGTACAGGTCCATCTGCACCTTGAGGTTGTCGGCCTGCACCGCATCCAGCAGCTCGTGGGCATGGTCCTGCCGGTTCAGGAAGTAGCGCGGCATGTCGCGCAGGTTGATGGGCTCGATGAGGATCTCGCGCCCGGCCCGCGCGGCCTGCGCTGCCGCCCAGCGCAGGTTGCCCGCGCACAGGTCCTTGAGCGATTCGCGCTCGACGCCCGGCGGCACGGTGCCCGAGAGCACATGGATGCGCGGGCAGCCCAGCACCTCGGCATGGCGCAGGGCTTCCTCGACTCCCGCGCGGAACTCTGCCTCGCGCCCCGGCAGCGCGGCCGTGCCGCGTGCGCCGTGTTCCCAGGCGGCGGCCATGCCGGCGCGGTCGGTACCGCCCGCCGGGGCGTTGAACAGCACCAGCTGCAGGCCGCTGTCCTGCAGCCGCGCGGCCACCTCGGCGGGCGCGAACGCGTACGGAAACTGGAACTCCACGGCGGTGAACCGGTCGCGCGCGGCGGCCTCGAAGCGCTGCAGGAACGGCAGCTCGGTGTACATCAGGCTCAGGTTGGCGGCAAACTGTGGCATGGCAGGCGGTGGAGGGCGTCGGGACCCGGCAGCTTATCGCGCGGCATGGGGGCCTGGGCGCACCGCTGCGAAGCAATAGGCTCAAAACAGCCCCTGGCGCTACATGGACAAGCGCGAACAGCTATATATTCAATAGCAGCCTGACGGTACACCAAGGACACACGCATGCGCATTGGAGAACTCGCCCGACGCACCGGCACCACCCCCAAGGCCATCCGCCTGTACGAGGGGCGAGGCCTGCTGGGCACCGTGGCGCGCAACGGCAGCTACCGCCAGTACGGCGAGGCCGATGTGGCCCAGGTGCGGCTGATCCGCCAGGCCCAGGCCCTGGGTTTTCGGCTGTCGGAACTCGACGGCCTGGACCAGATGCACACCGCCGAGGGCGGGGACCGCATGGCGCAGCGGGTGGCGGCCCGGCGGGTGGCGGTGGCGCAGGAGCTGCTGCGGCTGCAGGCGCTCGATGCCGAACTGGCGCAGCTGCAGGCGCAACTGCATGCCTGCGACGGCATGGCCGTGCCCGCCACGGCGCAGGCCTGCGCCGTGGCCGCGCCGGTTCCGCCCGCGGCCCGCGACGCCCGGCAATTCACCGCCCCGGTGGCGCGGGGCGCGCCGCATCGCGCGCCGGCTTGATCCAGCTGCTTGACTCTGCCCCGTGGGGCAAGGTGACCATGGCGCCATCGACAACAACGTGTGTGATGGAGGTTCTGTGGCACAACAACGCATTCTGGTCATCCTGGGCCACCCGGCGCCCGCCAGCCTGTGCGCGGGCATGGCCCGCGCCTATGCCGAAGGGGCGCTGGACGCGGGCGCCGAGGTGCGGTTCTTGGACGTGGGGCAGCTGGCGTTCGATCCGCTGTTCCTGGGCTACGGCGCCGCGCAGCCCCTGGAGCCCGATCTGGCCGCCGCACAGGCCGACATCCGCTGGGCCGGACACCTCGTGTGGGTCTACCCCATCTGGTGGGGCGCGATGCCCGCGCTGCTCAAGGGTTTCATCGACCGCACCTTCCTGCCCGGCTACGCGTTCAAGTACCGCGCCGGCTCGCCGCTGTGGGACAGGCTGCTGGCAGGGCGCTCGGGCGAACTGCTGGTGACCATGGATTCACCGCCCTGGTACTTCCGCTGGGTCACGCGCATGCCGGGGCATCACCAGATGAAGAAGGCCATCCTGGAGTATTGCGGCATCCGGCCCGTGCGGGTGCACAGCTTCGGGCCGGTGCGCACCGCCAGCAAGGAGCGGCTGGCGGGCTGGGTGGCGCACGCGCGGGACCTGGGGCGGCGCAGGGGCGCGAAACCCGGCACCGCGAGCGCCAGCCCCGCGCCGCAGGCCCCCGCATCGCCCTGATGCCGCGGCGCCCGTTCAGGCCGGGGCCAGGTACTTTTCAAGGTGGCCCATGGCGCGGGCCACGTACGCCTCCTTCTCGCCAACCGGGGCCACGTAGTGAAGCGCGCTTTCCGCGGCCTCCACGCCTTCCAGCCGGGCGATCACCCACGCGGCCAGGTACGGCGCGGCCAGGCAGCCGCCGGCCGTGGCGATGTTGCCGTGCGCGACCAGGGGCTGGTTCAGCACCGTGACCCCGGCCTCTTGCACCCAGGGCCTCGTGGTCAGGTCGGTGCAGGCGGGCACGCCGCCAAGCAGGCCCAGGCGGGCCAGCACCAGCGTGCCCGAACACTGGGCGCCCAGCAGCTGGCGGGCAGGATCGAAGTCCATCTGCGCCATCAGGGATGCGTCGTTCACCACCTCGCGCGTCTGCATGCCGCTGCCCACCAGCACGGCATCGGCCGTGCGGGCCCAGGACAGCGGCGCCTGCGCTTCCACCACCACGCCGTTCATGGACCGCACCCGGGGCGCGGGGCAGGCCAGGCACACCTGCCAGCCCGGCTTCTTCACCCGGTTGAGAACACCCAGGGCGATGAGCGAGTCCAGCTCGTTGAAACCTTCGAACGTCAGTATGGCAATGCGCATGGCGCTTCTCCTGGCGGGAAAACGGCCCCCGCCGGCGGTGGATGAACAGTGGAGCCCATGGTATCGGCGGTGTTCAATACAATCAAAAAATTGTCATGAATACACTGCGGAGGCGCCATGGGCCAGGTCCGGTACAAGCAGGTGGTGGATGCGCTGGCCACCGACATCCGCGCGGGCCGGCTGCGGCCCGGCACCCGCCTGCCCACGCACCGCGCCCTGGCGCAGCGCCACGGCCTGGCGCTGGCCACCGCCAGCCGCGTGTACGCCGAGCTGGAGGCCATTGGCCTGGTGGTGGGCGAAACCGGGCGCGGCACCTTCGTGCGCGATGCCTCCTGCCCGCGCGGCCTGGGCGCCGACCTGGCCACGCCCGCACCCGGCTCGGCGGACTTGTCGTTCAACAGCCCCGGCGTGCCGGGGCAGGCGGACCTGCTGCGCGACGCGCTGCGCAGGCTGGCGGCATCGGGCGACCTGGAATCCCTTCTGCACTACCACCCCTACGGCGGGCGGCCGCACGAGCGCGCCATCGTCGCCCGGCACCTGGCCACCCGCCAGCTGTGGGTGACCGGCGAGCAGGTGCTCATCGTCAACGGCGCGCAGCACGGCATGGCGGTGGCGGCGCTGGGGCTGCTCAGCCCCGGCGACGTGGTGGCGGTGGATGCCCTCACCTACCCCGGTTTTCGCGTGCTGGCCGAGCGCATGCGGCTGGACCTGGCGCCCGTGCCCGTCGGGCCGGGCGGCACGGACCTGGACGCCCTGCAGCGCCTGTGCCAGGCCCGGCCCGTGCGCGCCATCTACACCATGCCCACGCTGCACAACCCGCTGGGCTGCGTGATGGATGCGGGGGCCCGCAAGCGCCTGGTGGCGTTGGCGCGCGCCCACGACCTGCTGGTGCTGGAGGACGCCCCCTACGCCTACCTGGCGGCCGACGCGCCGCCGCCCGTGGCCGCGCTGGCGCCCGAGCGCACGGTCTACCTGTCGAGCCTGTCGAAGAACGTGGCCACGGGCCTGCGCTTTGGTTTTGTCGCGGCCGCGCCGGCGCTGATCGCCCCCATCGAGCGCGCCGTGCGTGCCACCTCCTGGAACACGGCGGGCGTGATCACTGCCATCGCCTGCGGCTGGATCGAGGACGGCACCGTGGCGCGCCTGGAGGCCGAAAAGCGCACCGACGCGGCCCGCCGCCAGGCCATCGCCAGCGAGGCCCTGGCCGGGCTGCCGCTGGTGCGGCACCCGCATTCGTACTTTGCCTGGCTGCCGCTGGGCGACGACCAGCGTGCGGACCGCGTGGCCGGGGCGCTCGCGCAGCGCGGCGTTGCGGTGTCCACCGCCGAAGGGTTTGCCACCACGGCACACGTGCCGCATGCGCTGCGCCTGGCGCTGGGCTCCATCCCCTGCGAGGACCTGCCACGGGCCCTGGCCGCCGTGAAGGCGGTCGTGGAAAGCGACTCTTCCTGAGCGGCATGGCCGCGCCGCGACACGCCGCGCCTTCCGGGGCAGCCGCCCGGCTTCACTGCTTGCCGGTGAACGCCCGCACCGCGGCGCGGCCCACGGCGGGGTCATCGGTAAAGAAGCCGTCGATGCCCGCGCGCAGATACGCCGTGATCTCGGCCGCGCTGTCGCCGCGCGCCGTGCCATCCGCCGCCGGAGCCTTCTTCAGGCCGGCGGGCAGGAAGGCGTTCTCGGGCCGCAGCGTCCAGATGTGCACGGCCAGGCCTTCGGCGCGGGCACGCGCGACCAGCGGCGTGGGTTCGCCGGGCAGGCCGTCCTTCACCGGCACGACCAGGGTCTTGAAAGGGCCGATGGCATTGGCATACGTGGCCACCTGCTTCAGGCCTTCGGGCGTGATCAGGTCGGCATAACCGCGCGCATTGGCCGCGCCCTGGGCCACAAAGTCATACGGCCGGCCCGAGGGAGCCACCAGCTGCACCAGGCGCACGCTGCTGAGCCTGCGGATCGCCTGCAGGTTGGCCACCTCGAACGACTGCACGAACACGGGCGCGTCCTTGTGGTTCCAGCCGTTCTTCTCCAGCACGGCCAGCAGCGGCGCCTCCAGCGGCAGGCCGATGGACTGGAAGTAGGTGGGGTGTTTGGTCTCGGGGTAGATGCCGACGGTGCGACCGGTCTTGGCCGTCGCCGCCTTGGCCAAGTCGATCACCTCCTGCAAAGTGGGTACCTCGAACTGACCGTTATAGGCCACGTTGGCCGGGCGCTGCGCAGGGATGCGCTCGCGGGCGCGCAGGGTTTTGAGCTCGGCCAGCGTGAAGTCTTCGGTGAACCAGCCGGTGATGGCCTGGCCGTCGATGGTCTTGGTGGTTTTGCGGCCCGCGAACTCGGGGCGGTCCACCACGTCGGTGGTGGCTTCCTTCACCGAGCCATCAGCGCCCAGGATGGCGATGGCGTTCTCGTGCCGCGCCACCAGCACGCCGTCCTTGGTGATGACCAGGTCGGGCTCGATGATGTCGGCGCCGTCGTCAATGGCCTTCTGGTACGCGGCGAGCGTGTGCTCCGGCCGCAGGGCCGATGCGCCCCGGTGAGCAATGACGGTGGGGGTGGGCGGCCAGGCCTGGGCGACGGCGCCCAGCGCCCAGGTGGTCAACAGCGCGGCAGCAGTCACGGCGCGCAGTGCAATGCGTTTCATGCGGGTCTCCTACAAACGGAGCCCGCACCTTAGCCGATGCGCTTGACAGCGGCGTGTCGCCGGGGCGTACACCCCGGTAAGCGCTACGCGTGTTCGAAGTGGAAGACGGCCGTGCCCGCGCGCGCGTTGGGCAGCCAGCGCACTTCCTGTCCATCCTGCAGCCCGAAGGAATCCAGGATGCGCAGGCTGTTCTTGGTGGCCAGCACTTCGAAGTCCTTGTAGGTGCCCACGCGGATGTTGGGCGTGTCGTACCACTGGTAAGGCAGGCGCCGCGTCACGGGCATGCGTCCGCGCAGGATGGACAGGCGGTTGGGCCAGTGCGCAAAGTTGGGAAACGCCACCACACCCGTGCGGCCCACGCGCGCGGTCTCGCGCAGCATGGTTTCGGCATTGCGCAGGTGCTGCAGCGTGTCGATCTGCAGCACCACGTCAAAGCTGTTGTCGTCGAACATGGCCAGCCCCTCGTCGAGGTTGAGCTGGATCACATCCACCCCGCGCTGCACGCAGGCGAGCACGTTGGCATCGTCGATCTCCACGCCGTAGCCGCTGCAGCCGCGCTCGCGCTGCAGGTAGTCGAGCATGGCACCGTTGCCGCAGCCCAGGTCGAGCACGCGCGAGCCGGGGGGCACCAGGCGTGCCAGGGCTTGCATCGCCGCTTTTTCGGTCATGGCTGCAGCTCCTTTGCAATGCTATCGAAGTAAGAGCGCATCACGCCCATGTAGCGGGCGTCATCGAGCAAAAAGGCATCATGCCCATGGGGCGCGTCGATCTCGGCGTAGCTCACGCTGCGGCGGTTGTCGAGCAGCGCCTTGACGATCTCGCGGCTGCGCTTGGGTGAGAAGCGCCAGTCGGTGGTGAAGCTCACCAGCAGGAAGCGCGCCGTGGCCCGCGCCAGCGCCCGCGTGAGGTTGCCGCCCTGGGTGCGCGCGGGGTCGAAGTAGTCCAGCGCGCGCGTGATCAGCAGGTAGGTGTTGGCATCGAAGTAGTCGCTGAACTTGTCGCCCTGGTAGCGCAGGTAGCTCTCGATCTGGAATTCGATGTCCTGCGTGCTGTACTTGAGTTCCAGGCCCTCGCGCAGCTGCCGCCCGAACTTCTCGTTCATCACGTCGTCGCTCAGGTACGTGATGTGGCCGATCATGCGGGCGATGCGCAGGCCGCGTTTCGGAATCACGCCGTGCCGGTAGAAGTGGCCGCCGTGAAAGTCCGGGTCCGTCACGATGGCGCGGCGGGCCACCTCGTTGAAGGCGATGTTCTCGGCCGTGAGGTTGGGCGCGCTGGCCACCACCACCGCGTGGCGCATGCGCTCGGGGTACTGCAGCGTCCAGGAGAGCGCCTGCATGCCGCCCAGGCTGCCGCCCAGCACGGCGGCGAGCTGCTGGATGCCCAGGCGGTCGAGCAGGCGGGCCTGGGCGTTGACCCAGTCCTCCACCGTGACCACCGGGAAATCCGCGCCGTAGACCTCGCCCGTGTCGGGGTGGTTGTGCATGGGGCCGGTGGAGCCGAAGCACGAGCCCAGGTTGTTCACGCCGATGACGAAGAAGCGGTCGGTGTCCACGGGCTTGCCCGGGCCGATCATGTTGTCCCACCAGCCTTCGCTCTTGTCCTGGCCCGCGTAGACGCCGGCCACGTGGTGCGAGGCGTTGAGCGCGTGGCACACGAGCACGGCATTGGAGCGGTCGGCGTTGAGCGTGCCGTAGGTCTCGTAGGCCAGGTGGTAGTCGCGGATGGACGCACCGCTTTGCAGCGGCAGCACCTCCGCAAAGTGCATGGTCTGAGGTGTTGCGATGAACGACATAGTTGGAACTGGTGAGCCCTCATGTTCCACCGCTTGCGCGCGCCGCTGCTCCACAAACAAGGAAGCCGCCCTGACCTGGAGCGCCGCCCCAGGACAAAAAAACCCGGCGTCGCTAAAAACGAGGCCGGGTACATAGGTCGGACGGGTCTTTAGCAGGATTTATAAAGCGCCCGCAAGCTGTGGCAAATCGGCGCGTCTGGCAAATATACCAAAAGCGCCTGCGGATGGCTCCTGCTTTTCGCAGCCTCCCTCAGCCGACCGGCGTGAAGATGGCCAGCAGCCCCAGCACCAGGAAGATCACGGCAGACACGATGTGCACCGCGCGGATCGGCACCCGGCGGGTGATGCGCTCGCCCAGCCACACCACGGGCGCGTTGGCGATCATCATGCCCAGCGTGGTGCCTGCCACCACCCACAGGTAGGCGTTGTACTGCGCGGCCAGCATGACGGTGGCGATCTGCGTCTTGTCGCCCATCTCGGCCAGGAAGAACGCGATCAGCGTGGTGCCGAACACCCCCCAGCGCGGCGAGCCGTCGGCCTCGCCTTCGTCAAGCTTGTCGGGGATCAGCATCCAGATGGCCATCGCGATGAACGATGCCCCCAGGATCCAGCGCAGGATCTGCGGCCCCACGAACGTCGTCACCCACGAGCCCACGGCGCCGGCCAGGCCATGGTTGACCAGCGTGGCCACCAGGATACCGAGGACGATGGGCCAGGGTTTGCGAAAGCGTGCGGCGAGCACGAGCGCCAGAAGCTGCGTCTTGTCGCCCATTTCGGCGAGCGCGACGATGGCGGTGGAGATGAAAAACGGTTCCATGTGGGGGTCCTGTCCGGCCGGATGTTGTTCGAAACGCATTGACTGCACCCCGACTCCGGCCATTTGGATCGGCATGCAGTCAATGGTCTCGCCCAGCTAGAAAACCGCATGCGCCATAGGTCCACCGGACCCAAGTTTGTTGACGCATGCCCCCGGCGCATTGCGCACCGGGCGGGCTACTCCCCAAAGACCCGCGTATTTTACCCTGCGCCAGCCTGGCGGGGGTGCCCCGGCCGTGACCGCCTGTCTTTTTTCCTCGGGAAAACCCTTCCGCGCACGCGTGAAAACCCCTGATTTGTGCACGACGGGCGGCTTTCCCCAGAAATAAAACCCCACGCGCCACATAAAGTGATTAATAATGGGTTCGCTTTTCTGCTTGCAGGAGAGCAGTTAGCTTAGCGGTGAATGGTCAGTTTCGCGTCTTTGAAGTCGTCACAGGTTTGTTGATTGCGTCGGGCTCCATCGCGTTTTCATGTTTTTTCAGGAGTCCTTCATGGGCAACAAACTTTACGTGGGCAACCTGCCCTACTCTTTCCGCGACGAAGATCTGCAGCAGACCTTCAGCCAGTACGGCTCGGTTGGCAGCGCCAAGGTCATGATGGAGCGCGACACCGGCCGCTCCAAGGGCTTCGGCTTTGTCGAAATGGGCAGCGATGCAGAAGCCCAAGCCGCCATCCAAGGCGTGCATGGCCAAAACTTCGGCGGCCGTGACCTCGTGGTCAATGAAGCCCGCCCCATGGAGCCCCGTGCTCCCCGTAGCGGCGGCTTCGGCGGCGGCAACGGTGGTGGTGGCGGCTACGGCGGTGGTGGCGGCGGCGGTTACGGCGGTGGCCGTAGCGGCGGCGGCGGTGGTGGTGGTTACGGCGGTGGCCGTAGCAGCTACTAAAAAGACCTCATCGGCAGACCTCGCGGCCTGCCGAAGGCAAGACAAAGGAGCCCCAGGGCTCCTTTTTTCATGGCCGCGCGGTATCGCCACCACAGTCGGCATCACCGCTTGCTTTTTCGGCAAAAGTGTGGCGCATAATGGGTTGGCGGGTGCAACCCGTTTCCAAGTTTGCGGTGATCCGTCAGTTTCGCGCTGAGAGCGTCATTGAGATTAGCTGGCTGCGTTTTCGGGACTCCATCGCTTTATCCATGTGTTTTTGAGGAGTCCCTCGATGGGCAACAAACTGTACGTCGGCAACCTGCCGTACTCGGTGCGCGACAGCGATCTGGAACAGGCCTTCGGCCAATTCGGCGCAGTGACCAGCGCCAAGGTCATGATGGAGCGCGACACGGGTCGATCCAAGGGCTTTGGCTTCGTGGAAATGGGCAGCGACGCAGAAGCCCAGGCCGCGATCAACGGCATGAATGGCCAGCCCCTGGGCGGCCGCAGCATCGTCGTGAATGAAGCACGCCCCATGGAGCCCCGCCCACCCCGCAGCGGTGGATTTGGCGGCGGTGGCGGCGGCTACGGCGGCGGTGGTGGCCGCAGCGGTGGTGGTGGCGGCTACGGCGGTGGCCGTGAAGGCGGCGGTGGTGGCTATGGCGGCGGCCGCGAGGGTGGCGGCGGCGGTGGTTACGGCGGTGGCGGCCGCAGCGAAGGTGGATTCCGCAGCCCCTACGGCTCCGGTTCCCGCAACGGCGGCGGTGGCGGTGGTGGCCGCAACGGCGGCGGTGGCGGCTATGGCGGTGGCGGCGGCAGCAGCTACTGAAGAAGCACCCTGCCGGGGAGTTTTCCTGGCAAGGCCAAAGCCCCTTCGGGGGCTTTTTTCATGGGCGGCCGCCCCAGCCGGCGGGCGGGCGGCGGCAGCGCCCCGGCGCGGGGCCGGCGCGCTATGTCTGCTCGTCCTGGCGCCGCTTGCGGGGGCGGCCTGACAGCAGCTTGTCGAAAAGCGCGTTCGGCAGGAGCCGCAGCACCTTGGCGACCACCCCCATCTGCCACGGGATGACCCGGTAGCTCACGCCCTGGGTGATGGCCCGGTAGGCATGGTCCGCGAAATCACCGGCCTGCATCAGAAACGGCATGCTGTAGCGGTTCTGGCGCGTGAGCGGCGTGTCGATGTAGCCCGGCGAAATGGTGACCACGCGCACGCCGTGCGGGCGCATTTCCCCGCGCAGGCTTTCGCAATAGCTGATGACGGCGGCCTTGCTGGCGCAGTAGGCGCCGTGGCCGGGCAGGCCCCGGATGCCCGCCACGCTGCCGATGCCCACCAGCGTGCCGCTGCCCCGCTGCGCCATGGCATCGACAAAGGGGTGGAACGTGGCCGCCACGCCGATATTGTTGGTGGCAAAGGTGCGCGCCATCACTTCGAGGTCATCACGCACGGCCGTGTCCATGCCCACGCTGATGCCGGCATTGGCGATGACCACGTCCGGTACTCCCTGGCGCGCGACACAGTCGCGGCCCGCCGCAACGATGCTGTCGGTGACCGCCACGTCTGCGCTATAAATTTCGTAGCTATCCGCGCTTATCCCTTGTGCGTCAGCCCATGTTTTCACCTCGGATGTCCGGCGCGCCGCCAGCGCCAGGCGGTAGCCCGAGCGATGGAAACGCAGGGCCAGCGCCTGCCCGATGCCGCTGGACGCTCCGGTGATGAAGACAAGGGGAGTGGTCATGGGGGGCTCCGGGCAGGGACAGGGGTGGGCTCGGCGGCTAGGGCTTGGCCGTGCCGGGCTGGAGCACGCCGCGCACGCGCCCGCGCAGTTGCAGCACCTGGTCGAGGTTGTCGTAGTCCATGCCGTCGGCGGTGAAGCGATCGTTGCCGCGCGTGAGGGTGACGGGCTTGTCCGAACGCACACGCTCCGTGCTGGTATAGGCGTGCAGGAATTCGCTGCGGAACTCGAGCCGCGGCTGCGCCGGCGTCCCCGGCCTGGCGGCCAGGGGCTCGCGCGTGACGATGGCGTTGCCGAACAGCTGGACCTCCGAACCATCGGCGTTGGTCAGGGCGCGGTCCGCCGTGGCCACGGTGAGGCGCCCGGCGGGCGTGACCGAGCGCATGCGCGCCTTGTCGATCTCCAGCGTGTCGGTGTCGGGGTAGTGCCGCGCCTCCGCGCCCTGCACCTCGCTCTGCAGCCGCCCCGCGGCGTCAAAGCTCTTCACCGAGAAGGATTTCATGAAGTAGTCTGGCTGGTGCCCCTGCTGGCGTTCGGCGGCGGGCAGCAGGGGCATGGGCGCGTTGCGCACCAGCCACCAGGTGCCCAGCGCCAGCAGGCCCATGAGCACGACGGGCAGGTACAGCGAGAACTGGTCCCAGCCCTGGCGGATCACGTTGCGCGTCATGGGGCCGCCTCCGGGCCGGGGGCGCCAGCCTGGCCCGTGGTCCATGGGTGCGGGGCGGGCCGGGTCATGCGGTGTATTCCGCCAGCAGTGCGGCGTAGCGGCCCGTGGCCACCAGCAGCAGGTCGCACAGCTCCCGCGCGGCGCCGTCGCCTCCCCGGGCCTGGGTCACGAAATGGGCCGCCTGGCGCACTTCGGCCTGGGCATTGGCCGGCGCGCACGCAAAGGCGCTGCGGCGCATGACGGGCAGGTCGGGCCAGTCGTCCCCCATCGCGGCGGCGTCGGACCAGCCCAGCCCCAGGGTGGCCAGGATCTGCTCGGCGGCCGGGCGTTTGTTCTCGGTGCCGAAGACGGCGTGCTCCACGCCCAGGGCCTTCAGGCGCACGCGCAGGGGCAGGGAGTCGCGCCCCGTGATCACCACGGGGGTGATGCCCGCCTTTTGCAGCAGCTTGAGCCCGTGCCCATCCAGGGTGTTGAAGCGCTTGAGGGTCTCGCCCGATTCGCTGATGTACAGGCCGCCGTCGGTCAGCACGCCGTCGACATCGAAGAAGGCGACGCGCACGCCCTGGGCCCGCAGCAGCAGCTCGGGATCGATCTGCAGCGCGGGCGCGGCATCGGGCAGGAAGGAGGAGGAGGAAGAGGGGCCCGCCACCATCAGATCACCTTGGCGCGCATGAGGTCGCCGATGTGCACGACCCCGGTGAGCACGCCCGCGGCATCCACCACCAGCACGCTGGTGATGGCATGGGCCTCCATCATTTCCGCGGCATCCACCGCCAGCGCATCCGGCGCGATGCGGCGCGGGCTGGGGTGCATCACCTGCTCGGCCGTGGCGGTGCGCAGATCGGCCCCCGCCTCGATGCGGCGGCGCAGGTCGCCGTCGGTGAAGATGCCCAGCACCTGCCCGGCCGCGTCCACGATGGCCGAGGCACCCAGCCCCTTGGCGCTCATCTCGCGCATGAGGTCGCTGAAGGCGGCGCCGGGCGCCACTTTCGGGATTTCCGCCCCTGTCCGCATGACGTCGCTCACATGGGTGAGCAGCTTGCGCCCCAGCGCACCGCCGGGGTGCGAACGGGCAAAGTCTTCGGGGCGGAAGCCCCGGGCATCGAGCAGCGCCACGGCCAGGGCGTCGCCCATGGCCAGCTGGGCGGTGGTGCTGGCGGTGGGGGCGAGCTGCAACGGGCAGGCTTCTCGTTCCACGCCGCTGTCGAGCACGATGTCCGCATGTTTGGCCAGGGTGGATTGTGGCCGCCCTGTCATCGCAATCAACATGGCTCCCAGGCGTTTGATCACGGGCAGCAGGGTGGTGACTTCATCCACCTCCCCGCTATTGGAGAGCGCCAGCACGATGTCGATGGACTTGATCATGCCAAGGTCGCCGTGACTGGCTTCGGCCGGGTGCACGAACATGGCGGGTGTCCCGGTGGAGGCGAGCGTGGCGGCAATCTTGCGCCCGACATGCCCACTCTTGCCGATGCCCATCACCACCACCCGCCCGCGCACAGTGAGGATCGCCTGCACGGCCTGCGTGAACGACGCGCCAACACGGGTCTTCAGCCCCAGGACGGCCGCAGCCTCGATGTCAAAAGTCTCACGTGCCAGACGCAGGGCCTGATCAGCATCAAAGGGGGGCAGTGCGGCAGGTGCGGGAGTCATCCCGGGATTCTATCGACCGGGCAGGCCCTGGGCGGGCCCTGGATTTATTGTCCCCCTCTGGCACGCCCCGTGCTTCGGACAAGAAGATCGTGAACAGGCTGCTGGCCTCGGATAGCATCGAACCATGTCCTCTCTCGCCCTCACCTTGCTCTACCTGCTGGCCGCGGTGCTGGGCGTGGTGGCCTGCCGCAGCCTCAAGCTGCCCCCCATGCTGGGCTACCTGGCGGCGGGCGTGCTGATCGGGCCGCATGCGCTGGCGCTGGCGCAGAACTCGGAAGGGGTGCGCCACCTGGGCGAATTCGGCGTGGTGTTCCTGATGTTCGCCATCGGGCTGGAGTTCAGCCTGCCCAAGCTGCGCGCCATGCGCCGCCAGGTGTTCGGCCTGGGCCTGATGCAGGTGGTGCTGACGATGGCCGTGGTGTCGGGCGCGGCGCTGCTGCTCGCGCGCGTGGCGGGCGGCGTCTGGGAGATGGGCTGGCAGACCGCGCTGGCGCTCTCGGGCGTGATGGCCATGAGCAGCACGGCCATCGTGGTCAAGCTCATGGCCGAACGGGCGGAGCTGGAAAGCGAGCACGGCCGCAGGGTGATGGGCATCCTGCTCTTCCAGGACCTGGCCGTGGTGCCGCTGCTGGTGCTGATTCCCGCGCTGAGCTCGTCCCCGGACCAGCTCCTGACCGCGCTGGCGTGGGCCCTGGTCAAGGCCACGGTGCTGGTGGGCATCCTGCTCACGGGCGGGCAGCGGCTGATGCGCTGGTGGCTGACCCTGGTGGCGCGGCGCAAGAGCGACGAGCTGTTCATGCTCAACCTGCTGCTGATCACCCTGGGCCTGGCCTGGCTCACGGAGCTGGCGGGGCTGAGCCTGGCCCTCGGGGCCTTCATCGCGGGCGTGCTGGTGTCGGAAACCGAGTACCGCCACCAGGTGGGCACGGACATCCGGCCTTTCCACGACGTGCTGCTCGGCCTGTTCTTCATCACCATCGGCATGATGCTGGACTGGCACATCCTGGTGGACCGCTGGGCCCTGGTGCTGGCGCTGCTCACGGTGCCCCTGCTCCTCAAGCTGGTGATCATCCTGGTGCTCGCGCGGGGCATGGGCGCCACGACCGGCGTGGCCCTGCGCACCGGGCTGTACCTGGCCCAGGCGGGCGAATTCGGCTTCGTGCTGCTGTCGCTCACGCAGGCCAACGGGCTGGTGCAGCCGGCGCTGATGAACCCCATCCTGGCGGCCATGGTGCTGTCGATGCTGGCCACGCCGTTCCTCATCATGTACAGCAACCGCATCGTGATGAAGCTGGTGGCCAGCGACTGGCTGCAGCAGTCGCTGCAGATGACGAGCATCGCGCGCAAGTCCATCAACAGCAGCAAGCACGTGATCATCTGCGGCTACGGCCGCTGCGGACAGAACCTGGCGCGCATGCTGGAGCACGAAGGCATCCCCTACATGGCGCTCGACCTGGACCCGGACCGCGTGCGGCAAGCCGCCGCCGCCGGTGATTCGGTGGTGTACGGCGACGCCACCCGCCTGCAGGCGCTGATGGCCGCGGGCCTGGTGCGCGCGAGTGCCGTGGCCATCACCTACATCGACGTGCCCGCCGCGCTGAAGGTGCTGGCCAACGCGCGCTCCCACGCGCCGCAGGTGCCGGTGGTGGTGCGCACGCAGGACGACCTCTACCTGGACAAGCTGCAGGCCGCCGGCGCCACCGAGGTGGTGCCCGAGGCCATCGAAGGCTCGCTGATGCTGGCCAGCCATGCGCTGGCGCTGGTGGGCGTGCCCATGCGCCGCGTGCTGCGCCTGGTGCAGGACCAGCGCGACGCGCGCTACAACCTGCTGCGCGGCTACTTCCACGGCGCGGACGACGACACCGTCAATGAGCGCGACCAGGAACGCCTGTCCACCGTGAACCTGCCCCCCGGCTCCACCGCGCTGGGCAAGAGCCTGGGCCAGCTCGCGCTGTCGGCCATGGGGGTGCGGGTGGTGAACCTGCGCCGCGGCAGCGGCCACATGAGCTCGGCGGTGGACGATGCGCTGCTGGCGGCGGGCGACACGCTGGTGCTCTCGGGTCACCCGGCGGCGCTGATGCTGGCCGAGGACAAGCTGCTGCGCGGGTAGCAGGGTACATCCCCCTGAGGCACTGCGTGCCTTCCCCCTTTTCTCGACGCGCTACGCGCTCCGGGAAGGGGGACGATGCCCTCGCTGCGGGGCGGCCCTTGCCTGGCATCTCTCGCCCGATGCGTGCCAGTGGCTGAGGCTGACGCCAAAATTTGAATTAAATATGGCTCTGGCGCTTATCCATCAAGCGTCAATAGCTACATATTTAATAGCAAACTACAAAAGCTCGGCGGGCCCGGGCCTCCCGAACAGGTAGCCCTGGAAGCGCTTGCAGCCGTTGCGCAGCAGGAAGTCGCGCTGCCCCTCGGTCTCCACCCCTTCGGCCACCACGTCCAGCCCGAGGCTGTGGGCCAGCGCGATGATGGTGCAGGCGATGGTGGCATCGTTGGGGTCGGTGAGCACGTCGCGCACAAAGCTCTGGTCGATCTTGAGCTGGTCCAGCGGCAGGCGCTTGAGGTAGGAGAGCGACGAGTAGCCCGTGCCGAAATCGTCCAGCGAGAACCCCACGCCCTGGGTGCGCAGCGCCTGCATCTTGTGGATGCTCTCCTCCACGTCCTGCAGCAGCAGGCTTTCCGTGAGCTCCAGCTTGAGGCGCGCGGGGTCGGCCCCGCAGTCGCGCAGCACGCTGAGGACTTCCTCCGCGAAGTCGGGCTGCCGGAACTCCTGCGCGCTCACATTCACGGCCACGCTCCAGCCCGCGGTCCCGGGCGCCGCGGTCCACCGCGCCAGCTGGCGGCACGCCATGGCCAGCACCTGGCGCCCCAGGGGCAGGATGAGGCCGGTCTGCTCCGCCAGGGGGATGAAGTCCCCGGGCGGCACCATGCCGCGCAGCGGATGGTTCCAGCGCACCAGCGCCTCGGCGCCCAGCACACGGCCCGTCTCGTCCACCACCGGCTGGTAGTGCAGCAGGAACTCGTTGCGCGCGAGCCCCTGCCGCAGATCCCCCTCCAGCGCCGACCGCGCGGAGGCCGCCGCCTGCATGGCCGGATCAAAAAAACACAGCGTGTTGCGGCCCTGCGCCTTGGCCTGGTACATGGCCAGATCGGCGCGCTTGAGCAGCTCCTGCACGGGCAGCTGCACATCGCGGAACAGGGCAATGCCAATGCTGGGCGTGCTGTGCACTTCGCTGCCGTGCACCACATAGGGCTGGTTCAGCGCGGCCAGCACCTTCTGGGCCACGGCTTCCGCTTCGGCCGCGGCCGCCTGCGTCTCGGCATCCAGGCCCTGGACCACCACCACGAACTCGTCGCCCCCCAGGCGCGCCACGGTGTCCGTGGCCCGCACGCTGGCGCTGACGCGGCCGCCCACCTGCACCAGCAGCCGGTCGCCCCACTCGTGGCCCATGGTGTCGTTGACGCCCTTGAAGTTGTCCAGATCCAGGAACAGCAAGGCCCCATGGCTGCCCTCGCGGGCGCACATGTTCACCGCGCGCTCCAGCCGGTCCATCAGCAGCCGCCGGTTGGGCAGGCCCGTGAGCTCGTCGTAGAACGCCAGGCGCTGGATCTCCGCCTCGGCCAGCTTGCGCTCGGTGATGTCGCGGGCCACGCCGCGGTAGCCCGTGAACTGGCCCTCTTCATCGAAGATGGGCTCGCCGCTGATCGATACCCAGACGGGTTTTCCGTCTTCGGTCAGGCGCTGCATCTCGAAGTCGTGAAAGACCTCGTGCGCCTCCAGCTGCCTGCGGTGCTCGCGCCACTGGCCATCGCCCACGAAGGTGTTGGGCAGCTCCCAGCGCGTGAGGCCGTAGTGCATCTCGTTGGGCACGCCGGCCTCGTGGTAAGGGTTGCCGTCCAGCCGCACGAAGCGGAACTGCGCGTCCTGCTCCCAGTACCAGTCGGAGGACAGGTGCGTGAGGCTGCGCCAGCGGGACTCGCTCAGGCGCAGGGCTTCCAGGGTGCTCAGGTAGTCGGTGACGTCCGTGAACGTGCGCACGCGGCCGCCCTGCTCCAGGGCGCGCGTGCGCACCTCGATGTAGCGGCCGCCGCGGGTGCGCCGCACGTAGGCGTCGGGCATGGTGAGCCGGCCACCGTGGGAGGAATACTCGGACGCCACGTAGTTGCGCGCCGCGGGCTCTATGAGCTGGAATTCCGCGCCGAAATCCCCCCGCTCGGTCTGGAAACGCACCACTTCCTCGACCTTGGGCTGCGTGGCCAGCAGTGCTTCCGGCAGATCCAGCAGCTCCAGATAGCGCCGGTTGTAGACGCGGATCCGCCCTTCGGCATCCACGTTGGTGATGCCCTGCGACACGCTGGCGAGCGTGCCTTCCAGGGCTCGTGTCTTGTCGGCCAGGAGGGCGCTGGTGCGTTCGAGCTCCGCCTCGACCGCGCTGCGCGCCAGCTCGGCGCGGCGGGCCATCTCCAGCTGGCCCACCGTGTTCAGCAGGGGCTGGAGGAACTCCACGTCCGACGCCGAATAGCCCTCGGGCCGGTTTGCCAGGCCGACCATGGCCACCAGTTCCCCCGCCGCGTGGATGGGAAGCCCCAGGTAGGTGCGCAGCGGCGGGTGGCCCCGGGGCGTGCCCACGCCGCGCGTGTCGTGGCTGGCGTCGTTGGAGAGCACCGGCTCGCCGGACACCAGCGCCGCCCCGACCAGGGAGTGCAGGTTGTCGAACACCATGCCTTCCTCGGAATGCTGGGCATAGCGGGCCCTGGAGGCCTCGTCCCAGCTGATGTCGGTCATGGCGTGCACGCGCAGGTAGGGGTGCCCATCCTCGGCGCGCTGCACCTGGCCCACGAGGCCGAAGGCGCTCTGCGTGAGCGACATCAGCTCCTTGAGCAGCGCCTCGAAGGCGGCCCGGGGTCCCGAACTGGCGATGAACATCGCCTGGGCGAGGGAGATGGCCTGCAGCAAGCGGTGCTGGCGGGCCAGCATGGCCTCGGCCGCCAGCCGCGCGCGGGCGCTGGAATTGCGCTCGAGCACCGAGTCGATCTGCGCGGGCAGCGTCAGCAGATAGTCCAGCGCGGGGTCCTGCACCGCGAAGTCGTCGAAGCCATGGCGCATGGCCTGGGCCGCATGGGTTTCCGCCCCCATGCGCACGACGATCATGGCCGGCACGCCGTCGAGCAGCCGCAGCAGGTCGAAGGCCGAGCCATCGACCGTGCGCTGCGCCGCCAATACGATGTCCGGCCGGCTGTGCCCCAGATGTTCCCGCGCATCCGCCAGCGACGCGGCCACGTCCACCCGCCAGCCGGACCACGGGTCCGCGAGCGCGTCGACCACCGCCTGTGCATGGTGGTGATCGCTTTCGATCAGCAGGATGGAGATGGGCATGGCCGATCTGCGGTGTGAAGGGGTGTTCCAGCGTGGCGGTACAGCGGATGTAACAGCGCTGAAACATTATGAGGGTTCGCGGCGCAGGGTGCGGTCCCGATCAACCCTGCTGGATACACTTGCCACGCCTTTCGCCTTCGGGCGCCCCGCGCAATCCTTCATTTCCCCCCCGCAGCCATGCAGCCACTCAGCGTCAACGAATACCTCCGCCAACACATCCGCACCGTGCCCGACTGGCCGGCGCCCGGTGTGCAGTTCCGGGACATCACCCCGCTGCTGCAGGACCCCAAGGTGTTCCGGGTGCTGATCGATGCCTTCGTGCACCGCTACATGGACAAGGCGCTGCGCCCGGATGTGGTCGCCGGGCTGGATGCGCGCGGATTCATCCTGGGCGCCGTGGTGGCCTATGAACTGAACGTGGGCTTCGTGCCCATCCGCAAGAAGGGCAAGCTGCCCTTCACCACGGTCGAGGAAACCTACGAGCTCGAATACGGCAGCGCCACCGTGGAGCTGCACACCGACGCCGTGAAGGCCGGGGACCGCGTGCTGCTCATCGATGACCTCATCGCCACGGGCGGCACGATGATGGCGGGCAGGAAACTGCTGGAGAAGCTGGGCGCCACGGTGACCGAGGGCGGCGCCATCGTGGACCTGCCGGAACTGGGCGGTTCACGGCGCCTGCGCGAGTCCGGGCTGCCGCTGTACACGCTGGTGGACTTCGAGGGCCATTGAGGCGGAGGCGGCAAGGCGGCGGCGCGGCAACGCCCGCACCGCCCTGCGCCACGGCACCACCTTCGGCCCCCCCTTTCGACGACCCGGGGGAATGCAGGACCTTCGGGTCCCGCCCCGGGGTGTTCAGTTCAGCTCGCCGTACTGGGTGCTGCTCAGGTCGGGTGCGGGGCTGTCGGCACCCGGCATTTCCGTGTCTTCAAAGCCCGTGGGCTGGGCAGGGGGCAGCAGCGGCCCCGAGCGCACCGGCACGCCGGGCTTGGCGGCCGCGGCGGGCACGGCCACGGCGGAAGCCCCGGCCGCCGTGGCCAGGGCGCGTTTGAACGCCGCCACTTCGTCCGCCTCGATGGGCTCGTAGCGCGGAGCGGGGCGGGGCGCCGCGGCCGCCGCAACGACCGGTGGCGGCACCTGCGGAGCCGCCGCCGCAGGGCGCAGTGCTGCGGCCGCCGGGGCCGCGGCGGCGCCAGCCGGGGGCACGACAGGCGCCGCCGGGCGCACCGGCGCAGCCCCCACGGGGGCGGGTGCCGCCCCAGCCGGCAACGGCCGCCGGGCCAGGGGGGGCGCCGCCTGCAGGGACGCGCCCTGGGGCGCCACGCCCTTCTGGGGAATCCCCACCGCCACATGGTCGTTGATGCGCCAGTAGACGGCCGTCACCAGGATGTCGTAGCGGGTCTTGGCGGTCTGTGCGATCAGCGCCTCGATCTCGGACAGGCGCACGGTCTCGCCGCCGTATTCGCGTGCCAGATCCATCATCACCAGGAACTGGCGGCCGCGCTGGTCCAGCGAGAGCACCTTGAACTTGTAGCTGGCCGACAGCACGCCGGCACGCACCATCGCATCGCGCACCACGGTGTAGAGCAGTTCGCGGCGCTCCATGCGCTCGTTCTTGCGGTTGGCGGCGTGTTCGGGCGGCAGCGGCTCCACCAGGGGCTTGCCCTGTCGGCCTGGCGAGAGTGGCACCGTGGCATCGGCATTCAGCAAGCCCGACGGTTCGGCCATGGACCGGGGCTTGGGGGGGGCGGGTTTGCGGCTAAACCAACTGAACAGGGACATGGCTTGCTTTCTACGGGACGGCGCCAGAAAAATCCAAATCGAGTGTAACTTGCTGTACACCCGTTCGCGCCCCACGAAAGCCCGCAGGAGCTGACAGTCCGGGGGGTCTGTCAGGTGGCCGCAACGCGGCGGCGGCGGTTGCCCAGCCGCTTGGCCAGCACGGCCCCCGCGGCCATCACCAGGCCCAGCGCGATGGCGGGCTGGCGGATCGACAATTCGGTGAAACGGATCGCCGGCAGGCTCCACAGCTTGCAGGGCGCGCTGGCCTGCACGGTGGCGCTGCGGGCGCGGTGCGAAAAGAACGCGCCTTCGCCGACCACCGAGCCCGCGCCCACGATGGCCAGGCGCAAACGTTCCTTCTCGTCCTGGTAGTGCACGCTCAGGCTGCCGCTTTCCACCAGGTACAGGGTGCGGTCCGTGGCGCCCTGGGTGAACAGCACCTGCCCGGCGGGCATGACCACGGGCAGGAGGTACGACGACAGCACATCCCACTGCGCGGGGGTCAGCGGGTTGGTCATGCTGTCGTCTGCACTGGCCTGTGCAATGGCATCGATCAGACCTTGCAGGTCCACCTTGGAAACAACCGGCGTGGGAACATTCATGGTGCGCCGAAAGTACCCTTGTTACAGATGGGACACAAGCGTTGGTAACGTCCGTTTACAACATTCGCGACAAGCGGCGGCGTGGGCTCCTTGGCCGGATGCCGCCGGCCGCCTCGCGCCCTTCATTTGCCGATGCAGAAGCTGGAAAAGATGACGCCCAGCAGGTCGTCCGAACTGAATTCGCCCGTGATGGCGCTCAGGGCGTTCTGGGCCAGGCGCAGCTCCTCGGCCAGCAGGTCCAGCGCCGGGCCCTGCGCCTGCAGCTGGTCGGCCGCCTCCTGCAGATGGGCCCCCACGGCCTGCAGCGCCTGCACATGCCGGGCCCGGGCGATGTAGATGCCCTCCGGCGCGGACTGCCACCCCGCCACCTCCAGCAGCAGGCGCCGCAGGCTGTCGAGCCCCTCGCCCGTGCGGGCCGACAGGCGCACCCCCGGCCGGGCGCTCGCTCCCGCAGGAGCCCCGGGCACGCCCCGGGGAGCCCGGTCCAGCTTGTTCCAGACATCGATGACGGGGATGCTTCCAGGCAGTTTCTGGGCCAGTGCGCTTTCTATACCTGCGTCGGCAGCTATGTAATCAATAGCATCCGCGCGCTCCAGGTCGTGCAGGAACAGCACCGCGTCGGCCCCCGCGATCTCGTCCCAGGCGCGCGCGATGCCGATGCGCTCCACCTCGTCGCTGCTGTCCCGCAGGCCCGCGGTATCGATGATGTGCAGCGGCACGCCCTCGATCTGGATGGTCTGCTGCACCTTGTCGCGCGTGGTGCCCGCAATGGGCGTGACGATCGCCAGTTCGGCCCCGGCCAGCGCGTTGAGCAGCGAGCTCTTGCCCGCGTTGGGCTGGCCCGCGATGACGACCTTGATGCCCTCGCGCAGCAGCGCGCCCTGGCGCGCGCGCTGCATCACGGAGGCCAGCGTTTGCTGCAATTTCGATAGCTGCCCGTGCGCATCCGCCTTGCGCAGGAAGTCGATTTCTTCTTCAGGAAAATCGAGCGTGGCCTCCACCAGCATGCGCAGGTGGATCAGCGCGTCACGCAGGCTGTGGATTTCCGCAGAGAAAGCGCCCGTCAGCGACCGGCTGGCGCTGCGGGCCGCAGCCTCGGTGCTGGCATCAATGAGGTCGGCAATCGCCTCGGCCTGTGCGAGGTCGATCTTGTCGTTCAGGAAAGCCCGCTCGGTGAACTCGCCCGGCTGCGCCACGCGCAGGCCCGGCAGGCAGGCCTGGCCGGTGGTGATGTCGGTCTCGGCGCCAGCCTGCAGGCAGCGCGCCAGCAGCAGCTGCAGCACCACGGGGCCGCCGTGGGCCTGCAGCTCCAGCACGTCCTCGCCGGTGTAGCTGTGCGGGCCGGGGAAATACAGCGCCAGCCCCTGGTCGATGGCCTGGCCTTGCGCATCCCGGAACGGCAGGTAGGTGGCCTCGCGGGGCTTCAGCATACGGCCGCACAGCGCCTGCACCAGCGCACCGATGGCGCGGCCCGAGACCCGCACGATGCCGACGGCCCCGCGTCCCGGAGCGGTGGCGATGGCGACGATGGGGTCATGGTGGCGGGCAAGCATGGTGGCGACTGTACAAGGTTGATGGACAAGAAAAAGGCCGCTTGCGCGGCCTTTCGGGGGGTCAGTTCATGGATGTCAGCGTTGCCGCTGTGGCATCACTTGAAACGGGGAAGGTTGAACTGCGGTGGCACGCCCATGCGGGTGTTGATGAGCCACTGCTGCGCAATCGACAAGATGTTGTTGGTCAGCCAGTACAGCACCAGGCCGGCCGGGAAGAAGAAGAACATCACGCTGAAGATCAGCGGCATGAACCACATCATCTTGGCCTGCATCGGGTCGGGTGGCGCGGGGTTCAGGGCCGTCTGCAGCAGCGAGCTGGCCGTCATCAGCAGGGGCAGGATGAAGAACGGGTCGGGCGTGGACAGGTCGCGGATCCAGCCGATCCAGGGCGCGTTGCGCATTTCCACGCTGGACAGCAGCACCCAGTACAGCGCGATGAACACGGGGATCTGGATCATGATGGGGAAGCAGCCGCCCATGGGGTTGACCTTTTCCTCGCGGTAGATGCGCATCATCTCCTGCTGCATCTGCTGCGGCTTGTCCTTCAGACGCTCGCGCATCTCCATGATCTTGGGGTTGATGGCCTTCATCTTGGCCATGCTGGCGTAGGCCTTGGCGTTGAGCCAGTAGAACGCAATCTTGAGCAGCAGCACCAGGGCCACGATGGACCAGCCCCAGTTGTTCAGGAGCTTGTGCAGCTGGTCGAGCAGCCAGTACAGCGGCTTGGACAGGATGGTGAGCCAGCCGTAGTCCTTGACCAGCTCCAGCCCGGGGTAGAGCTTTTCCATCATGGTCTCCACCTGCGGGCCGGCGAACAGGCGCGCGTCCACGGTCTTGCTCGCGCCCGGCTCGATGGCGCCCAGCGAGGTGAGCATGCCCACGGAGTACAGGTTGGTGTCCACCTTGCGGGTGAAGGGCTCGCGCTGCACGCCGTCGGCCAGCAGCCAGGCCGTGGCGAAGTAATGCTGCACCATGGCGACGTAGCCGTTGGGCGCATCCTTGGGGATGTCGACCTTGCCGTTCTCGATGTCCTTGAACTCGATCTTCTGGTACTTCTTGGCCTCGGTGAAGACCGCGGGGCCGGTGAAGGTGGAGTAGAACGAAGACTCTCCGGGCGGCTTGTTGCCGTCGCGCACCAGTTGCAGGTACAGCTGGGGTGACACGGCGGCGCTGCCGGTGTTCACGACCTCGTGCTTGACGGCAATGTCGTAGGCGCCGCGCTTGATGGTCCAGGTCTTGGCCAGCTTCACGCCACCTTGCACGGGCGATTCGAAGCGGATGCTGATTTCGTCTTCGCCGTCCTTGAGCTCGCGGGGGCCGGGCACCACGGTCATCGCGGTCTTGTGGGTGGGGAAGGTGCCGCCGATCAGGCCCGTCTGCGCCACGTAGACACGCTGCGCGCTCTCGTCCAGCAACAGGAAATTGCGGGTCTTGTCCGCCATGTCCGCGTGCTGCAGCAGCTCGGCATGCGTGAGCGATCCGCCCTCGCTGTCAAACGTCAGCCGGTACAGGTCGGTCTTGACCTCCACGCGTTCGCGCGCGGCCGGAGCAGCCGCGGGCGCCAGCTGGCCAGGCACCGCCGAGGCACCCTGCGCCGCAGCCGCCACCGGCGCGCTGGAGGCGGGGACGCTGGCCGCGCCGGTGGCGCTGGACGCGGCGCCCTGGGCGGCAGGCGCCGTCACCGTCGGCGTGGAGGGGAAAAAGGTGGCCTTGTTGCCGTTGTGCAGCTGCCACTTGTCCCACAGCAGAACCATGGAAAAGCCAAAAATCACCCACAGGATGGTGCGGCGAATGTCGTTCATGAAGACTTCTTTGGTGAGGATGGTTGGGTGTTGGAATCAGAAAGCCGCGAGAACAGCCGCATGCTGCGCGGCAATTGTTGCGGGACCGGGTCATGGCCCCCGTCACACCAGGGGTGGCAGCGTACCAGCCTGCGCACCGTGAGATAGCTGCCTGCCGCGGCGCCGTGCCGTTCCAGCGCCTGCAGCGAATAGGCCGAACAGGTGGGCTCGAAGCGGCAGGCAGACCCCAGCCAGGGGCTGAGGAACAGCCGATAGCCCTTGACCACGCCCATCAGCAGGCGCTGCATCATCATGGCGCAACCACCTCTGCCACCACGGGCGAAGCGGGGGCCGAGGCCGCCGCAGCACCGCCCGACCGCCGGGCGGCATGGCCAAACAGCTGCAGCAACTCTGCACGCACCGCCTGCTTGAGCTGGTCGGACGTGGCGCTCACGAACTGCTTGCGGTCAAACGCCGTGCGCAGACGCACCACATGGGCCGCCTGCGGAAGCCGCGCCTCGAACGTGGCGCCCACGGTGTAGATCTGTCGCTTGATGGTATTGCGCGTCACGGCGCGGCGCGCCCAGCGCTTGGGCACCATGGCACCCAGCCAGACGCCCTGCACGGCAAACAGGGCCTGCGGCCCTTGCGTTGGCGGCAAGGAACCGGGCCCTGTGGGTGCGGCAGCACTGGCGGCCCCGCTGGCAGGGTTGCTGCCAGCGGCGTCCAGCACCAGGCGGTGCAGCGCAAAATGCGCTGTGCGGGAGACAGTGCCCCCCGCCATCGCGGCCTGGAACTGCGGACGGGTTTTCAGCCTGTGCATGCAAGCGCCCCGTTTGGAACCTGGCGGTACAAGCCGGGAACAGGCGGGGAGCAGGCCGTAGACCGTAGCGGCCTTAGACGGCCAGGCGCTTGCGGCCCTTGGCGCGGCGTGCGTTGATAACGGCACGGCCGCCGCGGGTCTTCATGCGGACGAGGAAACCGTGGGTGCGCGCGCGGCGGGTCTTGGAGGGCTGGTAAGTACGTTTCATGATGCTATTCCTTGAGGTTCAGTTCCGGACTGCTGCTCTTGAACCCCCTGCGGCCTGCAACCCGCGCCATATGAAACAGCACTCTGGAGGCAGACCCACGGGGGCAGAAATAACGGCGCGCCGGGTCAAATCACCCTGAACACATTCAGGGAAACCCAAAATTATCGCAGGCTTGGCCGCTGCTGGCAATGCCTTTTGGCTGGCGGGCCTTTCCAGCAGGCCCCGCAACAGCCCTGCGCGCGGCGGCCGGCCTGTGCCGCGCGGCCGCCATCCGCAGCCAGCGCGCACCACAGCCCGGGCAGAAATTCAACCCCAGGAAACACCCGGATGCGGTGCCCGCCAAATTGTGGATAACTCCTTGACAAGCTACAATCCCCCGCCCAGTACCGTTCCTCCTATCCACAACAAGAATCTCCCTGAAATGACCGAGGAACCCTCCCGCAGCCCCCTTCCATCACCCGGCGCAGACGCCGGCCAGGGCCTGTGGCAAGCCTGCGTAGAGCAACTGGCGCAAGACCTGCCCGAACAACAGTTCAACACCTGGATCAAGCCCCTGGTGGCCCAGGTGGCCGAGGACTTCTCCAAGGTGACCGTGCTGGTGGGCAACCGCTTCAAGCTCGACTGGATCCGTGCCCAGTATGCGGGCCGCATCGCCGCCCTGCTCGAGGGCCTGTACGGCCAGCCCGTCACCCTGGAGTTAGCGCTTGCTCAGCGCGAATCCGTTGCCCGTACTTATGTGCGCCCTGCGGCATCGGAGCCATCGAACACCGCCGCCCCCGCTGAATCGCCGGCCAGCAGCAGCGATGACGCCTCGGCCGGCGCGTTCCGCAACCGGCTCAATGCCGCCCTGACGTTCGAGACCCTGGTGGAGGGCACGGCCAACCGCATGGCGCGTTCGGCGGCCATGCACGTGGCCGGTATGCCGGGCCATCTGTACAACCCGCTGTTCATCTATGGCGGCGTCGGCCTGGGCAAGACCCACCTGGTGCACGCTGTGGGTAACCGCCTGCTGCAGGACAGGCCCGACGCCAAAGTTCTCTACATCCATGCCGAGCAGTTCGTGTCGGATGTGGTTAAGGCCTACCAGCGCCGCACCTTCGACGAGTTCAAGGAGCGCTACCACTCGCTCGACCTGCTGCTCATCGATGACGTGCAGTTCTTCGCCAACAAGGACCGCACGCAGGAAGAATTCTTCAATGCGTTCGAGGCCCTGCTGGCCAAGAAGTCGCACATCGTGATGACCTCGGACACGTATCCGAAGGGCCTGGCCAACATCCACGAGCGGCTGGTCTCGCGCTTCGACTCGGGCCTCACGGTCGCCATCGAGCCGCCCGAGCTCGAGATGCGCGTGGCCATCCTGATCAACAAGGCCCGCGTCGAAGGCACCGAGATGCCCGAGGAAGTCGCCTTCTTCGTGGCCAAGAACGTGCGCTCCAACGTGCGCGAGCTCGAAGGCGCGCTGCGCAAGATCCTCGCGTACTCGCGCTTCAACCAGAAGGAAATCTCCATCCAGCTGGCCCGCGAGGCGCTGCGCGACCTGCTGTCGATCCAGAACCGGCAGATCAGTGTGGAAAACATCCAGAAGACGGTGGCCGACTACTACAAGATCAAGGTCGCCGACATGTACAGCAAGAAGCGCCCGGCCAGCATTGCCCGGCCGCGCCAGATCGCGATGTACCTGGCCAAGGAACTGACGCAAAAGAGTCTTCCCGAGATCGGAGAATTGTTTGGCGGGCGCGACCACACCACGGTTTTGCACGCCGTGCGCAAGATTTCCGGAGAGCGCCAGCAGCTCACGGAACTGAACCAGCAATTGCACGTGCTGGAGCAGACGCTGAAAGGCTAAAAAGGCGTGATCGAGGCCCCCCAGAGAAACGGCTCCGTTAAGGGGCAAAATGACGGGTTGTGCAGCAGGGGGAGGCACGACCCGTGCCGCTGTCCAAGCTCCGTTCCAAAAACCACAAGAGGTTGATGACATGATCGTCCTGAAGGCAACACAAGACAAGGTTCTCGCGGTACTGCAGTCCGTGGCTGGCATCGTCGAGCGCCGGCACACCCTGCCCATCCTGGCCAACGTGCTGATCCGCAAGACGGGCAACGCCCTGCAGCTGACGACCAGCGACCTCGAAATCCAGATCCGCACCACGGCAGAACTGGGCGGCGACACCGGCGACTTCACCACCACGGTGGGCGCGCGCAAGCTCATCGACATCCTGCGCACCATGCCCGGCGACCAGACAGTGAGCCTGGAGTCGGCCCAGTCCAAGCTCATCCTCAAGGGCGGCAAGAGCCGCTTCACGCTCCAGAGCCTGCCGGCCGAGGACTTCCCGCTGGTGCAGGAATCCGCCGCCTTCGGCCCCGTGTTCGCCGTGCCGCAAAAAACGCTGAAGGACCTGCTGGGCCAGGTGTCGTTTGCGATGGCGGTGCAGGACATCCGCTACTACCTCAACGGCATCCTGTTCGTGGCCGAGGGCAAGCAGCTGTCCCTGGTGGCCACCGACGGCCACCGCCTGGCGTTCGCCAGCGCGACGCTGGATGTGGAAGTGCCCAAGCAGGAAGTCATCCTGCCACGCAAGACCGTGATCGAGCTGCAGCGCCTGCTGAGTGACGCGGGTGGCGAGAACCAGCCCCACATCGAGATGCAGTTCGCCAACAACCAGGCCAAGTTCACCTTTGGCGGCATGGAGTTCGTCACCAAGCTGGTCGAGGGCAAGTTCCCCGACTACAACCGCGTGATCCCCAAGAACCACAAGAACAGCATCACCCTGGGCCGCGCGCCGCTGCTGGCCAGCCTGCAGCGCACCGCCATCATGACCAGCGACAAGTTCAAGGGCGTGCGCCTGAACCTGGAGCCCGGCACCCTGCGCGTGGCGTCGAACAACGCCGAACAGGAAGAGGCCGTGGACGAGCTCGACATCGACTACGGTGGCGACACCATCGAGATCGGCTTCAACGTGACCTACCTCATCGACGCCCTGGCCAACATGGGCCAGGACATGGTGAAGGTGGAGCTCTCGGACGGCAACAGCTCCGCGCTGATGACCATCCCCGAGAACGACAGCTTCAAGTATGTGGTGATGCCGATGCGCATCTAGCCCTGCGCCCGCCATCGGTGGGCGTGAGGTTGCGATGCCCCGCACCCCGCCCCAGGCAGCCCACCAAAGAAGCTACATTTTTGATAGCTGCCAGCGCTTATTGAATAAGCGCTAGAGCCCAGTTTGACCATTGAACACATTGGAAACCCCGGTTTCCACGGATCCCAAGGCCCACCATGACCGCTGACAACATCCCCTCCGAGCCCGAAGCCACCGGCGTCTCCGGCCATGTTGAGCCCACCCTCGCCAAGATCGACACCAACCAGGCAGGGGCCAGCGAAAGCTACGGCGAAGGCGCCATCACCATCCTGGAAGGCCTGGAGGCCGTGCGCAAGCGCCCCGGCATGTACATCGGTGACACGAGCGACGGCACCGGCCTGCACCACCTGGTGTTCGAGGTGGTCGACAACTCCATCGACGAAGCCCTGGCCGGCCACTGCGACGACATCGTCGTCACCATCCATTCCGACAACTCCATCAGCGTCACCGACAACGGCCGGGGCATTCCGACCGGCGTGAAGATGGACGACAAGCACGAGCCCAAGCGCTCGGCCGCCGAGATCGCGCTGACCGAACTGCACGCGGGCGGCAAGTTCAACCAGAACAGCTACAAGGTCTCCGGGGGCCTGCACGGCGTGGGCGTGAGCTGCGTGAACGCGCTCAGCAAGATGCTGCGCCTGACCGTGCGCCGCGAAGGCAAGGTGCACGCGCTGGAGTTCAGCAAGGGCTTCGTGCAGAACCGCATCGTGCAGACGGTGGACGGCGTGGAAGTCTCGCCCATGCAGGTGCTGGACGACACCGACAAGCGCGGCACCGAAGTGCACTTCTTGCCCGACACCGAGATCTTCAAGGAGAACAACGAGTTCCACTACGAGATCCTGGCCAAGCGCCTGCGCGAACTCTCGTTCTTGAACAACGGCGTGCGCATTCGCCTGAAGGACGAGCGCAGCGGCAAGGAAGACGACTTCTCGGGCGCTGGCGGCGTGCGTGGCTTTGTGGAGTTCATCAACAAGGGCAAGACCGTCCTGCACCCCACCTCGTTCTACGCGGCCGGCGAGCGCCCGGCCGAGACGTATGGCGGCATCCCTGGCACCCACATCGGCGTGGAAGTGGCCATGCAGTGGAACAGCGCGTACAGCGAGCAAGTGCTGTGCTTCACCAACAACATCCCCCAGCGTGACGGCGGCACCCACCTCACCGGCCTGCGCGCCGCGATGACCCGCGTCATCAACAAGTACATCGAAGAAAACGAGTTCGCCAAGAAGGCCAAGGTCGAAGTGACCGGTGACGACATGCGCGAAGGCCTGTGCTGCGTGCTGAGCGTGAAGGTGCCCGAGCCCAAGTTCAGCAGCCAGACCAAGGACAAGCTGGTATCGAGCGAAGTGCGCGCCCCCGTGGAAGACATCGTGGGCAAGCTGCTCACCGACTACCTGCAGGAGCGCCCGGCCGACGCCAAGATCATCTGCGGCAAGATCGTGGAAGCCGCCCGCGCCCGCGAAGCCGCCCGCAAGGCCCGCGAAATGACCCGCCGCAAGGGCGTGCTCGACGGCATGGGCCTGCCCGGCAAACTGGCCGACTGCCAGGAAAAAGACCCCGCGCTGTGCGAGATCTACATCGTCGAGGGTGACTCCGCCGGCGGCTCTGCCAAGCAAGGCCGCGACCGCAAGTTCCAGGCCATCCTGCCCCTGCGCGGCAAGATCCTGAACGTGGAAAAAGCCCGCTACGAAAAGCTGCTGACCAGCAACGAAATCCTCACGCTGATCACCGCCCTGGGCACCGGCATCGGCAAGGCCGGCGGCACGACGGGTGGCGACGACTTCGACGTGGCCAAGCTGCGCTACCACCGCATCATCATCATGACCGACGCCGACGTGGACGGCGCCCACATCCGCACCCTGCTGCTGACCTTCTTCTACCGCCAGATGCCCGAGCTGGTCGAGCGCGGCCACATCTACATCGCCCAGCCGCCGCTGTACAAGGTGAAGGCCGGCAAGGAAGAGCTGTACCTGAAGGACGCGCCCGCGCTCGACGGCTTTTTGCTGCGCATCGCGCTGAACCACGCCAGCGTGACCACCGGCGGCGCCAACCCGCAAACGCTGGCTGGCGACACCCTGGCCGAACTGGCGCGCAAGCACCAGATCGCTGAAAGCGTGATCGCCCGCCTGGGCAACTTCATGGACGCCGAGGCCCTGCGCGCGATTGCCGACGGCGTGAGCCTCAAGCTCGACACCGTGGCCGACGCCGAAGCCAGCGCCGTGGCCCTGCAGGCCAAGCTGCGCGAACTGAACACCACCGGCGCCCCCGCCGAAGTGGCCGGTGAATTCGACGTGCGCACCGACAAGCCCCTGCTGCGCATCAGCCGCCGCCACCACGGCAACATCAAGAGCAGCGTCATCACGCAAGACTTCGTGCACGGCGCCGACTACGCCGCCCTGGCCGAAGCCGCCGAAACCTTCCGCGGCCTGCTGGGCGAGGGCGCCAAGGCCCTGCGCGGCGAGGGCGAGAAGCAGAAGGAAGAAAAAGTCGGCGACTTCCGCCAGGCCATGAAGTGGCTGATCAGCGAAGCCGAACGCAGCACATCCCGCCAGCGCTACAAGGGCCTGGGCGAAATGAACCCCGAGCAGCTGTGGGAAACCACGATGGACCCCAACGTGCGCCGTTTGCTGCGTGTGCAAATTGACGATGCGATCGAAGCGGACCGCGTGTTCACGATGCTGATGGGGGATGAAGTGGAGCCGCGGCGGGACTTCATTGAGACGAATGCGCTGCGGGCGGGGAATATTGACGTGTGAGCCAGCCCGCTACGTCGTAGTGGTGCACTAATAAACAAAAACGCCCGGCCAACACCCGGGCGTTTTTTCATCAAGCTCGTCTTCTATCTATGCCTCAAGACCCCTCCACAACACCAGCCACAGCGCCTACCACCACCCTGCAGCAACTGGCCCTGCGCCTACAAGACTTCGCGCAGCAGCGCAACTGAGGCCAGTTCCATTTGCCCAAGAACCTGGCGTCTGCGTTGATCGTGGAAGCCGGCGAGCTGCTGGAGCACTTTCAGTGGCTGACCGAGGAGCAAAGCCGCAACCTGCCGGCTGACAAGAAACAGGCCGTTGCGTATGAGATGGCAGATGTGCTGCTGTACTTTGTGCAGATGGTCACTGCGCTGGAGGTTGATTTGATTGAGACGGCGCATGCCAAGGTGGGGATCAAGGGACAGAAATACCCTGTGGATCAGGCACGGTGAAGCAGTCGCAAGTACGCCGAGCAGTAATCACCGCTTGAGCCGGCACGAATCAGGTCACCCAAGCAACCAGAAACGACCCTCGATCCGATGTGCGTTACTTGCTGAGCGTGCAGATCGACGACGCCCGCGTGTTCACTCCAAAAGAGGCACTTCCTGTGATACCTCGGCGCTAGACTGTTGAGACTGCTTTGGACCGGCCCCTGGGTCGCTTGCCCTCCGACCGCTTTTGCCGGAGCGCAAATCCAGTTCATTGCGCCAACGCCTTAAATCTCATTGAACCGCGTCCTGTGCGTGGAGCGCAAGTAGACTTCCCAGCGCCTTGCGAGAGCAAGTAGCTCATCGCAATGATTTCGTTTTCGACAACGCTCGACAACCCAAAGCTCGCCCTTTTGCACCCAGGTATTGACACCAGAAAACCATGACAAGCATCCAACAACGCGCCGAACTGCAACGCCGCATCTGGCAAATCGCCAACGATGTGCGTGGTGCCGTAGATGGGTGGGACTTCAAGCAATACGTGCTTGGCACCCTGTTCTACCGCTTCATCAGCGAAAACTTTGCGGCCTACATCGAGGGCGGGGACGACAGCGTTAACTACGCAGCGCTGTCCGACCTCGTGATCACCCCCGAAATCCGCGACGACGCTGTCAAGACCAAGGGCTACTTCATCTACCCCAGCCAGTTGTTCGTCAATGTCGCGGCCAAAGCCAACACAAACGAAAGCCTGAACACCGACTTGGCCAAAATCTTTTCTCTCATTGAATCCTCTGCCATCGGTTACCCGTCAGAGCGCGACATCCGAGGCCTGTTTGCGGACTTTGACACCACCAGCAACCGCCTGGGCAACACCGTCAAAGACAAAAATGCCCGCCTGGCTGCCGTGCTCAAAGGCGTGGCCGATCTGGACTTTGGCACCTTTGACGACAGCCACATCGACCTGTTTGGCGACGCCTACGAGTTCCTCATCTCCAACTACGCCGCCAACGCTGGCAAATCGGGCGGCGAGTTTTTCACGCCGCAACAGGTCTCCAAGCTGATTGCCCAGTTGGCCATGCATGGGCAAACCAGCATCAACAAAATTTACGACCCGGCGTGTGGGTCGGGGTCCCTGCTGCTGCAAGCCAAAAAACACTTCGATCAACACATCATCGAAGACGGCTTTTTCGGCCAGGAACTCAACCACACCACGTACAACCTGGCGCGGATGAACATGTTCCTGCACAACGTCAACTACGACAAATTCAACATCCAGCTGGGCGACACCCTGACCGAGCCGCACTTTGGTGACGACAAGCCTTTTGACGCCATCGTCTCCAACCCGCCTTACTCAGTGAAGTGGAAAGGCTCGGACGACCCTACCCTCATCAATGATGACCGCTTTGCCCCGGCGGGTGTGCTGGCCCCTAAGTCCAAAGCCGACTTTGCCTTTGTGCTGCACGCGCTCAGCTACCTCTCAGCCAAAGGCCGCGCCGCCATCGTCTGCTTTCCTGGCATCTTTTACCGCAGCGGCGCCGAGCAGAAGATTCGCCAATATCTAGTGGACAACAACTATGTGGAGACGGTGATTGCGCTGGCCTCCAACCTTTTCTATGGCACCACGATCGCTGTGAACATACTGGTGCTGTCTAAACACAAGACCGACACCCACATTCAGTTCATCGACGCCAGCGGCAAAGACTACTTCGAGAAGGGAACCAACAACAACCTGCTGCTGGACGTTCACATCGACCAGATCATGGCGGTGTTCGACAGCAAGGCGAACGTGGATCACTTCGCCCGGTCAGTGTCATACGAGACCGTGACGGCTAACAACTACAACCTTTCAGTGAGCAGCTACATCGACGCCAGGGACAACCGCGAAGTGGTGGACATTGCTCAGCTCAATGCAGAGCTGAAAACTACAGTCGCCCGAATCGATCAGCTGCGCAAAGAAATAGATGCCATCGTCGCTGTATTCGAAGGCGAGGAGTCAGAGGCATGAGTCACATTGATGACCTAATCACCGAACACTGCTCGGGCGGGGTGGAATTCAAGCGTCTTGGCGACATTGTGCGTATCAAGAACGGCAAGGATCACAAGACGCTTGGCGATGGCGATTTTCCAGTTTACGGCTCCGGTGGAATCATGCGATATGCCGACACTTACGCCTACAAAAAGCCTTCAGTCTTGATTCCGAGGAAAGGCTCGCTTGGAAATCTGTTCTTCGTTGATGTTCCATTCTGGAATGTTGACACCATCTTCTACACAGAAATTGACGAAACACAGATTCACCCGAAATTTCTTTACTACTTCTTGACAACGGCAGGTCTAGGCGGAATGAACCAGGCGGGTGGTGTACCAAGCCAGACTCAATCCGTTTTGAACGAGTTAAAAATACCAGCTCCTCCACTTGAAGTGCAGCACGAAATCGTTCGCATACTGGACACCTTCACCGAGCTTACAGCCGAGCTTACAGCCGAGCTTACAGCCGAGCTTACAGCGCGAAAAATACAATACAAGCACTATCGCGACAGCTTGTTGCGTTTTGAAAACAAAAAAGTCGGATGGAAGCCGTTGGGTGAGATTGGAAAATTTATTCGTGGAAAGCGTTTTACCAAGGCTGATTTTGTAGAAAATGGCATCCCTGTCATTCACTACGGCGAGATATACACCAGGTATGGTGCTTTTGCTGATGAAGCATTTTCCCAAGTAGGAAGCGACCTGGCAGAAACGCTACGTTATGCAGAACCGGGTGACGTGGTAATCACCGACGTTGGCGAAACGGTGGAGGACGTCGGCAAGGCCGTTGCATGGCTTGGGGATGAAAAAGTGGCAATTCATGACCACTGCTACGCTTTTCGACATGCAATGGATCCGAAGTTTGTTTCCTATTGCATGCAAACATCGTCGTTCATTGCCGAGAAAGCCAAATACATTGCCAGAACCAAGGTCAATACCTTGTTGATCAACGGATTCGCCAAGATCGCTATACCCGTCCCCTTCCCGGATGACCCCGAAAAGTCACTGGCGGAACAGGCCCGAATCGTCGCCATCCTCGATAAATTTGATGCACTGACAAACTCCATCACCGAAGGCCTACCCCGTGAAATAGAGTTGCGCCAAAAGCAATACGAGTATTACCGTGATCTGTTATTGAGCTTTCCCAAGCCACCAGACGTAGAGGCATAACATGGGCAAGACGCTCGCGGAAATTGCTGAACAATTAGATGGAGCCAACAAAAAGGTGCAGTTGATCTATGCGTTCAACGGCACAGGCAAAACGCGCTTATCGCGAGAGTTCAAGCAACTGATTGCGACCAAAGATGATGAAGAAGCGGCCCCACTGGGGCTGTCACGCAACAAAATTCTTTATTACAACGCTTTCACTGAAGACCTGTTTTATTGGGACAACGACCTGAATGCGGATGCCGAACCCAAACTGAAGATTCAGCCCAATACCTTCACGGATTGGGTATTGGCGGAGCAAGGCCAAGACATGAACGTCATCACGACGTTTCAGCGCTACACCAACGACAAGCTGACTCCACATTTCAACGCGGAACACACAGAGCAAGGCGAAGACGAAAAACAGGTCACTGTTAAAGCCTTCTCAGAAGTCACCTTCACCATGGAGCGTGGCGATGCAACGCATTCAGGCTACCTCAAAATTTCAAAGGGTGAAGAAAGCAACTTCATTTGGAGTATTTTCTTTACGCTATTGGAATTGGTGGTCGGCGTTTTGAATGTGGCTGAGCCTGAGGATCGTGAGACAGATCAATTCAATCAACTGAAATATGTCTTTATCGATGACCCGGTCAGCTCTTTGGATGAAAATCATCTCATTCAGCTGGCGGTAGACTTGGCGCAACTGATCAAGTCCAGCGAGTCTGAAATCAGGTTCGTCATCACCACCCACAATCCACTTTTTTATAACGTGCTGTTCAATGAATTGAACAGTGATGATGGTAGCTACAAGAAGAAGTTTTTTGACAAACACCGGCTTGTCAAATTTGAGGATGGTAGCTATGACCTCATCAACCAGTCTAACGACTCCCCATTTTCCTACCATCTGTATTTGAAGACAGAGCTTGAAAAGGCAATTGAATCAGGCCAAGTGAGCAAGTATCACTTCAATTTTTTGAGAAATATTCTAGAAAAGACCTCTACTTTCCTAGGCTATAAGAAGTGGGGTGATTTGCTGCCAAAAACCGATGACGGAAGAACCAACCCGTATGAGGCACGGATCATCAATATCTCCAGCCATTCAAAACATGCAGGTGAAGAGGTGGCGGAGCTGACAGAAGACGACAAGCGTGTGTTGGCGTATCTGGTGCGGCAGATCAATGACATGTACCGCTTTAGTTCGACCGCTGGCTGAACGAAGAAGCGCTCTGGTTTTCAAGATGGCATTGAAGGATGACGGCATGAGCGAAATCACCCACCACACCGACTACCGGCAGGCCATTGCTGCCATCAAGCAGCGTATTCAAGCATCGCAAACCCGCGCCGTCTTGGCGGTGAATGCCGAGTTGCTGAACTTGTATTGGGACATTGGCCGCCAGCTGGACGCTTGGCAGCGCGAACGCGCCTGGGGTTCGGCAGTGGTGGAGCAAATGGCGCTGGACCTGCAAGCCACCTACCCCGGCATGAAGGGCTTCTCACGCACCAGCCTGTTTGCCATGCGGCAGTTTTATGCGTTCTTCAGCCCTCAGTTTGAAGTTGTCCCACAGCCTGTGGGACAAATGCCGTGGGGGCATGTGCGCACCCTGCTGGCCAAGGTGAAGTCTTTAGAGCTGGTGTTGCTGTATGCGCAGGCCTGCATCGAGCATGGCTGGAGCCGCAACGTGCTGGAGTGGCAGATTGAGCAGCGCTTTCATGAGCGCGCCGGTAAGGCCGTAGGCAACTTTGCTCAGACGCTGCCAGCACCCCAGTCAGAGCTGGTGCAGCAAAGCCTGAAAGACCCTTATGTGTTCGACTTCTTGACCCTGACCCCGCAGGCGGTGGAGCGGGATATTGAGAACCAGTTGGTGGCGCAGATCACCCGGTTTCTGCTAGAGCTGGGCAAGGGCTTTGCATTCCTTGGGCGGCAATATCCGCTGGTGGTAAATGGCAGAGACTACTTTCTGGACTTGTTGTTCTATCACGCACGGCTGAAGTGCTATGTAGTGATTGAGCTGAAGGCGGGCGAGTTCAAACCCGAGTACGTGGGCAAACTCAACTTCTACCTTTCGGCGGTAGACGACCAGCTGCGCGCTGAGGGGGACCAGCCGACCATCGGCCTGATCCTGTGCAAAGACAAAGACAAGCTGGATGTGGAATACGCCCTGCGCGACATCAACAAACCGATGGGCGTGAGCTCATTCATCACCAAAGACATTCCCCTGTCGGTGCAGTCGCAGCTGCCGACGGTGCAAGAGATTGAGAGCGAGCTGACCGCGCTGATTCACAACGATGAGAGCAAGCCGAATGAGTGACTACAAGACCATTGCCGAATCCAAAAACTTCATCGTTCTGGACAAGTACACGAAGGAATGGCAAACCAATGAGAGCTACCAGAGTGAGGGTGATCTGGAGCGGGAGTTCATTCAAGACCTGGTCCATCAAGGTTATGAGGCTCCGCCAGGCCTTAACACACCTGCTGCCTTGCTGGCCAATGTGCGCGTGCAGCTACAAGCGCTCAACAACGTGCAGTTTGCCGATGCCGAGTGGCAGCGCTTTGTGGAAACTTGGCTGGACAAGCCTAGCGATGGCATTGTTGAGAAGACGCGCAAGATTCACGATGACTATGTGCATGACTTCGTGTTTGACGATGGCCGCATCCAGAACATCTACCTGCTGGACAAAAAGAACATCGCCCGCAACAAGGTGCAGGTCATCAAGCAGTTTGAGCAAGCAGGCTCACATGCCAACCGGTATGACGTGACCATTTTGGTCAACGGTCTGCCGCTGGTGCAGGTGGAATTGAAGAAGCGCGGCGTGGCGATTCGTGAAGCCTTTAACCAAGTGCACCGCTACAGCAAGGAAAGCTTTAACAGCGAGCATTCTCTGTTCAAGTATCTGCAGTTGTTTGTTATCTCCAACGGCACCGACAGCCGTTACTTTGCCAACACCACCCAGCGCAACAAGAACAGTTTCGACTTCACCATGAATTGGGCGAAGGCGGACAACAGCCTGATCAAGGACCTGAAGGACTTCACAGCCACTTTCTTTCAGAAGCACACGCTGCTCGATGTGCTGCTGCACTACTCGGTGTTTGATGTCAGCAACACGTTGCTGGTGATGCGCCCGTACCAGATTGCCGCAACGGAACGCATTCTGTGGAAGATAAAAAACAGCCATCAGGCCAAGAGCTGGAGCAAAACGGAAAGCGGCGGCTTCATCTGGCACACCACCGGCTCGGGCAAGACGCTGACCAGCTTCAAGGCAGCGCGCCTGGCCACCGAGTTGGACTTCATCGACAAAGTGTTCTTCGTGGTGGACCGCAAGGATCTGGACTACCAGACCATGAAGGAGTACCAGCGCTTTTCACCGGACAGCGTGAACGGCTCGGACAGCACGGCGGGCCTGAAACGCAACCTGGAGAAGGACGACAACAAGATCGTTGTGACCACCATCCAAAAGCTCAACAACCTGATGAAGAGCGAGGCTGACTTGCCCATCTACGGTAAGCAAGTGGTGTTCATTTTTGACGAGTGCCATCGCAGCCAGTTTGGCGAAGCCCAGAAAAACTTGAGGAGGAAGTTCAAGAAGTTCTGTCAGTTTGGATTCACCGGCACGCCCATCTTCCCGGAGAACGCATCGGGCGCTGAGACCACTGCCAGCGTGTTTGGCCGTGAATTGCATTCGTACGTGATCACGGATGCGATTCGAGACGAGAAGGTCTTGAAGTTCAAGGTGGACTACAACGATGTACGCCCGCAATTCAAGGCCATCGAAACCGAGCAGGATGAGAAGAAGCTGGGCGCGGCGGAGAACAAGCAAGCCCTGCTGCACCCGGATCGCATCCGCGAGATCACCCAGTACATCCTGAACAACTTCCGGCAAAAGACCCACCGCCTGCACGCGGGCAACAAAGGCTTCAACGCCATGTTTGCAGTCAGCAGCGTGGATGCTGCCAAGCTGTACTACGAGTGCTTCCGAGAGTTGCAGAAGACCAGCGACAAGCCGCTGAAGGTAGCCACCATCTTCTCGTTCGCCGCCAACGAAGAGCAGGACGCGATTGGCGACATCCAGGACGAGAGCTTTGATGTTTCGGCCATGAATAGCAGCGCCAAGGAGTTCCTGAGCGCAGCTATCGCCGACTACAACGCGCTGTTCAAGACCAACTTCAGCGTGGACAGCAACGGCTTTCAGAACTACTACCGAGATCTGGCCAAACAGGTGAAGGCCAAGGAAGTCGACCTGCTCATCGTGGTGGGCATGTTCCTGACCGGCTTTGATGCACCCACGCTCAACACGCTGTTTGTCGACAAGAACCTGCGCTTCCACGGCCTGATGCAGGCCTACTCGCGCACCAACCGCATCTTCGACGCTACCAAGACCTTCGGCAACATCATCACTTTCCGCGACCTGGAGCAGGCGACCATCGATGCCATCACCCTGTTCGGTGACACCAACACCAAGAACGTGGTGCTGGAGAAGAGCTATAAGGAGTACATGGAAGGCTTCACCGATGCGACCACCGGTGAGGCGCGGCGAGGCTTCATGGATGTGGTGACGGAACTGGAAACACGCTTTCCAGACCCCGCAGCCATTGAAAAGGAGGCCGACAAGAAGGCCTTCGCCAAGCTGTTTGGTGAGTATTTGCGCGTGGAGAATGTGCTTCAAAACTACGACGAGTTTGCCAGCTTGAAGGAGTTGCAAAACGTCGATCTTGCCGACCCTGCCGCAGTAGAGGCGTTCAAAGCCAAGCACTATCTGAGCGATGAAGATCTGACGGCGCTGCAAACCATCACGCTCCCGGCTGAGCGGAAAATTCAGGACTACCGCTCGACCTACAACGACGTGCGCGACTGGCTGCGCCGTGAAAAGGCCGGGGCCGAGAAAGAGAAGTCCACCATCGACTGGGATGACGTGGTATTTGAGGTGGATCTGCTCAAATCTCAGGAAATCAACCTGGACTACATCCTTGAACTGATCTTTGAGCACAACAAGAAGGTCAAGAGCAAATCGGAGCTGGTGGATGAAGTGCGCCGGGTGATTCGCGCAAGCTTGGGCAATCGCGCGAAAGAGGGCTTGCTGGTGGACTTCATCAACCAGACCGATTTGGATCAGATTGGCGACAAAGCCAGCGTGATTGATTCTTTCTTCATCTTTGCGCAGACGGAGCAGCAGCGCGAAGCGCAAGAGTTGATCACTGCCGAGAATCTGAATCCTGAGGCAGCACGGCGCTATATCGCCACCTCGCTCAAACGGGAATTCGCCAGCGACAACGGCACAGAGCTCAACACCGTGCTGCCAAAAATGAGCCCTTTGAATCCGCAGTACCTGACCAAAAAGCAAGGTGTGTTTCAGAAAATCGCCGCGTTTGTCGAGAAATTTAAAGGTGTGGGGGGGCAGGTATGACCTCAACCACAACAGAAGACGACACCGACGCCCCCTCCCCCGGCTGGGACGCCATCTCCGCCCGCCTGGACCAGCTCTACCCCGGCCAGGAGCCCAAGCACTTTGGCACGCTGATCTCGCACATGCTGGGCGGGCCAGACCCGCTGGACGGCATTAGCGCGTGGCGGCGCACAGACCCGGTGCCGCACTGGCACTTTGTGACCTATGGACTGAGCGAGCTATATGCCAAGGAGTCCGATGACCCGGAGGTGAGCGGCTACGGGTTCGAGCTGACCTTTCGGCTGGCCATGGAGCCGGGCGAGGTGGCTGCAGACCCCAACGCCGAGCCACCGGCCTGGGCGCTGAATTTTCTGCAGAACCTGGCGCGCTATGTGTTCCAGAGCGGCAATGTGTTTCGCGATGGGCACTGGATGACGGCCAATGGCCCGATTGCGCTGGAACGGGCCACGCAGATCTGCTCCATGGGCTTTGTGACCGACCCGGAACTGGCCGGGCCGCTGGCCACGCCCAATGGCTCCGTGGATTTCTTGCAGGTGGTGGGCTTCACACTGGAGGAAGAGCGCGCGGCCAAGCAGTGGCGCACGCGCAATCTGCTGGAGGTGCTGCTACCCCACATGCCGCTGTGGGTGACCGACCTGGGCCGCGCGTCGCTGCTGGCCCACCCGGCGGTGAGGCAGCAGGTAGAAGAGGGGCTGTGGCGCGATGGGTCGGCCAGCGGGTTCCTCTTTACCGATGTGCTGGGCGTCAAACAAGTGAAACGACTGCTGCGCAAACCCATCACGCTGATCACCCTGGGTGCGCGGCAGGTGGAGGAACTGGTGACCCTGTTGCCGCTACGCCTGCCGTTTGGCCGCACGCTGCGGGTGGCGGGGCATGAGTGGCAGCTGCTGCTAGAGCCTGCTGCGGCCGGCGCCGATGGTAGCAACGCGGTGGAGTGGCAGGGCGAGAGCGAGAACGCCTTGGTGCTGCGCCTGACCGATGCCACGGTGCAGCAACTGGCGCAGACGCTGGAGCCCCGCCAGGGCAGCTATGTGCTGCCGCTGTTGCCGCAGGTGGAGTGGGTGGTGCAGAAGACGACGATCAAGGACTCGACCGGCAAGGTCGTTGATGTAATCGGCTGAGGCTGATCAGCTGTAGCTCAACGCAGCGGCTTCGGACCGCGCCACACGGGTTTGCATTCAACCCTCTCACTCCTGCTTCGTCTGCTTCCAAATCCGATCCGCCCTTTCCCAAGCCGCCTTCGCTGCAGGCTCAGCCTCCAGCCAGCTCAGCCGGCTCGACTGGCGGTCCGTGTCCCAGCGCTGCTGCAGGTGGCCGCGGGCCTCGTTCCAGTCGCGGCCACTGCGATCGATCACGCTTTGATAGCCGTGGCGGTACGCAGGCGCATAGTCGTCGTAGGTATAGGCATCCGAGTAGTACGGCTCCCGGCCGTACGCGTCGCGCCAGTAGGCGTCTTCATCCGTGGGGTTGACCGCTTCGGCCGCGCCCTTGCCGGCCAGGCCGCCGACGACGGCGCCGACCACTGCGCCCACGGCGGAGCCGATGGGGCCGCCGATGGAGCCAGCGGCTGCGCCCGTGACGGCGCCGCCTGCGGCACCGATGCCCGTGCCGATGGGGTGGGCGCCCGGCTCCTTGGTGATGGGGTCCAGGTTCAGGTCGCGGGTGGGGTCTTGGGGATGGGTCATGGTGGTCTCCTGTAGGTAGGGGTAGGGGTGGATACGTCCAGAACCCCATGGTCTTCGCCGCCGCGCCACACTGGCGTAGGCCAAGCGCCACATGAGGCGACAGCTTTTGGGGACCATGGCCATGGGCGTCATTGCGCCCAGCGCCAGCGGGTGGCCGCAATGACTGAGTGGGCAGCGCCACATCGGCGGCCGGCCACCCAGGCACAATCGCAACCCCATGCGCTCCCCCATTTCCATCGTCGACGTAGACCGCCTCGACACCTGGACCCGCTATCGCCCAGGCCTGTGCGACACCTGCGCGGCCAACTGCTGCACGATGCCGCTCGAAGTGCAGCTGGCAGACCTGGTGCGGCTGGAGCTGGTGGACCCGTTCGAGGCCGAGCATGAAGAGCTGCGGCACCTTGCCAGGCGGCTGCTCAAGGCGCGGCTGATCGACCACTTCAACCACAAGAACGCGATCTTCACGATGGCGCGGCGGGCCAGTGGGGACTGTAACTTTCTCGACCCCAAGACGCGGCTGTGCACGGTGTACGACAAGCGGCCCGAGACGTGCCGGCTGCATCCGCAGAAGAAGAGCCCCAAGCCGGGGTACTGCGCCTACGGGGCGCGGGATCTGCAGCGCAGGGGTTGAGCGGCGGGCACCCGGGCCTGCCTGTCGCCAGGCCACGCTATTTGCCGGAGGGCGCACGGCCGGCCGCCGCAGCGCCAGCCCGCGCGCTACCGCTACACCGTCTCCCTTTGGACAAAGCCCGCCACGGGCTCGGCGGGCTCGGCCACGGTGCCCACGTCCACCGCGTCCACCCGCGCCTGCGGCGGGCCGTGGCGGGCCCAGTCGATGAGGGACTGCACGGCATCGGCGGGGCCGGTGGCCAGGGCTTCCACGCTGCCGTCGCGGCGGTTGCGCACCCAGCCCTGCACACCGCGCTGCAGGGCGGCCTGCACCAGGGACCAGCGGTAGCCCACGCCCTGCACATGCCCCCGGATCAGAAGGTGCCGGGTGACGGTGGTGGTGTTGCCGCTGTTGCTGGTGGTACTGCCGCTGTGGTGCATGGGCGCACTGTATCGCCAGCGCGGGGCGTTGACCACGTGCGCGCCATGGCGGTGCTCGACCGGCCGGATGCGGCGCGCTAAGCTGCGCCATGGCAGCCGCGGGCTTCGTCCAGCCCTGCCACCCCCTCGCACTGTCCAGGCCACCACATGAACGCCCCCCGCAAGGCCTTGCCCGCCATCGACACTGCCCGCTGCACGGGCTGCGGCTGGTGTGTGGCCGTGTGCGCGCCGCATGTGCTGTCGCTGCAGGTGCAGGGCCCGCAAGCCTGGGGCCCCAAGCGGTCCCGGCTGCATGACGCGGCGGCCTGCACCGGGTGTGCCTTGTGCGCGGTGCGGTGCCCGTTCGATGCGATCCGCATGGTGCGTGCGGGCCCCTTGCATGCGGTGCGGGACGATGCGGCGTTGTCCCACACCAGCGGCGGCGCGGCTGTGGTGTGATTCCAGGCCCGGGTTTCACCCGGGTGTTCACCACCCCACCATCGCATGCCAGAAAAGGAGCCACGCCATGCCTGAAAAGAAAGCCAGCGTTCACTGGGAAGGGGCCGGCAAGGCCGGCCAGGGCCAGATCAGCACCGAGACCGGCGCGCTGGACAAGTACCCCTATGGCTTTGCCAGCCGCTTTGGCGACGACCGCAAGGGCACCAACCCCGAGGAGATCCTGGGGGCGGCGCATGCGGCCTGCTTCACCATGGCGTTTTCGTTCGCCGCCGACAAGGCGGGCATCGCCACCGAAGCGGTGGACACCACCGCCAGCGTGCGCCTGTCCAAGGAGGGCGAAGGTTTTGTGATCGACCGCATCGCGCTCACGCTCACCGCCAAGGTGCCCGGGCTGGACGATGCGGCCTTCCAGAAACTGGCGGCCGATGCCAAGGCCAATTGCCCGCTGTCGAAGGCACTGGCCGCGGTGCCCGAGATCACGCTGACCGCCACGCTGGTGAAGTAGCCAACGGGACGGGCCGGGGCGCCGGGGCACCGCGCCCCTGCACGGTCTTCTTTTTGTCCGCCGGCCCCTCAGCGCCCCCGCACCGCCGCAGCCAGCGCGGCAAACGCCTGCCGGTCCACCGCATGCGTGAAGGCCGTGTTGGGCACCGGGTGTGTGGACAGCTTCACCACCACCAGCTCCGCCGCCGGGTTGATGTGGATGTGCTGGCCCATCAGGCCCTTGGCCTCCAGCGTGCCGTCCGCATCGTGCGGCACCCACCACTGGTTGTGGTACGAGTAGCCCGCGCGCATGGCGGTGCCGGGGGCCTTGCTGAATTTCGCGGGGTCGGCGCCCTTGCGCAGCTCGGCGATGGTGGCGGGCGAGATGACCTGCTGGCCGTTGTAGCGGCCGTTGGCGCGCAGCATTTCGCCCAGGCGGCCCAGGTCGCGCAGCGTGGCGTTCACGCCCACGCTGGTGGACTGGCCGCCGTTGGCGTCGGCAAACACATAGGCATCCTCCTGCGCGCCCAGGCGCGACCAGATGCGCTCGGACAGCAGCGTGGCGTAGCTCTTGCCCGTCACGCGCTGCAGCAGCCAGCCCAGCACTTCCGTGTCCACCGACTTGTACGCGAACGCGGCGCCGTGCTCGCCCTCCTTCTTCAGCGTGGGCAGGAACTCGGCCATGCTTTTGGCGGCGCTGCTGCCGGGCGGCGCGGGCTGCAGGCCTGCGGCGGCCAGGTACTGGAAGACGCCGGACGCAGGGTCGGCAAAGTTCTCGGCGTATTGCACGCCGGTGGTCATGTCCAGCGTCTGCTGCACGGTGGCATCGGCCCAGGCGCTGGTGGCCAGTTCGGGCAGGTAGCGGGGGATCGGTGCTTTCGGGTCGATCACGCCTTCCTGGATGAGCTCGGTCACCAGCAGGCCGGTGAGCGATTTGCTCATGGACCACAGCACATGCGGCTGGTGCGGCTGCATGCCGGTGTGGTGGCGCTCGTACACCACCTGGCCCCGGTGCAGCACCAGCAGGCCGTCGGTGTAGGTGGCCTTCTGCCAGTCGGCCAGCGTGGTGGTGCCGCCCTTGCCGTCGGGCACGGGCAGCGCGTCGTCCAGCGCGCGGGCTGCGGCGGGCAGCGCGCTGGACGCGCCTGCGCCGCGCCACACGGCGGCCGTAGGGCCCAGCTCGCGCAGGTGGTGTGCGGCCCAGCGCACGTTGGGGTACTTGAGGATGTTGGCCAGGCGCACGATCTTGTCGGGCGGCGGCGGAAAGCCCTGCATCAGTTGTTGCGTGGCGGGGTGGGTCGCGTCGGGTGGTGGCAGTTGCGGTGCCTGCGCATGGCTGGCGGAGGCCATGCACAGGGCTGCTGCGGCAGCGGCGAGCGTCACCAGGGCAAATTGGAGGCGGGGGAACGGCATGGTGCGAAAGTCCTGCAAAAGGTGGGTGGGATCGGGCAGAGAAACGACGGAACAGGAAGGGGCGGGCGGGCTATCCCCGCGCCGCCAGCAGCGCGCGGATCACGGCCTCGGTGCGGTCGTACTCGCCTTCGCCAAAGTGCTTGTAGCGAATGTGTCCCTGCGCATCGATGAGGTAGGCCGCGGGCCAGTACTGGTTGCTGTAGGCCTTCCAGGTGCCGTAGCGGTTGTCTTGCGCCACGGGATGCTTCACGCCGTGGCGGCGCATGGCCACCTCGACGTTGCTGGTGGTGCGCTCAAACGGAAACTCCGGCGTGTGCACGCCCACCACGGTGAGGCCCTGGGGCGTGTACAGCTCGGCCCAGCGGTTCATGTGGGGCAGGGTGCGGATGCAGTTGATGCAGGCATACGTCCAGAAGTCCACCAGCACCACGCGGCCGCGCAGCTGGGCCAGGGTGAGCGGCTCGGAGTTGAGCCAGCGCTCGATGCCGGTGAACTCGGGTGCCGCGCCAAAGTCGGGCAGCGTCGCCGCCTGGACGGCGGGCCCCGCTGCGTGGGTGAGGGCGGGTGCCGCCACCGCTGCGGCTACAGAAGCTGCGGACGCCAGGAATGTGCGGCGCTGAAAAGAGATGGGTGAAGAAGGGTGCGATGTCATGGTGAAAACTCCTTGCTGCGGGCCGCTTACAGCCCGCCTGAACCCGATGGATAGAACTGCGACAGCCACGCGGTGACCTGCCCATCCACCTCCAGCAGCATGGCCAGCGCCACGGCAATGACCACCACGCCAAAGGCCTGCTGCACGCGGTGCGCGTGGCGCGAGATGCGGCGCACATGGCTGGCCGCTGCCTGGCCACCGTAGGCAATGGCCAGCATGGGCACTGCGGCGCCGGTGGAATACGCGAGCAGCAGCACGGCCGTGCGGGCCCCGGGCGGCTCGGTGGCGATGAGCGTGAGGATGGAGGCCAGCACCGGCCCGGCGCAGGGCGTCCACACCGCGCCCAGGCTCAGGCCCAGCAGCAGCCCGCCCCAGTTGCCGCCCGATGAACCCAGCCCCAGGCTGGCCACGCGGCTGAGCACGCCACCCGCGTGTTGGCTGAGCCACTGGAAGGGCCAAGGCCACACGGTGAGCACGCCAAACACCAGCAACATCACGGCAGCGAACCGGCGCAAGCCCTCGGGCGACAACCCCAGCACCTGCGTGAAGCTGCTGAACAGCAGGGCCACGGCCGCAAACGAAAGCGCAAAGCCCAGTGCGATGAACAGCGGGCGCGTGCGCTGCGCGGGGCCGCCCGCCACCGATGCGCCCAGCACCACCGGCAGCATGGGCAGCACGCAGGGCGCGCCCACGGTAAGCATGCCGGCGGCCACGGCCAGCCAGGGCGAGGTATTGGTCATTGTGGCGCCCCCTGGTCGATGGCAGGGCGGCGCCACACCTGCGTCTTGCCGAACAGCGGAATGCCGACATAGGCGCGCACCAGCAGCTGATCCGGCTCGGCGGGGGTGAGGGTGGCGCGGTAGGTCTTGGCGTTCTCGCGGTTGTAGATCTCGCCCTGGTATTCGGTGCTGCCGTCGCCGCTGGGGCGCAGGCCCGACAGCAGGGTCATGCCCAGCGCAGGTCGCGCGTCGGCCGCGGCCATGTCAGCGCCCGGGGCGCTCATGGAACGGTTGGCCAGCACACGCACCACCTTGCCACACAGGGTCTCGCCGGCGCAGGGCGCAATGTCTACCTCCAGGTTGCCGCTTTCGGTGATCCAGCGGCCCAGCGGGGCCTTGGCAGGCGTGGCGGCCAGGGATTGCTGGGCGCCTGCGGATTGGGCCAGGCACAGCGCCAGCAGCCCGGTCGTGGCCATCCAGGGGTTCATCTTCATGGCAAGGTCCTCGTGAAGTTCAGGAAGACTGCATTGAAGCGAGCGGACGTATCGGTGATATTTCCTGGCAAGGCCTTTTGGTATGCGTGCGTATCCGCAGCGCCGCCCGACAAGTTCAGATACATACGGCCCGCCGCGCCGCTGCCACACCCAGGGCAAACCCCGGAGAATCACCACCCATGAGCACGCCCACCGAAGACCACATCCTGATCGTCGATGACGACGCGGGCATCCGCGAGCTGGCGGCCGAATACCTGCAGCGCCAGGGCCTGCAGGTGAGCGTGGCGGCCGACGGCCGGCAGATGCGCGAGGTGCTGGCCACGCAGCGCATCGACCTGCTCGTGCTGGACCTGATGCTGCCCGGCACCGACGGCATCACGCTGTGCCGCGAGCTGCGCAGCCCCGGCGCGCCGCCGCTGCCCATCATCATGCTCACCGCGCGCAGCGACGAGGCGGACCGCATCCTGGGCCTGGAGCTGGGCGCGGACGACTACCTGACCAAACCCTTTGCCGCGCGCGAGCTGCTGGCGCGCATCCACGCGGTGCTGCGGCGCACGCGCATGCTGCCGCCCAACCTGGCGGTGGCCGAGCCCGCGCGCCATCTCGCATTCGGCGACTGGCGGCTGGACACCACGGCGCGCCACCTGCTCGATGCCACGGGCGCGGTGGTGGCGCTCTCGGGCGCCGAATACCGTCTGCTGCGCGTGCTGCTGGACCACCCGCAGCGCATCCTCACGCGCGACCAATTGCTGCAGCTCACGCAGGGGCGCGACGCCGACGTGTTCGACCGCTCCATCGACCTGCTGGTCAGCCGCGTGCGCCAGCGTTTGGGCGATGGCGCACGCGGCTCGCGCTACATCAAGACGGTGCGCAACGAGGGCTATGTGTTCTGCGCCGACGTGCTGCCCGCATCGGTGCAGGTACCCACGCCAGCGCGGGGAGGGACCGCCGCATGACGCTGCGCTGGTGGCCCCGCTCGCTGTTCGGGCGCATCCTGCTGGTGCTGGCGCTCGGCCTGGCTCTGGCGCACGCGCTGACGTTTGTGCTGGCGATCACCGAGCGCGGCATGACCATGCGCCGCGCCATGGTGTCGTACCTGGCGAGCGACGTGGCCAGCTCCATCGCCATGCTGGACCGCCTGCCGCCCGCAGAGCGCGCGCAGTGGGTGGACCGGCTGGCGCGCCGCAATTACCGGTTTGCACTGACCGCGCCGCTCGATGCACCCGAAGACCCGTCCGCCATGGCCCGCCTGATCGCAGGGGCCGTGGGCGCCACGCTGCCGCCGGGCCGCACGGTGCACGTGATCGACCCGCGCGTGCCCGGCACCGAGCTGCGCCTGCAGCTGCAGCTGGCCGACGGCACGCCGCTGGCCGTGGACATGGACGAGCCCCAGCTGCAGGTCTCGCCCTGGGTGCTGGGCGCGCTGGCGCTGCAACTGGCGCTGCTGGTGGGTTTATGCGCCTGGGCGGTGCGCGCGGCCACGCGGCCCCTGCGCACGCTGGCCGACGCGGCCGATGCGCTGGGCGCCGACCGCCCCGCCGTGCCCCTGGCCGAGGACGGCCCGCGCGAGGTGCAGCGCGCTGCCCAGGCCTTCAACCGCATGCAGCAGCGCATCCAGGCGCACCTGGAGGAGCGCATGCGTATCCTGGCCGCCGTCTCGCACGACCTGCAAACGCCCATCACCCGCCTGCGCCTGCGCGCCGACCTGCTGGACGACACCGCGCTGCAGGGCAAGCTGCACGCGGACCTGGCCGAGATGCAGTCGCTGGTGGAAGAAGGCATTGCCTACGCGCGCTCGTCCCAGGCCGTGCAGGAGCCGCTGCAGCGCGTGGACCTGCGCGCGCTGCTGCAGAGCATTGCGTTCGACTACGCCGATGCCGGCCTGCCCGTGACGCTGCTGCACGCAGACCCGGGCACCTGCGACACGCGCCCACAGGCGCTGCGCCGGCTGGTGTGCAACCTGGTGGACAACGCGATCAAGTTTGCAGGCGCGGCCGAGCTGAGCCTGGAGGAACAGGCACAGGCGCAAGGCCCGTGGCTGCTGCGCGTGCTGGACCGGGGCCCCGGCATTGCGCAGGCCGACCTGGCCGCCGTGCTGCAGCCCTATGTGCGGCTGGAAGACTCGCGCAACCGCGGCACCGGCGGCACGGGGCTGGGTCTGGCCATTGCGAGCGAGCTGGCGAAGGCGCTGGGCGGCCGCCTGGTGCTCGGGCCGCGCGGCGAGGGGCCGGGCCTGGAAGCGCGGGTCGAGCTGCCTGGGCAGCAGCCGTAGCGCGCGGCAGGTTCCCAAAAGTTCGAAGCGCGTGTGCAGGCGCCGCCCCACCGCGCGCACCCGCCCCACGCTCACGCCAAGACCCAGGCCGCTGCTACAGTGCCTGTTCCGTGGACTCACCAGGGGAAACGCCGTGGACAGCACCAGCAGCACTACCACCAACGCAGGCAGCAGCAACAGCAACAGCAGCAGCGGCCCGCAGATCCGCATCGGCATCGGCGGCTGGACCTTCGAGCCCTGGCGCGACAACTTCTACCCCGCAGGCCTGGCGCACAGCAAAGAGCTGCAGTACGCCAGCCGCCAGCTCACCGCCATCGAGGTCAACGGCACCTACTACAGCACCTTCAAGCCACCGACGTTCGCCAAGTGGCATGGCGAAACGCCCGAGGGCTTCATGTTCTCGCTCAAGGCCAACCGCTTTGCAACCAACCGCCGCGTGCTGGCGGAGGCGGGCGATTCGATCACGCGGTTTGTCGAGAGCGGCATCTCCGAACTGAAAGACAAGCTCGGGCCCATCGTCTGGCAGTTCATGCCCACCAAGGCGTTCGAGCCGGGGGACTTCGAGGCCTTCCTCGCGCTGCTGCCCCAGCAGGTCGATGGCCGCCGCCTGCGCCATGTGCTCGACGTGCGGCACGAGAGCTTTGCGACCCCCGCCTTCATCGCGCTGGCCCGCCAGTACGGCTGCGTGCCGGTGCACACCGATTCCGAAAAATTCCCGGCCATCGCCGATGCCGAGGCGGACTTCGCCTACCTGCGGCTGATGCGCAGCCAGGCGGACGTGCCCACCGGCTACACGCCCGAGGCCATCGCCCAGTGGGCCCAAGGCGTGCGCACCTGGACGGGCGGCGAGCGCCCACGCGACGTGTTCGTGTACTTCATCAACGGCGCGAAGGAGCGGGCCCCGGCAGGGGCGATGGAGCTGATGGCGCAGCTGGGTGTGCAGGCATTCCAAGAAAAATAGGCCGCTACCGCGCTACCATCACGCGCCAATAGCTACTTAATTGATAGCACCATCACTGACGATACGCTGTACGTGCAGACCATGTGCCGACAAGCCGCACGGCGTCTGCGCGCAACACACCACACTGCCCGGGCTTGACGCGCGCACCGCACCGCACCGTCAGGTACACTGCGCCTCTTCATGCCGTACACCACCCCCGCCCTCGCCGCACGCGCCACTGCCTTCCAAGGCATGGGCATGATGCAGCGCGCGTTCACGCGGGCTGTGGTTGCACGAATGATTACCACCATTACCCCCGCGGCCACCTGAGCACGCGCAGGTGGCCGTTTCGGCAGCCACCTGGTGATCGCTCTCTTCTCCCCCAAGACGAATGCACGAAACCCAGCTCTGGCAGCTGGTTTTTTTGTTTGTTCGTTAGCCGGAGAAGTCCATGTACCGCGATCCCGTCCCATCCCTAGAGCCTCAACCGTTGCACGCCGCCACCGTGGCGATGCGCCCTCTGCGCGTGGGCATGATCGGCATCGGCACCGTGGGCGCAGGCACCTTCCGCGTGCTGGCGCGCAACCAGGCGCTCATCGCGGGCCGCGCGGGGCGGGGCATCAAGATGGTGGTGGTCTGCGCCCGCAGCCTGGCCCGCGCCATGAGCGTGGTGGGCAAGGACGTGGCGCTCACCAACGACCCCATGCAGGTCGCCACGCACCCCGATGTGGACGTGCTGGTGGAGGCCGCCGGCGGCACCGGCCCGGCGCGTGAATGGGTGCTGGCCGCCATCCGCGCGGGCAAGCATGTGGTCACGGCCAACAAGGCGCTGCTGGCCGAGCATGGCAACGAGATCTTCGCCGCCGCGCGCCAGCACGGCGTGGCCGTGGCGTACGAAGGCGCGGTGGCCGTGAGCATCCCCATCGTGAAAGCGCTGCGCGAGGGCCTCACCGCCAACCGCATCGAATGGGTGGCCGGCATCATCAACGGCACCACCAATTTCATCCTGAGCAAGATGCGCGACGAGGGCGTGGGCTTTGCCGAGGCGCTCGCCCAGGCCCAGGCGCTGGGCTACGCCGAGGCCGATCCGACCTTCGACATCGAGGGCATCGACGCCGCGCACAAGATCACGCTGCTGGCCGCCAATGCGTTCGGCATGCCGCTGCGCTTTGCCGACGCGCAGGTGGAGGGCATCACCGCGCTGCAGGGCCTGGACGTGGCCTGCGCGGAGCAGCTGGGCTTTCGCATCAAGCTGCTGGGGGTGGCGCGGCGCCGCGAGCACGGCAATCGAGTCAACGGCGATGGTGCCGACGGCGTGGAGCTGCGCGTGCAGCCCGCGCTGGTGCCCGCCACGCACCTGCTGGCGCATGTCAATGGCTCGATGAACGGCATCATGGTCAAGGGCGATGCGTCGGGCGTGACGATGTACTACGGCGCGGGCGCGGGGTCCGAGCAGACCGCGTCGGCCGTGATCGCCGACCTGGTGGACGTGGCGCGGCTTCATGGCACCCACGCGGCGCAGCGGGTGCCGCACCTGGGCTTTCATGCCAGCGCCATCAGCAACGACCAGGCCGTGCTGCCGCGCGCCGCCGTGCGCACGCGCCACTACCTGCGGGTGCCCGTGCACACGGCCCAGCAGATCGAGGCCGTGGGCGCGTGGCTGGCGGCGCAGCAGGTGCCGGTGCTGCACGTGGAGCTGGCGGCCGAAAAAACACTGCAGGCCGACAAGGCGGCATCCAGCGCCGGCCATCCCCAGGTGCTGGTGCTCACCGACGTGGCGGCCCAGTCCACGGTGGACCTGGCCATGCACGCGCTGGCCGCGCACCCCGCCGTGGCCGGGCCGGTGGTGTCGCTGCGCGTGGAGATGCTGGAGGGCTGATGCTGGAGGGTTGCCATGGGCGGTGTCTGGCCGCACGCCACGTCGTGCCACCACCACTCGGCACTCACCAGCACCGTTCACGCTGAGCCTGTCGAAACGCGGCGCATGGCTGCGACAGGCTCAGCCCGACCGGTACGGGTTGATGCTGCGGTTCTAAAGGTCCAAACAGGCTCTGTCGCCCTACTATCAAGCGCTTCAAGCTATGAATATCGCAGCAATCACTGGCTAGATGCCCGGCCCTCGTTCCACCAGCGCCGCCATGGCCAGCGCTTGCGGCGTGCCTCGCGCCGTCAGCCCCTCGACGACGCCGGCGCGGTCCGTGTCCGTGCGGTTCTGGCTCACCTTCCAGACGCCTTCCCAGCGTTCCACCGCCAGCTCGACGCCCACGATGGCGCCCAGCAGTTTGTGCAGGTAGTCGGCGGGCGCATCGTCCACGTGCCAGGGGTGCGGGCGGTGGGCTTCGTGCGCCTCGGTCAGGGTGTGCAGGATCGCGCGCAGGCGCTCGGGGTCGCCGTCCACCGCGCTGAGCGTGCCGTGGGCGTGCACCGTGGCGTAGTTCCAGGTGGGCACCTGTTTGCCATCGACGGCCTTGGACGGGTACCACGACGGCGACACGTAGGCCTGCGGGCCATGGAACACGGCCACCGCCTGCTGCGGCAGCAGCGGCCACACGCCGTTGCCGCGGCCCACGTGGCCCACCAGCGTGCCGTGTGGGCCGCGCGTGGGGTCCAGGTACAGCGGCACGTGGTTGACGTGCAGGGCGCCCTCGTGCGAGACGACCAGGGTGGCCAGGGGCTGGTCCCGCACCAGGCCGTGCAGAACGGCTCGGTCGGTCACCTGGAACTGGCGGTTGGCAATGGTCATGTCAGTGGTCCTTCCACGTCCAGCACGGGCGCGCAGTCGATCTGCGTCTTGACCGAGTTGGCCAAAAAGCACGCCGCGTGCGCCTGGTGGTGCAGGTCGGCCAGCACCGCGCTGCTGGGCGCGTGCGCCGCGTCGAAGCGCGTCACGGGCCGCAGCTGCACGTGCGCAACCACCAGGCGGCCCTCGGCATCCTTGGCCATGGTGCCCACGGCGGCATCGGTGTAGCTGTCCACGCGCCATCCGGCACGGCAGGCGAAGTCCAGGAACCACAGCATGTGGCAACTCGAAAGCGCGGCCACGTAGGCTTCTTCGGGGTCCACGGCCGAAGCGTCGGAGTAGGGCAGCGGCACCACATGCGGCGACGACGAGCCGGCCACCACGGCGCCGCCATCGAATTGCCAGGTGTGCGCGCGGTGGTAGCGCTTGTCCAGAAAGTCGTCGCTGCCACGGGACCAGGCGATGGTGGCGGTGTGCTCGGCCATAGGATCTTTCTTGTGGGACCGGGCGTCGCAGGCAGCCCGGATGGTTTCTAAAATGGTTCTTCAGTTTATGGCTGCATTGCCACAACCAAGGGGCCAATTCATGCCGGTTGCCAGAGCCAATCCGAAGACCGTCGCCGCCGCCACGGGTGCTCCGGGCCCGCGCCAGGGCCTGCTGCGCCAGCAGGTCTATGAGCAGTTGCGCGGCGCCATCGAGCACGGCCGCCTGCCCGCAGGCACGCGCCTGCCGCCGTCGCGCGAGCACGCGGCGGGCCTGGGCGTGTCGCGCAACACGGTGCTCTGGGCCGTGCAGCGCCTGCAGGCCGAAGGGTATGTGGAGGCGCGCGTGGGCGACGGCACCTACGTGTCGCAGGCCGCGGGCGTGGCGCCCGCGCAGGGCCTGGTGGCGCCGCCGCGCGGGCTGTCAAAGCGCGGGCAGCTCATTGCCGAGACGGCTGCGCGCTGGCGGCCGCCGCATGTGGCGGCGCGGGCATTTCGCATCGGCGCGCCCGAGGTGGACACCTTTCCGTTCGCGCTGTGGGACCGCCTGGCCCGCCAGGCCAGCCCCGGCCAGCGCAGCGCCCGCGCGCAGTACCTGGACCCTGCGGGCGACCCCCAGCTGCGCCAGGCCATCGCGCTGTGGCTGTGGGCGTCGCGCGGCATCCGCTGCGATGCGGCGCAGGTGGTGGTGTGCTCGGGCTCGCAGCAGGGCATCGATCTGATCGCGCGGCTGCTGCTGGACGCGGGCGACGAGGTGCTGGTGGAAGACCCGGGCTACCCCGGCATCCGCGCCAGCCTGCTGGGCCACGGCGTGCTGGCGCGGCCCGTGGCGCTGGATGCGCAGGGCCTGCGCATCGCCGAAGGCGCCGCGCAGTGGCCCGGTGCGCGCATGGCCGTGGTCACGCCCACGCACCAGTTCCCCACCGGCGGGTGCATGCCACTGGCGCGGCGCCAGGCCCTGCTGCAGTGGGCGCGCACGCACGACGCCTGGGTGGTGGAGGACGACTACGACGGCGAATTCCAGTACGGCAAGCACGACGGCAAGGCCCAGCGCGTGCCCGCCCTGTGCAGCCTGCCGGGCTCGGAGCGCGTGCTGTACGTGGGCACGTTCTCCAAGACCCTGCACCCCGGCCTGCGCCTGGGCTTCGTGGTCGTGCCACCCGCGCTGGTGGAAGCCTTTGCCATGGCCCGCGCCATCACCGACCGGCATGCGCCCGGCGACGCACAGGCGGTGCTGGCGCGCTTCATCGCCGAAGGCCACCTGCTGCGCCACCTGCGGCAGATGCGCGAGCTGTACCAGGAGCGCCAGCAGGTGCTGATCGACGCGCTGGCCCAGGCCAGCGGCGGCGCGCTGCAGCTGGCGCCCAGCGACCGGGGCATGCACCTGCTGCTGGAATGCGCGCCCGGCAGCAACGACGAGGCCTTGAGCCGCAGCGCACTCGCCGCCGGGGTGATGCTGGCACCCTTGTCGCGCTATGCGATGGAATCGAACCGTAGAGGCTGGCTGTTTGGCTACGCGGGCTACGGCGAGCCCGAGATCGTGGCCGCCGCGCGGGTAGTGGCGCGGTTAGCTTCCAGAAGTCACCGCAAGGGGCTCTGACCGGCGAGCGACCGCCGCGCTGGCGGTGTCCCCCTACCTTTTCCACCATTGCTGCGAGAGCGCGGGCTGCCGGATGTCCAGCCGCTCGCCCATCACCGGCGCCACCAGCGGCACGCCGGCTTTCCCGGCCAGGGCGGTGATGCGGTCGAACGGGTCCGTCCACGCGTGCAGCGCCAGGTCGAACGTGCCGTTATGGATGGGCATCAGGTGGCGGCCCTTCACGTCCAGGTGGGCCTGCAGGCTTTCCTCGGGCTGCATGTGCACGTCGGGCCACTGGGCGTCGTAGGCGCCGGTTTCCACCATCGTCAGGTCGAACGGGCCGAAGCGCTCGCCGATGGCCTTGAAGCCGTCGAAGTAGCCCGTGTCGCCGCTGAAGAAGATGCGCGTGTCCCCCGCCACCAGCACCCACGACGCCCACAGCGTGCGGTTGCCGTCCGACAGGCTGCGGCCCGAGAAGTGCTGTGCGGGCGTGGCCACCAGCTTCACGCCGGCGATGGTGGTGCCCTGCCACCAGTCGAACTGCTGCACCTTGGCGGCGGGCACGCCCCAGGCGACAAGGCGGTCGCCCACGCCCAGCGGCGTGACGAAATGCGCCACCTTGGGGGCGAGCTGCCGGATGGCATCGAAGTCCAGGTGGTCGTAGTGGTCGTGCGAGAGCACCACGCCGGTGATGGGCGGCAGCTCGTCGATGGCGATGGGCGGCGCATGGAAGCGCTTGGGGCCCATGAAGGAAAACGGCGAGGCGCGTTCGGAGAACACCGGATCGGTCAGCCAGAACTGGCCCTGCAGCTTGAGCAGCATGGTCGAGTGGCCCAGGCGCCACAGGCTCAGGTCGGGGGCGCCCAGCAGGTCGGCCTGCGTGAGCGGCAGCACCTGTGGCGGCTGGGCCGGCACCGCGTCGGCGGGCTTGTCCGTCATGAAGCGCCACATGATGCCCAGGGTCTTGGCAAAACCCGGGGCTTGGCGCGGCGCCGCGTTGCGGAACTTGCCATCGACGTGCTGGGGCGACTGCTCATGGGAGCTTGCCGGCAAGGAGGTGCAGGAAAGGATGCTGTAGGCCATGGCGGTGACAACGGTGAGGATGAGAAGGATTCGGGGCGTGCGGCGGAGCATGGATGCTTTTCCGAAAAGTGCACTGCACAGTGTAGTTCACTTTTCAAAAAAGTAAACTACCCGGTGTAAAATAGGGGAATGACCGAGCCCGCCACCGTGATCGCCCCCACCCGCCTGACCGACCGCAAACGCGAGGCCATCGTGCAGGCCGCCATCGGCGAATTCCGCGAACATGGCTTCAACGGCACCAGCATGGACCGCGTGGCCGCGGCGGCCGAGGTGTCCAAGCGCACGGTGTACAACCACTTTCCCAGCAAGGACGAGCTGTTCGGCGCCATCCTGGACCACCTGTGGGAGCGCAGCCATTCATTGCCCGACGTGGCCTACGACGCGGGGCGACCGCTGCGCGCGCAGCTGCTCGCGGTGCTGGAGCAGAAGATGGAGCTGCTGAACGACGCGAGCTTCATCGACCTCTCGCGCGTGGCGATGGCCGAGATGATGCACACGCCCGAGCGCGCCCAGGCCATGGTGGCGCGCCTGTCCGAAAAGGAAGAAGGCCTGCCGCGCTGGATCCGCGCGGCCCAGCAGGACGGCGCCCTGCGCGCGGGGGTGGACCCGCAGTACGCGGCCCACCAGCTGCACGGCATGGTCAAGTCCTTTGCCTTCTGGCCCCAGCTGGCCATGGGCCAGCCGCCGCTGGCGCCTGCCGTGCAGCAGCAGGTGCTGGCCGATGCGGTGGAGATGTTCCTCGGGTTCTACGCGGTCGGCGCGCCGTAGGCCGGGGAACCCCGGCCCGGGCAAAATGCTCGCCGCACGACCGCCAGCCCCTCCCCGGGCACGCCTCCCATGCGCAAACGCCACTCCCTCCTCATCGGCCTGGGCATCGCCACCGCGGCGGTCTGGGTTTTCAACGCCTCCTGGCGCGCAGCGCCGCCCGAAGGCGCCAAAGCGCGCCTGATCGCGCACCGGGGCGTGCACCAGACCTACCACCGCGAGGGGCTGGAGCGGGACACCTGCACCGCCCGGCGCATCGAGCCGCCCACGCACGACTACATCGAGAACACGGTGCGCTCCATGCAGGCGGCATTCGCCCATGGCGCGGACATCGTGGAGCTGGACGTGCACCCCACCACCGACGGCCGCCTGGCCGTGCTGCACGACTGGACGCTGGACTGCCGCACCGAAGGCCGGGGCACCACGCGCAGCCACGCGATGTCCTACCTGCGCACGCTGGATGTGGGCTACGGCTACACCGCCGACGGGGGCCGGACCTACCCCCTGCGCGGCAAGGGCGTGGGGCTGATGCCCGAGCTCTCCGAGGTCTTCACGGCCATGCCCGGCCAGCGCTTTCTCGTCAATTTCAAGAGCCGGGAGGCGCGCGAGGGCGACATGCTCGCCGCGCTGGTGGCCGGACAGCCCGCCTGGCGGCAGGCCATCTGGGGCGCGTACGGGGGCGACGAGCCCACCCTGCGCGCCGCCGGGGCGCTCGCGGCCCAGGGCGGGGCACCCGTCAGGACCTGGTCGCGCCAGGGGCTGGCGCAGTGCCTGGGCCGCTACATCGCCCTGGGCTGGGCCGGCATCGTGCCCGAGGCCTGCCGCCAGACCACCGTGATGGTGCCTCTGAACGTCGCGCCCTGGCTCTGGGGCTGGCCGAACCTGCTGCAGCAGCGGCTGCGGCAGGCGGGCAGCGAGATCATCCTGCTGGGCCCCTACGGCGCGGGCGACGCCGGCACCTCGGGCATCGACACGCCCGCGCAACTGGCCCAGGTGCCCCGGGGCTTCGCGGGCTATGTCTGGACCAACAAGATCGAGGTCATCGGGCCGGCCTTCCGGCGCTGAGCCCGGCTTGGCGCTACGCTTGGCGGCTGCGTGCGCCCCGGCGCATTCCGGCTTCTTTCTCTTCACCACCACCTCATCCCTTCCCACCCCATGCCCCTTGCCCCCTACCTCGATACCGCCCCGTGCCTGGGCAGCGGCGTCTTCATCCACGACTCCGCCCAGGTGATCGGCGACGTGACCCTGGGCCGCGACGCCTCGGTGTGGTGCAACGCCGTGCTGCGCGGCGACGTGAACCGCATCGTGGTGGGAGAGTGCAGCAACGTGCAGGACCTGGCCATGGGCCATGTCTCGCACCGCAACGCCAGCAAGCCCGAGGGCTCGCCGCTCCTCATCGGCAGCCATGTGACCATCGGCCACTCGGTGATCCTGCACGGCTGCCGCATCGGCGACGAATGCCTGATCGGCATGGGCTCGATCGTGATGGACGACGCCGTGGTGGGCGACCGCGTGATGCTGGGCGCGGGCAGCCTGGTCTCGCCCGGCAAGGTGCTGGAAAGCGGCTACCTCTACATGGGCCGCCCGGCGGTGCGCCAGCGCGCGCTGACGGACGCGGAGATGGCGTACCTGCGCTACTCGGCCGAACACTACGTGCGGGTGAAGAACAACTACCAGGCCCCGCCGCTGACGGAGCCTGCAGCCTGATCCGGTCCGGAAGTCCGGCAGGCCCCAGGGCGCGCGGGCGGCGCGTATCGCATCACTATTCGAGCCATGTTTGTCTATGAGTGAACTTCTTGAGCAACTGTCCCAGTCGGTCTCCACGGCCCACTCCGTCGAAGAGCTGACGCGGCCGCTTCTGGAAATGCTGGAGGCGGTGACGGGGCTGGAGTCCACCTACCTCACCGCCATCGACGAGGCACAGGGCGTGCAGCACGTGCTGTACGCGCGCAACTCCAGCGCCATGCAGATCCCCGAGGGCCTGGTCGTGCCCTGGAACGACACGCTGTGCAAGCGCGCGCTGGAAGAGGGCCGCACTTTCACCGACGACGTTCCCGCCTGCTGGGGCGATTCGCAGGCCGCGCGCGGCCTGGGCATCCGCACCTACGCGAGCCAGCCCGTGCGCGTCGGCAACGGCGCGCTGTACGGCACGCTGTGCGCGGCCAGCACCCACGCCCGCCCGCGCACGCCCGAGGCCGAACGCATCCTCACGCTGTTCGCCTACCTCATCGGCCAGCAGGTGGAGCGCGAGCAGCTCATCCACAAACTGCTGGCCGCCAACGAACAGCTGGCCGCCGTGGCCGCCACCGACCAGCTCACGGGGCTGCCCAACCGCCGCGCGCTCATGGAGGCGCTGGAACGGATGCTGGCGCAGGGCCGGCGCCGGCAGATGGGCGTGCAGATCGCGTTCATCGACCTCGACGGCTTCAAGGCGATCAACGACACCCACGGCCACGAGGTGGGCGACCAGTTCCTCGTGGCCGTCGCGCAGCGCCTGCGGGGCGTGCTGCGCGCCGAGGACCTGGCCGCGCGCCTGGGCGGCGACGAGTTCGTGGTGATCAGCCTGAGCGCACACGCCGGCGACGCCCTGCACACCGCGCAGGATGCGCTGAGCCTGCGCATCGCCCAGGCCACGCAGGGCCGCTTCGACCTGCCGGGCGCATCGCTGGACTACGCCGGCGCCAGCGTGGGCGCGGTCACCATGGCGCCGGACCAGACCTGCAGGGCCGAGGACGCCCTGCGCGTGGCCGACCAGATGATGTACCAGGTCAAGCGCGCGCGCCGGCAGGCCCAGGACGCGCTGGCACAGGCGCGCGGCGGGCTGCCCACCCGCCGCTGAGCCGGCCCGCGCCGCCGCCGCAGTAGCCACACCGCCAGGGACACCATCGCGGTGCCGGGATAATCGGCGGTCACCACCCCCACGCTCCATGGCCTCTTCCCCGTGCCGCGTGCTCGCCGTCATCCCCCCGATGACGCAGCTGAACACGCCCTATCCGTCCACCGCCTACCTCACGGGCTTCCTGCGCTCGCGCGGCGTCCTCGCGTTCCAGGAGGACCTGGCGCTGGCGCTCGTGCTGCGGCTGCTCTCGCCCGAGGGCCTGAGGGCCGTGGCCGCCAAGGTGGATGCACTGCCCGCCAAGAAACAAAGCCCCGCCGTGCAGTCCTTTGCCGCGCAGCAGGACCGCTACCTGGCCACCATCGGCCCGGCCATTGCCTTCCTGCAGGGGCGCGACAGCACGCTGGCCCACCGCATCGCGGGCCGCAACTACCTGCCCGAGGGCCCACGCTTCGCCACGCTGGACGTGTATGTGGACGACGAAGGCGGCGACCCGCTGGGCTGGGCGTTCGGCGCCCTGGGCCTGCACGACAAGGCCAAGCACCTGGCCACGCTGTACCTGAACGACCTGGCCGATGTGCTGCGCGACGCGGTGGACGAGCGCTTCGAATTCGTGCGCTATGCCGAATCGCTGGCGGGCAGCCAGCCCACGTTCGACCCGCTGGCCACGGCGCTGGCCGCACCGCCCACGCTGGTGGACGACCTCCTGGCGCAGCTCACGCACGAGGCCATCGAACGCCACCAGCCCACGGTGGTGCTGCTGTCGGTGCCTTTCCCGGGCTCCGTGTACGCGGCGTTCCGCATCGCGCAGGCCATCAAGGCGCGCCATCCGCAGGTGGTGACGGTGCTGGGCGGCGGCTTCGTGAACACCGAACTGCGCGAGCTGGCCGACCCGCGCGTGTTCGACCATGTCGACTACGTGACGCTGGACGCCGGCGAGCGCCCGCTGCTGGCGCTGCTGGAACATGTGCGCGGCGAGCGCGGCCGCCAGCGGCTGGTGCGCACCTTCGTGCGCAACGACGAGGGCACCGTCCAGTACATCAACATGATGGAAGCCGACGTGGCCTTCGCCGAGGTGGGCACACCCACCTGGGACGGCCTGCCGCTGGACCGCTACCTGTCGCTGCTGGACATGCTCAACCCCATGCACCGGCTGTGGAGCGACGGGCGCTGGAACAAGCTCACGGTGGCGCACGGCTGCTACTGGAAGAAGTGCAGCTTCTGCGACGTGAGCCTGGACTACATCAGCCGCTACGAGGGCGCGAGCGCCGAGGTGCTGGCCGACCGCATCGAGGCCATCGTGCGCGAGACGGGGCAGACGGGTTTTCACTTCGTGGACGAAGCCGCGCCCCCCAAGGCGCTGAAAGCACTGGCCACCGAGCTGATCGCGCGCAACGCAGGCATCAGCTGGTGGGGCAATGTGCGGTTCGAGAAAACCTTCACGCCCGACCTGGCCGAGCTGATGGCCGACAGCGGCTGCATCGCCATCTCGGGCGGGCTCGAAGTGGCCTCCGACCGGCTGCTCACCCTCATGAAAAAAGGCGTGTCGGTGGACCAGGTGGCGCGCGTGACGCGGGCCTTCACCGACGCGGGCATCCTGGTGCATGCGTACCTGATGTTCGGCTTTCCCACGCAGACCGTGCAGGACACGGTGGACGCGCTCGAATACGTGCGCCAGCTGTTCGCCAACGGCTGCATCCAGAGCGGCTTCTTCCACCGCTTTGCCTGCACCGTGCACTCGCCCGTGGGCAAGAACCCCGAGGAGTACGGCGTGACCCTCGCGCCGCTGCCCCCGGGCGACTTCGCCAAGAACGACGTGGCCTTCATCGACCCCACGGGCGTGGACCACGATGCGCTGGGCGGCGCGCTCAAGAAAGCCATCTACAACTACATGCACGGCATCGGTCTGGAAGAAGACGTGCGCACGTGGTTCCCCTTCAAGGTGCCCAAGACCACGGTGCGGCGCGACCGCATCGAGCGGGCGCTGCGCGAGCGAGGATGAGGGCCGGGGACTGGAATTTGAATGAAAATGCCGCTCAGCGGTTATTCAACAAGCGCTGGCAGCTATCAATAGCAGAGCGCCTACTGCTTTTGCTTCTGATAGGCCTTGTCCGCTGGCGGGCCCCGGTCCGTGTCCTGCAGGCCCCGGTGCACGTCCCGGTAGGCCTGCTCCACCTGGGCATCGGGCTGGCCGTGGGTCATATCCACCGATTCATCGCGCTCGTGCGGCAGCTTGGGCTTGTCGGCGCTTTCGGGCGGCGGCGCGGCCTGTGGGGTACGCCGGCCGGCGATGGCGGGCGACTGGGGCGTGGTGGTGTTGACGCTGGGCTGGCCGGTGGGGGCGGCGCTGGGGTGGTCCGGGGTGCTGGCGGTGGGCATGTGATCTCTCCTGCGGTACAGGGCTTCATCGTAGGAAAGCCCCCGGAGCCGCCGTGTAGTCCCCGGCGCCATCTGTCCGCCGGGTGAAGCGGCCGCTGGCCGCGAAGGCGCAGGCGCCAACCCATGCGACACTACTGTATGTCTCAACAGGTGTGGGCCGCGCAGGCCCTTGAATCTTTCGATGCGGTGGTGCAGGCCACGCCCGGGTTTCGCAGCCGCGACGGCCAGCGGCGCATGGCCGAGCAGGTGGCGCACACGTTCAGCAGCGCCACGCTGGGCAAGGTGGACGAGGAGGGCGGCGAGGCGGCGCCCACGCGCTCCATCGCCGTCATCCAGGCCGGCACGGGCGTGGGCAAGTCGCTGGCCTACTGTGCGCCCGCCATCGCGCTGGCGCTGTCGCGCGGCACGCGGGTGCTGATCTCCACCGCCACCGTGGCGCTGCAGGAGCAGCTGGTCAACAAGGACCTGCCGGCGCTGGCCGCGCTGATGCCCCAGCCCTTCAAGTTCGCGCTGGCCAAGGGGCGCGGGCGCTATGTGTGCAAGCTCAAGCTCGACCGGCTGGCGGGCACGGGCGAGGCCGAGGCGTCCGATGAAGACGACCTGTTCGCCGAGGAGGAGGCCGCCGCCCGCGCCAAGCGCCCCCGGCAGGAAACCGAGGCGCGCATCCAGTTCTACGGCGCCATGGCGCAGACGCTGGCCAAGGGCGCCTGGGACGGCGACCGCGACAGCCTGGAGACCCCGCCCGAGCCCGAGGTGTGGAGCCCCGTGGCGGCCGAGGGCGCGTCGTGCACGGGCAAGCACTGCCCCGCCTTCAGCCAATGCACCTACTACGACAAGCGCAAGGAGCTGGTGGGCGCGCAGGTGATCGTGGCCAACCATGACCTGCTGCTGTCGTCGCTGGGCGCGCGCGTGCTGCCCGAGCTGGACAACTGCCTCCTGGTGCTGGACGAGGCCCACCACCTGCCCGCCACGGCGCTCGACCAGTTCGCCTGCAGCATGGACCTGTCGCGCCTGGCGTGGATCGACCGGCTCTCCAGCCGGGGCCTGCGCATCGGCGCGCTGCTGGAGGTCGAAGAGATTGCCGACATCCCGCGCCACGCGGCCCAGCTGCGGCAGACACTGCAGGACCTGGCGCGCATCGTGATGGACGTGTACGGCCCCGCGCTCAAGAGCCAGAAGGACACCTGGGGCCCGGCCCGGGTGCGGGTGCCGCGCGGCGAGCTGCCCGAGCCGCTCACCGCGCCGCTGGGGCTGCTGGCCGCCAGCGCCGACGGCTTCCTCGAAGCCCTGCGCGCCATCAGCAAGGCCCTGCGCGCCGAAATGCGCGACAAGCCCGAGGAGGCCAAGCGCCTGTCCACCCTGTATGCGCAGATCGGCATGCTGGCGCCGCGCCTGGAAGAGCTGCACGCCACCGCGCAGCTGCTGCTGCAGGAGGCCCCCCAGGGCGCAGACCGCAGCTTCGTGCCTGCGGCCAAGTGGTTCACGCTGGAGGTCGATGGCGATTTCATCGTGGTCAAGGCACACGCCAGCCCCATCCTGCCGGGCACCACGCTGCGCAACCACCTGTGGAACGCGGTGCGCGGCGCGGTGCTCACGTCGGCCACGCTCAACAGCTGCGGCAATTTCGATTTCTTCCTGCGCGAGGCCGGGCTGCACGGCGACGAGGCCGCGACCACGCTGGAGGTGCCCAGCCCCTTCAACTACGCCGCCCAGGGCACGCTGATCGCCGCCGAGACGCGCGCCGACCCCAAGAACGCCGCGCAGTTCACGGCCGAGATGGTGGATGCGCTGCTGCACGACATCGCGCGCGTGGAGTACGGCGCGCTGGTGCTGTTCACCTCGCGCGAGCAGATGCGCCAGGCCGTGGATGCGCTGCCCACCGCCATGCGCAGCGTGGTGCTGGTGCAAAACGCGCTGCCGCGCACGCAGTTGCTCAAGCGCCACCGAGAGCGGGTGGAGAACGGCGAGCCCTCGGTCATCTTCGGCATGCAGTCCTTCGGCGAGGGGCTGGATCTGCCCGGGCGGCTGTGCGAGTCGGTGTTCATCACCAAGCTGCCCTTTGCCCCGCCCGACGACCCGGTGGGAGAGGCCCGCGCCGAATGGCTGCGCGCCGTGGGCCGCGACCCGTTCAGCGAACTGGTGGTGCCCGCCACCGCCATCCGCCTGGCGCAGTGGGTGGGCCGCGCCATCCGCACCGAGGACGACCAGGCGCATGTCTACTGCTACGACAAGCGCCTCATGCGCACGAGCTACGGCCAGCGCCTGCTCAAGGGCCTGCCGCCCTTTGCGCTGGAGCAACGCGCGCCCCTGTAGGATGCCCCCCGAGTCGCCTGCGGCGCCGTCCCCACCAGCGGGCGCCACGGCGGCACGGGCCGGGGGCTGGACCCGTCCCACGCGCCGCGCTGCCCCTCCCTTCCTCCCCATTTGCCATCCCCAGCGAGAACCCCATGACGAACGCCATCCCCGCCTGCCCCCAATGCGGCCTGGAGAACACCTACCCCGACGGCAACCACTACATCTGCCCTGACTGCGCCTTCGAATGGCCCCAGGCAGCCGAATCCGCCGAGGCCGACGCGCCCGAGGGCGGCGGCGCCGTGCTGGACGCCCACGGCAACCCGCTGGCCGATGGCGACGCGGTGATCCTGGTGAAGGACCTCAAGGTCAAGGGGTCCTCATCCACGCTCAAGAAGGGCACCAAGATCAAGGGCATCCGCCTCGTCGATGGCGCCGACGGCCACAACGTGGACTGCAAGACGGAGCTGGGCAGCATGCTGCTCAAGTCAGAGTTCCTGAAAAAGGCCTGATCGGGCCCGGCCCCGGGCCCCCGCCCGCGATACAGGGCGCGGGGCGCGGCGGTGTCAGATAAACACCCACGCCCCGGCGGGCGGCGGGCCGACACGGTGCGCGCGCCACCCTGCCTAGAGTGAATGGAAGCACCGACCCCTTCCCCCATTTCACCACCGCACGGAGAGCCCATGCCCCACGACACCCCCGCCCACGACACCTTGTGGAAGCTCATCAAGGACATCCGCTTCGGGATGCTGACCCACCGCACCGCCAGCGGCATGCTGCATGCCCACCCGCTGACCACGCAGAACCGCCGCATGGACGAACAGGCGGAGCTTTATTTCTTCATCCCCAAGTCCGGCGAACTGTACGAGCGCCTCCTCACCGATGGCGAGGTGAACGTCTCGTACGCCGACCCCGGCGCGGACAGCTATGTCTCGCTCTCGGGCCAGGCGCGTTTCGTGGACGATCTGGCGCAAAAGGAAGCCTTGTGGTCGACCGCAGCCCAGGCATGGTTTCCGGGCGGCCACACCGATCCGGAGCTGGCCCTGCTGGCCGTGCGCATCCGCCATGCCGAATACTGGGACGTGGACGAAAGCAAGATGGTGCAGCTGTTCAAGATGGCCAAGGCGGCCGTCACCGGCCAGCCCCCGCGCCAGCTGGGCGAGCACAAGGAACTGACGCTGCCGTGAACGGCACCGCCACGCCTTTTCTTCACCATCCATTCCAGGAGGTTCCATGAGCAGCAAGGAAAACCGCCGCGAGGAAGACCCATCGGGCGGCAATGACAACACCGAGGGCTCGGGCAAGGTCGCCCAGGCCCACAACAGCACGGGCGACAAGCCCACCACCCAGATCAACCAGGGCCGCCGCACCCCCGAAAGCCGGGGCGACCGCGACACGCACCTGGGCAGCAGCAACCAGGCGCAGTCGCGCCGGGGCGCCGCCGGCAGCAGCGGCCCGGCGGGTAGCCGCGGGGCGGGCTGAGCGCCGCCGGCACCGGCACCGCTCGCACCCATGCGCAAAGAGCCTTCGGGCTCTTTTCTTTTGCGCGTGGCCCTTGAAGCAAAAAATTTTCCATCCATATACCATCCATGCACCATCCATATGGATGGAAATCATCCACACCACCGGCCACGGAGGGCCCCATGACCCCAGCTCCCGCTTCGTCCCTGGCCGTGCGCGGCAAGATTCCCGATTCCGAAAAGATCACGATCAACCTGGGCTTTGTCGACCTGGGCCACATCGACCTGCTGGTGTCGGAAGGGTTTTATGCCAACCGCACCGACTTCATCCGCACGGCCATCCGCCAGCAGCTGGCCGCCCAGGGCGACGCCGTGCGGCAGGTGGTGGCCCGCAAGATGCTTGTGCTGGGCCTGCAGCGGTTTGGCCGCGCCGAGCTGCAAGCCGTGCAGGCAGCGGGCCAGGTGCTCGAGATCCGCGTGCTCGGCCTGGTCAGCATCGACGACGACGTGCCGCCCACCCTGGCGCAGGCCACGATTGCCTCCATCACGGTGCTGGGCGCGTTTCACGCCAGCGCCCCGGTCAAGGCCGCCCTGGCAGGGCGCATTGGCTGAGCGCGGCGCACCACCACCACGAAAGAACCCCATGGACTGGAACCTCAAACTCAAACAGCTGATGGGTCAGGCCACCCACCTGGTGCGCAGCGGCCAGCTGGCGGATGCCACGCGGGCCATCCAGCAGGCGCTGGGCAGCGCTTCGGCCACGGCGCCGGGGCCCGCCGCGCCGCCGCCGGAACGCGCGGGCCCCGCCCCGGTGCAGGCACCGGCAGCCCCCTTCGCCTTTCGCACGGGAACCCCGTGGCGCAGCAGCGCGGCGCAGGACGTGGAGGACGCGGTGGTGGTCGAGCGCGGCACCGTGCAAGCCCCCCCGGGCGCGGCCCGGCCCGCCCCACCGTCCGGGCCGGGTGCACGCCCGGCGGCCGCCGCGCCGCACGCCGCCGAGCCCCCGGACAGCTTCACCGCGGTCGCCTTCAGCCACCCTGGCGCCCCGCACAACCCGCACCACTACCACCTGTACGTGCCGCCCGGCGCGGGGGCCGGCACGCCCATGCCACTGGTGCTGATGCTGCACGGCTGCACGCAGAATCCCGTGGACTTCGCCACCGGCACCGGGATGAACGCCGCCGCCGCCCCGGCCAACGCGCTGGTGCTGTACCCCGCACAGCCCCACAGCGCCAACCCCAACGGCTGCTGGAACTGGTTCCGCCCCGAAGACCAGCGCCGGGGCGGCGGCGAACCCGCTCTGCTGGTGGCGATGGTGCAGGACGTGATGGCGCGCCACCCCGTGGATGCGCGGCGCGTCTACGCGGCGGGCCTGTCGGCCGGCGGCGCCATGGCCGCGCTGCTGGGCCGCGAGTACCCCGACGTGTTTGCGGCCGTGGGCGTGCACTCGGGCCTGCAGGCCGGCGCGGCACACAACGTGATGGGGGCGCTGTCGGCCATGAAGCATGGCGCCAGGCCGGCGGCGGGCACCCCGGCTCCGGGGGCTGTTGCGGCGGCACCCCTGATCGTCTTCCACGGCGATGCCGACACCACCGTGCACGCCCGCAACGGCGAGCAGCTGGTGCAGGCGGCGCGGGCCAGCGCCCCGGGCACCGTGGAGCTGGGCACGCACCAGGGCCAGTCGGCCGGAGGCCAGGGCTACACGCGCACGGTGTATGGCCTCGCAGGCGCGCCGGTGGCGGAGCACTGGGTGCTGCATGGCGGCGGCCATGCCTGGGCGGGCGGGCATGCGCAGGGCAGCCACACCGACCCCCGGGGGGTATCGGCCACGCGGGAGATGCTGCGGTTCTTCCTGGAGCATCCCCGGGGACTGGCCGGCACCCCGCCATAATTTGCCCGGGAGCGCAGCGCCACCTTCATCCAGCACAACAACACGGTGCGAAAGCCATCCAGGGAGAGGAATCCATCATGGAGAACGTCTACATCACCGTCGCGGGGCTGGTGGCCATCGGGCTGGTCTTCTACGCCCTGCGGCGTTCGGGGCGCCAGGACAACACCCGCACCGACCTGCGCATCACCGCGGTCTCCATCGCGCCCCCCTCGGGCAGCGTGCTGCCGGCCAACACGCCGATCACCGTGACCCTGGACTACCGCTACGGCGCGCCGCGCGAGCCGCTATATGCGTGGGTGAAGATCCTGGACACCACCTACGACTCCCTCTACGAAGGCTCGCACGACATGCTGAACCCGGGCTCCGGGCGTGTGAGCCGTTCGGTGCACCTCACGCAGGCGGGGACCGTGCGCGAGTTGTTCATCGTGGTCAAGAACCGGGACTTCGTGGAGGTGTTCAACCAGGCCATCGCCGTGGACTTCACCTACGAGGAAGCGGTGCTGGACGAGGCGCAAAGGAACGATGGCAAGGGATCGCGGATCACCGACATCCGTCTGTCCATTGCGTCCCCCGCCACGGTCAAGGCCGGCACCCGCATCGATGTCGAGGTCGAATACGACATCCAGGCGGAGGAAGGCCTGGACATCTGGGTCATTCCCGACACGCAGGCCAACATGACCTACGAGGGCACCACGGGCCGGCTGGACGGCGCGGGGACCGTGCACAGGCACTTCACCCTCATCGACCCCTGCGCGGTCACGGGCCTGCGGCTGCTGATGAAGAATGCGTCGAGCCAGACGGTCTACGAACACCGCGTGCCGGTGGACTACACCTTCACGGTGTAGCCGTTCCCAGCCGACCATCCCCGGGGCCCGGCACGGGGTTCGGTTTATCCTGCAGGCCCGCCGGCACAATCCGCTGCGGCCCGCAATGGGGGCCGCTGACGCACGGCCTTGCCCCTCGGAACACCCATGCCCCCCATCGCCGTCATCGACTTTGAAACCACCGGCGTCTCGCCCGGCCAGGGCGCGCGCGCGACCGAGGTCGCCATCGTGCTGCTGGAAAAAGGCCAGGTGGTGGACCGCTTCCAGAGCCTCCTGAAAACCGGCGCGTGGATTCCGCCGTTCATCACCCAGCTCACCGGCATCACCAACGCCATGGTGAACGCGGCCCCAGAGGCCGCAGGCGTCATGGCCGATGCCGCGCGCTTCGTGGGCGATGCGCCCATGGTGGCGCACAACGCGTCGTTCGACAGCAAGTTCTGGCAGGCCGAACTGGCACGGGCCGGCGTGGCCGCGCCGCACCCCTTCGCCTGCACCGTGCTGCTGTCGCGCCGCCTGTACCCGCAGGCCCCCAGCCACAAGCTCGGTACGCTGGTGGACTACCACGGCCTGCCGCGCACGGGCCAGGCCCACCGGGCGCTGGCCGATGCCGAAATGGCCGCCGCGCTGCTCGCGCGCATCCAGCACGACCTGCGCACGCGCTGGCGGGTGGCCGAACCCAGCCACGCACTGCTGCAGCTGGTGCAGCGCTGCGCCAAACCCGCGGTGGGCGCGCTGCTCGCGCGGCACGCCACGCCCTGAATGCGTTTGCTACATATTTAATAGCTTGCGGCGCTTATCCACAGTGCGCTAGAAGGCATTTTCATTCATGTTCCAGCCGTGCCCCAGGGGCACCTGATCCGGGTCCCCGGCCAAATCCCGGAAAATCCGCGCTTTCGCTTTTCAACCAGACCACCGCATGACCGACACCACCCCAGCCGCTGCCGCCGCCGACCGCCCCGCACTCCCCGACCACCTGAGCGTGGACCCGCGCAGCCCGCACCATGTGGCCGCGGTGTTCCAGCACGACATCGGCATCCGCTTCAACGGCAAGGACCGCACGGATGTCGAGGAATACTGCGTCAGCGAAGGCTGGGTGAAGGTGCCCGCGGGCAAGACGGTGGACCGCAAGGGCCACCCGCTGATGATCAAGCTCAAGGGCAAGGTCGAGGCTTTCTACAAGTGACATCGCCCCGCGCGGCCGCGCCGCGCCGGTATCTGCCGCGCGTTTTCCGTGCCTGACGACAACGCCGCCCCCTGGGTGATCCATTGCGACGGCAGCGCCGTGCCCAACCCGGGGCGCATGGGGCTGGGCGCGGTGGTGCACGCGCCCGATGGCACGGTGGCGCAGCAGCTGTCCGAGGCCACCACCTTCACCGGCTGCAACAACGAGGCCGAGCTGAGGGCGCTGGCCCTGGCGCTGCGCTGGCTGCAGGCCCAGGGCACCGCTGCAACCGCTGGCGTGCGGGTGTACAGCGACAACAGCGTGCTGGTGGAGCAGCTCGCCCCCGGTGGTGCGCGCGCCGCGCCCACCGCGCGGCTGGCCTTGCTGTTCGACGAGGTGCGCGCGCTGATGCAGGCCGTGGGCGATGTGGCGGTGCGCTGGATTCCGCGCCACCGCAATGGTCAGGCCGACACCCTCGCGCGCGGCGCGCTGGGCCTGGCGCCCAAGCCGTCCACGAAGCACCACACCCGCACAAGGAAAAAGCGGCGCTGACCGGCCGGCGCGCTGCGCGCTCAGTCCAGGCCCAGGGCCTCGCGGTAGGCGTTGATGCGGGGCAGCAGGGTCTGGCGGCGGGCCAGGCTGCCGGGGGGCCAGTGGGCGTCCCGGTCGTAATACTGCGCCACGGCGGGCGTGCCGGGCGCAAGCACCACCCAGGGCTGCTTCGACGCGGTGTAGATGTGGATGTCGGGCGGCAGGTGGTCCGGCGCGTCCAGCGTGCCCACGCGCACGAAGGCGACGAGCGGGCCCGCGCCGGAGTAGTGGCTCCACACCGCCACGCGGCAGTGCGGGCAGCGCGCGATCTTCTGGCCAAAGCCGCTTTCGGACGGGGTGTCCACCAGGTCGACCTCGCCCACCCGCAGCGCCAGCCTGTCGGCCTCGATCATGGCGTTCAAGGCGAACGACGCCCCGCTTTCCCGCTGGCACCAGCGGCAATGGCAGCAGTGCACGAAAAGCGGCGCGGTGAGCATGCGGTAGCGGACATGGCGGCAGGTACAGCCGCCGTCCAGCGGGAACACGGGGTCTGGGTGCGTCATGGCAGGGCGGTGGGCGGCAAAACGGAACGAGGCACCATTTTGGCGAAAGCGCGGGACAAAATCACGCGGCCGCCGCGCGCGGTGCCCGGCCCCGGGGTGCAAGCGCCGTTCAGCCGCCCGCGCGCGCCAGCAGCAGCGCCTTTTCCTGCGCGTTGCGCGTGAGGCCCGCCGCGCGCTCGAACTCGGCGCGCGCCTCGGCCACGCGGCCCAGCTTGGCCAGCAGGTCGCCGCGCACGCTGGGCAGCCAGTGGTACTGGGCCAGCACGGGGTCCGCCGCGATCTCGTCCACCAGCCGCAGCGCCGCCGCCGGGCCTTCGGCCATGCCCACCGCCACGGCGCGGTTCAGCGCCACGACGGGCGAGGGCGCCACCTGCGCGAGCGCGTCGTACAGCGCCACGATGTAGGCCCAGTCGGTGTCCTGGGCGCGCCGCGCGCGGGCATGGCAGGCGGCGATCGCGCCCTGCAGCGCGTAGGGGCCCCAGGCATGGCCCGCGCGCGCCAGCTGCTCGGCCTTGTCGAGCGCGGCCAGGCCCCGGCGCACCAGCAGCCGGTCCCACCGCGCGCGGTCCTGGTCCATGAGCAGCACGGGCCGGCCCTCGCCATCGGTGCGCGCGGGCAGGCGCGAGGCCTGGATTTCCAGCAGCGCCACCAGCCCCTGCACCTCGGGCTCGTCGGGCACCAGGCTGGCCAGCACGCGCACCAGGCGCTGGGCTTCACCGCACAGGGCAGGGCGCATCCAGTCGTCGCCCGCCGTGGCCGCGTAGCCTTCGTTGAAGACGAGGTAGATGACTTCGAGCACCGACGCCAGGCGCGGCGCGCGCTCGGCCGCGCCCGGCACCTCGAAGGGCACGTGGGCGGCCGACAGGCTGCGCTTGGCCCGCACGATGCGCTGCGCGACGGTGGGCTCGGGCACCAGGAACGCCCGTGCGATCTCGGCCGTGGTGAGGCCGCCCAGCAGCCGCAGCGTGAGCGCCACGCGCGCCTCGGTGGGCAGCACGGGGTGGCAGGCGGTGAAGATCAGGCGCAGCAGGTCGTCGCCGATGTCGTCCTGCTGCGCAGCGACCAGGGCGTCCACCACGTCGGGGGCGTACTGGGCTTCGAGCGCCTGCAGGTCCTTGCCCAGCGCCTCGTGCTCGCGCGCATGCACCGCCTGCTGGCGCAGGTGGTCGATGGCGCGGCGCTTGGCCGTGGTCATGAGCCATGCCCCCGGGTTCGCGGGCAGGCCGGTGGCGGGCCAGTGCTCCAGCGCGGCCACCAGCGCGTCCTGCGCCAGCTCCTCGGCCCGGCCCACGTCGCGCGTCATGCGCGCCACGCTGGCGATGATGCGCGCGGCCTCGATGCGCCACACCGAATCGATGGTGCGGTGCAGGGCATCGGCGCTGGCATCGGCATCGGGACTGCGGGGGTTGTGCATCGGTGGCCTCGGTGAAAGCTCAGCCCAGCGCCTTGCTGGCATCCACCATGTGCACGAACTCCCAGCTGTGGCCGTCCAGGTCGTCGAAGCTGCGCGAATACATGAAGCCCAGGTCCTGCACCGGGCGCGGCGAGGTGCCGCCGGCCGCCACGGCCTTGGCGACGAGGGCATCGACCTCCTCGCGGCTGTCGCACGAGAAGCACACCAGCACCTCCGAGGTGGTGCGTGCGTCGGCGATCGCCTTGCTGGTGAAGGTCTGGTAGAAGTCCCTGACCAGCAGCATCACGAACAGGTTCTCGCCCACCACCAGGCAGGCGCCCTGTTCGTTGGTGAACTCGGGGTTGAACTCGTAGCCCAGCGCGCGGAAGAACGCCTGCGAGCGGGCCATGTTCTCGATGGGCAGGTTCACGAAGATTTGCTTGTGCATGAAAGGCTCCTGAAGGGGTGGGAAGGTAAAGGGAAACAGAAGGTTTGGCAAAGGTGCGCGGTTCAGGTCGCTGGTTTTTGCGCCACGGCCTGCAGGTTGGCCAGGCCGTCCTCGAAGTCCTGGCCGACCATGCGGTCCATGTTGAAGAACAGGTGGGCGATCTTGGCGACGTACGGCACGGGGCCCTGCATGGCCCAGGTGACGCGGGTGGCGCCGGAGCCCTCGGGCTGGAGCGTGAATTCCACCTGGTTGTGGGCCTCGAACGGGGCCACAAAGTCGAGCTTCATCGCAACCCGCGCGGGGGCCGTGGCGTCGACGATCTCCATGCTGCCGGTGCCCACCTTGTCGCCCTGCCACGCATAGCGCGCGCCGGGGCCTGCGGTGGTGGCGCTGTACTGGCCCTTGGCGGCGGGGTCCTTGCGTTCATACGGGTTCCAGGTGTTGAACTGGCGCAGGTCGTGGATGAGCCCGTACACACGTTCTGGCGGCGCGGGGATCACGCGGCTGCGCTCCACGCGGAAGCTGTCGGGGCGGGTGGCGGCAAACGCCAGCAGCAGCGCCAGGGCGGCGAGCAGCACGAGGGCGATGGTCTTGATCATGGCGATGGTCTCCAGGCAGGGGCAGCGGTTCAGCGGCGGGCTTCCAGGTCGCGGAAGTGCTCGACGCCCTCCACGGCGGCGAAGTCCTCCATCTCGTAGAGCGGGCGCACCTCAATCTCGGCCTCCAGGCCCTCGCCGCGCGGGTTGGGGAAGCGGCGCGTCCATTCCAGCGCCTCGTCGCGGTCGCGCACCTGGATCAGCGTGTAGCCGGCGATGAGCTCCTTGGTCTCGGTGAAGGGACCGTCGGTGATGGTGGTGCGCGCCCCGGCCGCGCCGTAGCGCACGCGCCAGCCCTGCGCGCTGGGCTTGAGGCCGCTGCCGTCCAGCAGCACGCCCGCCCGGGCCAGCTCTTCGTGGTAGCGGGCCATGGCGGCCATCAGGGGTTCGGTGGGCATGTCGCCGCGCTCGGATTCTGCGGTGGCTTTCACGATGATCATGAATCGCATGGGGTTCTCCTCGGGGGGGTCAGGGGGGCGGGCCATGGCGCGATCCGTGGCCTTCACCAGCACGACGGACGAACCCGTGGCAGATCGACAGCTTGGTGGCTGGTTCAGGGTTTTTACTTAGAAAAAGAGGGTGGGGCGCGGCCCGGCCTGCGCCACACGCCCGCAGCGCCGCCCGCTGTGGCGTATCCGCCAAGCCGTGCAAATGGTTACCGGCCATAGCGATCTGCCTCGGTAGGATGCCGCGCGAGGGACCCGACCGCAATGACCAGCCACAACGACACCGAACCAACACCCCCCTGGCTGGCCAGCATCCCGCTCATGCCCGGCCACCAGGCCCTCGCGCTGGTCATCGTCCACCCGGGCCGGGCCGTGGTCCCCGCCGAAGGCCTGGGCGAGGTGCTGCGCTTCTGGGCCGACGGGCGCGGCGGCTGGATCGGCGCAGCCCGCGCGGCCCACGGCCCGTGGGGCTACATCGACGGCGAGGGCCGGTGGCGCGTGCCGCCCACGCTGCAGAACGCGCGCAGTTTTTCCGAGGACGGGCTGGCCCGCTTCTGCGACGGCGGGCGCTGGGGGTTCATGGACCTGGCGGGGACGGTGGCCATCCCTGCCGCATTCGACAACGCCCAGCCGTTTCGCAACGGTTTGTGCGCGGTGCAGGTGGGCCAGGATGCCTGGCGCATCATCGACCGCACCGGCCACACCACCTGCGACGAGGTGTTCCATGAGCTGAGCCCCTTCGGCGCCAATGGCCTCGCGCGCGCCACGCTGTGGAAGAAGGCCAGCAACCAGCGCACCCAGGGCTTCGTGGACCGCACGGGGCGCTGGGTGATCGAGCCCCGCTTTCGCGACGCGCGGCCGTTTGGCGAATCCACCGCCACGGCCGCCTCGCTGGACGGCGACACCTACGGCCTCATCGACGCACAGGGTCGCTGGGTGCTGGAGCCCCGCTACCCGCGCATCGATGCCTTCAATGCCGAGGGCCTGGCCTTCTTCGACGAACCCCATGCCTGGGACAACGGCCATGGCTACCTCAACGCGCGCGGCAAGGTGGTCGTGAAAGGCGGGCGCCACCTCTCGCGGCGCATGGCCTGCGGCGTGGCCGCCAACAGCTATGACGGCACGGGCTTTCTCACGGCCGACGGCAAACCCCTTGCGGCCCCGCCGCTGAGCTACGGCACGGATTTCTCGGCGGAAAGCGGCTTTGCCGTCGTGCGCACCGCCGCCGCCGTGCGCAAGGGCGCGGCCGATGCCACCACAGCGGGCCCGGCGCACTGGGGCCTGCTGCACCCGGACGGCCGCTTCGTGCCCGCGCCCGACCACCTGCTGGAGCCGCTGACCGATGGCGATGGCTGGCTGGTGGGGCACCCGCCGGACACGCCGCTGGTGCCGTTTCTGACCCGCGACGGGCAACTGGCCTTTATCGACGGCGAGGGCGCCGTCGCCTGGCGCGCGCACTACGACGGCCAGCAGGTGGCCTTGCTCGACGCCGGGGGCACGCCCCTGTGGCGCAGCGGCGTGCGCGAGAACTGCTGGCCCCCCGGGCCGTTCTTCCACGCGCCGCTCACCGACCACCTGGAAAACCTCAAGACGCTCGACGGCATCGTGCCGCTGGCCGTGGACCTGCTGGCCGACGCCGAGGCCCGGCTGCACCGCCTGGCGGCGGGCGATGAACTCGCGCCCGACGAACCCGTGGACGGCGACGATGAAGATGACGACGGGGAGCAGGACCCCGGCCAGGTGCAGGCCGGCCGCACCGTGGTCGTGCGGCGGGTGATGCGCGCCTACCTGAGCGAATCGCACAACGGCCCCTACGAATTCCTGTGCACCGACCTCAACCGCGCGGTGGACGAAGCCCGCGTGGCGATGGTGCAGCAGCTGAGCGCGCGCTTTGGCGCCGCCGACCCGAACCCGGAGCACGCCGTCCCCTGGCGCCGCCAGGGCGACTACACGCAGGCCTGGCCCGTGGCAATGGCCAAGCCCCTGCCGGGCGACGGCGGCGCGCTGCACGAGGCGCGCGAACAGTGGCTCACGCTGTACAAGCATTCGGACTCGGGCGACGGCGATGTGTGGTGGGAACTGTGGCTCATGGCCGCGCCCAGCATCGACGCGCTGCAGCTGGCGCAGCGCGCGCGCGGCGCCGGCCCCGCCACGGAACCGCCCGGCCACGGCGGCGAGCCCGAAGGCCCGGACAGCGACGGCCCGGCGCTGGACAGCCGGCCCCCCGAGGGCGCGCCGGCCACGCAGCCGCCCCGGACACGTGATGAATGGCTGCACGCCGTGTGCAACGACCGCCATGCGATCGCCCATGTGCCCGCGCAGTGGCTGGACGATGCGATGGTGGATGCCGCCCTGGATGCGAACGTGGCGGCGCTGGAATACGTGCCTGCGGCCTGGCGGACAACCGCACGGCTCGAATCGCTGGTGCGCCGGGGCCTGCGCGAGGCGGCCGGCATCCCGCCCGAATGCATGACCGCCGAAGCCCTGGCCCTGGCACGCAGCCTGTATGCCGGCCAGCCCGAATGGGACTGGCGCGACGAGCGCAACAGCCGCATCCCCGCCACCTGGGACCACAACAGCCTGTGCGACGTGTGGGGCTGCCTGCTCACGCCCGAGCTCGCGCTCAAGGCGGTGCGCGCCCAGGCGCCGCTCAAGGACCTGGCGCACTGGCTGCGCACCGATGCGGTGGAGCAGGCCGCCCTGCAGGCCGACATCTACAACATCAGCTACATCGACCCGCGCAAGATCACGCCCGCGCTGGCCGAGCGCGCCGTGCGGCACGACTACGGCTGCCTGATCGAGCACATTCCCGCCGACATGCTCACGCCCGCGCTGTGCCTGGCCTCGGCGCGCGCCAACGGCCTGTCGCTGGACAAGATCCCTGCGGCGCTGCGCACCACCGACGTGTGCGTGGCCGCGCTGCAGGACCGCTGGGACATGTTCCTCGCCGTACCGCCCGCGCTGCGCGAGGACGTCACCACCCGGCTCATCGCGGACGACCTGGACCAGGCCCGCCGGGACGGCGAACCCCGCGAGGCCAGCCACTGGCACGTGCAGCGCGCCTGGGCTCGGCTGTGGGCGGGCGACCCTGAAGGCGCGATGGCCGACGCCCGCCTGGGCCTCGGCCGCGTGCGCCACGAAGAGCATGCGCGCTACATTTTGGCCAGCGCCTTGCGCGCCCTGGGCCGCACGCAGGAAGCGGCGCTCGAGGCCTCCACGGTGCTGTCGCTGCAGTCGCCCTACGCCGCGCAGTGGGATGCCGCCGAGGACACGCGCTGGCTGCAAGGCCTGGCGCAGGGCCAGGCCCAGGCGGCCGACGACGCCACGCTGATCGCACGGCTGCAGTCGCACCCGCGCACCCTGGCCGATGTGCCGCGCGAACGCATCACCCACGCCATGGTCGATGCCGCCCTGGCGGCCGACGAGGACACGGTGCGCTTCGTGCCCAAGCGCCTCATGACCCCCGCGCGCTATGCGGCGGCGCTGCGCCAGGGCGTGAAGGATTTCGGCCAGATCCCTCCCGACATGCTCAGCGAGGAAGCCTGCATCGCGCACGTGCAGGAGGGCGGCTGGCGGCTGGAGCAGATCCCGCCCGCGCTGCGCACCGTGGCGGTCTGCGCCCACGCGGTGCGCCGCAGCGCCAGCGCCATGGAACATGTGCCCCAGGCCCTGCACGACCAGGCCCGGGAAGCCGCCGCGCGCCTGCCCCGCGATGACGGGGATGCCGCAGACGGCACCCCCCGCGCCGGCGGCGTGGGCGGCTGGCTGGCACGCCACGTGGTCGATTCCGCGCTGAAGGGGCAGGGCACCGCCGCCCGCCGTCTGCAGCACCAGGGCGTGCTGGCCGCGTTCCTGGTGCAGGCCGCCGTGACCGCCCGGTCCGGCACGCCGCCCACCCTCACCGGACTGGCGGGCTGGTTCGAGCAGCGGCCGGTGCTGGCCTGGGCCACCCACCTGCTGCTGGGCCTGGCGGCCTGGGTGGGCCACGCGTTCGTCTCGGTGGCCGCCTGGCGGGCGGAAGGCGCGTGGATCGGGCTGGGGACGTTCGCGCTCATGGGCTTTTCCGAACTGTACTGGGCGTGGCGGTTTGTATTCGCCAGCCCCCAGAGCCTCTGGCTCGCGGTCGCGGCGGCCCTGGTGGTGGTCTACCTGTTCGGCTGGCGCCGCCTGTACCGCCGCGTGGGCCTGGCCTTCGCCCACCGCGGGGATTCGGCGGCAGGGGACTGAGCCCCAGCCGGCCCACCGGCTGCTGCGGCCACCTTTTACATTTTTCCTAGGGTCATCACCGATCCCCCCGGGGGCCTGCCGGGCCTGCTGGTGGATACAATTTGTAAACACTCGCCCCACCGACCCACGAACCTCCGGAACGCTTGGTCTCGCACACAGGAGCCACCGCCACAGCGGGTGCAACGCCCATGACAAGAGGATCGGACCATCGCCCGGCACAGTGGCCACAGCGCATGGCGCTGGCCCTCCTTTGCAGCGGACTCTCCCACGCCATCGCGCAGGCGGACATCGCCCATCTGCCGCTGGAACAGCTCGTGCAGATGGAAGTCCGGACCGCCAGCCGGTACACGCAGACCACCCTGGAAGCACCCGCCCTGGTGAGCGTGGTGACCGCCGACGACATCCGGCTCTTCGGCTACCGCACGCTGGCCGAGGTGCTGGGCAGCATGCGCGGGCTGTATGTGTCGTACGACCGCTCCTACCACTACCTGGGCACGCGCGGCTTCGCCACGCCGGGCGACTACAACACCCGCGTGCTGCTGCTGGTCAATGGCGTGCGCTTCAATGACAACCTCTACGACCAGGCCACCATCGGCACCGACTTCCCGCTGGACCTGGACCTGGTGGACCGCGTGGAGTTCGTGCCGGGGCCGGGCTCCGCCGTCTATGGACCCAATGCGTTCTTCGGCGTGGTCAACGTCATCACGCGCGACGGCCGCCAGCTGGCCGGCCCGCAGCTGAGCGTGGCGGCCGGCAGCCATGGCAGCGCCAAGGCCCGCTTCTCGGTGGGAACCGTGGACGCACAGGGCGGGGACTGGCTGATCGCGCTGACGCGCGCGAGCAGCCGGGGCGCGGACCAGTACTTCGCCACGTTCGACACGCCGGCCAGCAACCAGGGCGTCGCGCAGCGCCTGGATTTCGACCGCAGCACCCAGCTGTTCGCGCGGATGCAGCGCGACGGCCTGAGCCTCACCCTGGCGCACGGCGAGCGCAGCAAGGGCACGCCTACCGCGGCGTTCTCGCAGACCTTCAATGACCCGCGCTCGCGGTCCATCGACACCACCACCCGCGTCGCAGCCGAGTATGCGAGCCAGCTGCAGCCCTCCCTCGCGTTCACCGGGCGCGTCCACGCCGGGCACTACCGCTTCGTGGGCGACTACGCGTACGACTATCCGCCGCCCACGCTCAACCGCGACGTGGGCACCGGCCAATGGTGGGGCACGGAATGGCAGTGGGTGAGCACGGCCCTTGCACGCCACAAGCTCGCGTGGGGCGTCGACTACCGGCGCGACACCCGCATCCGGCAGCTCAATGCCGACGTGGATCCGCCCGTGCAATACCTGGATACCCGCCGCGCGGGGAACGCGCTGGGCATCTATGTCCAGGACGAGTTCGCGCTGGCGCCCACGCTCACCCTGCACGCGGGCCTGCGGTGGGGCAAGCAGTCGGGCAGCGACGGCAGCTTCCACCCCCGGCTGGGCCTGGTGTACTGGTGGAACCCGGCCACGGCCGTCAAGCTGCTGCATGGCACGGCCTACCGGCCGCCCAACGCCTACGAGCGCGACTACCGGGTGGACCTGCCCGGCGGCATCGTCGACCTGGCGGGCCTGCGGCTCGAAAAGGTGCGCACCACGGAGCTGGCGCTGGAACACGCCCCCACCGGCACCACGCGCATGCTGTTGACGGCGTTCAGGTCCGAGGTGACCGACCTGATCTCGCTGGGGGACGCGGGCATCCCGGACAGGCTCAGGTTCAGCAACGCGCGGGGCGTGCGCGTGCATGGCATGGAGACCGAGGTGGAGCAGCGCTGGCAAGGAGGGTCGCGCCTGCGCGTGGCCTACGGGTGGCAGAAGGCGCGCGACGCAGGTGCACCCGAGACGCTGACCAACTCCCCCCGGCACCTGCTCAAGCTGCAGTGGTCGGACACGCTGGCGCTCGCGGCGCCGGGGCAGGGCAGGCCGGGGCAGTATGCCGTCGAGGCCATTGGCGTGGGCGCGCGCAGGACGCTCGCGAACGCGCGCCTGCCTGCGCACGTCCTGGCCAACCTCGTCTACACGAAGCGCCTGGGGGACGTGGATGTGTCGGTGGGCGTGTACAACGTCTTCAACCGCCGCCACGCGGACCCCGCCTCCTACGAAATCCGCGAAGACTCGATCCGGCAGGATGGACGGACCTACCGCGTCAAGCTCACCTACGGGTTCTGAGCCATGTCCCACGCCCTGCGCCTGCGCAACCTGCTGTGGGCCGGGCTGTGCGTGCTGTGCTGGGCGGGGGGCCTGGCGCATGCCACCAACCCCGTGGAGGAACCCGATCTCAAGGCCGCGTACATCTTCAACTTCATCCAGTTCATCGAATGGCCCGACAGCGACCTGGCCACCGATGGCGACTGGCCCCTGTGCATCTCTCCCTTCAGTCCGCTCAAGCGCGCCCTGACGGCCCTGGAGGGCAAGCCCGCCCGCAAGGGGCGGCCCATCCGGGTGAGGCTGCTGGAACTGGCCGAGCTGCGCCATTGCCGCGTGCTCATCCTGCACGGCTCCGACATCGAGCCGGTGCTGCGCGCGCTGCGGGCCCTGCCGCCCGCCCACGGCATCCTGACGGTGGCCGATGAGGACGCCGCAGGCAGCCCCGACATCATGATCACGCTCAGCCAGCAGAAGAACCGCATCGTGTTCGCCATCAACACCGATGCCACCGCGCGCGCGGGCCTGTCCGTGAGCTCCCGACTGCTGCGGCTGGCCAGGGCGGCCAGATGATGACGATGATGACGAAGAAGAATCAGGAAAAAACGAAGGCGCCCGCCATGCCGCAGGCCCCCGCGCAGGAGCCGGGGGCCGCGCAGCCCCTGCCGTCGTCGCGGCTCGTGGCCACCGGCCTCCTGGCCGCGGGCCTGGCGCTGCTGACGGTGGTGCTGGCGCTCACGGGCGTGGACTACTGGAGCACGCGGCAGTCCATGCTGCAGGACAGCCGGGTGGAGGCGGCGATCGTGGCCGACAACATCTCGGCCGCGGTGATGTTCCAGGATGCGCACACGGCCAGCGAGATGCTGGGGGCGCTGAAGGCGTCGCCGATGGTGCTGGGCGCGGACGTCTACGACCGGCAGGGCCTGCTGCTGGCCCACTACGCACGCGACGCGGACCAGGCTTTTCCCGCCACGCTGCCGGCCGCGGGCATGGCCGGTGTGGCCGAGCGCGCGGGGCTGCGCGTGCTGGAGATCGCACGGCCCGTGGAGATGGGCGGCGTGGTGTCGGGCACGCTGTACTTTCGCAAGTCCATGAGCGCGGTGTACGCCCGCCTGGCCATCCGCTTCGTCAGCGCGCTGCTGATCGCGGGGTGCGTGATGGCCCTGGCGGCCGCGATGGTGCTGCGCAGCCAGGCGGCCGTGCGCAACGCCGAAAACCGCCTGCACACGCTCGCCCACACCGACGCGGTCACCGGCACCGGAAACCGGCACGCGTTCAACGAACGCCTGGCCGCCGAGATCGAGCGCGCGCGCGGCCTGGGCTCCCGCGTCGCCCTGGTCTACATCGACCTGGACAACTTCAAGACCCTCAACGACACCTTCGGGCACGCGGCCGGGGACGGCCTCCTGCGCCAGGTGGCCCGGCGCCTGCAGTCCGTGGTGCGCGCCGCCGACGCGATCTCGCGCCTGGGCGGCGACGAGTTCGCCGTGATCCTGCGGCTGGACATGGACGACGCGGCACTGAACACCTACGGCCAGCGCATCGTGGGCGTCTTTCGCCCCACCTTCACCGAAGTGGGCCAGCAGGTGACCATGACCTGCAGCGCCGGGATCGCCATCTTTCCAGACGATGCGGCGGACATGGACAGCCTCGTGAGCAACGCCGACACGGCCATGTACCGGGCCAAGGACATGGGCAAGAACCGGTGCGTGCGGTTTGACGCGTCGATGAACCTGGCGGTGGTCCGCCGCCAGGCCATCGAGCATGCGCTGCGCGCCGCGCTCGACCAGGGCGAGGGCATCGCGCTGCACTACCAGCCCCTGTTCGCCGCCGCCGGCAAGGCGCTGGTGGGCGCGGAGGCGCTGCTGCGCTGGTCGCACCCGGAGCTGGGCCATGTCCCGCCGCTGGAGGCCGTGATGGTGGCGGAGGACTGCGGCCTCATCGTCCCGCTGGGCTACTGGGTGATGCGCACCGCCTGCCGCGATGCCGCCCGGTGGCAAGCCGGCGGGCCCCTGCGGGTATCGGTCAACATCTCGGCGCGGCAGCTGGGCGATGCGCAGTTCCTCGAACGCGTGATGGACATCCTGCGCGAGGAAGGCCTGCCCGCCCACCTGCTGGAGATCGAGCTCACGGAAACCGTGCTCATGGACAACATGGAAGCGGGCGCGCACACGCTGCACCGCCTGAGCCAGCTGGGCATCCACCTGGCCATCGACGACTTCGGCACCGGCTATTCGTCGCTGGCCTACCTGCGGCAGCTGCCGATGCGCCGCCTCAAGATCGACCGCAGCTTCGTCAAGGACCTGCCCGGCCACGAACACAGCCGCACCATCGTCAACGCCATCGTGGCCCTGGCCCATGGCCTGGGGCTGCAGATCACGGCCGAAGGGGTGGAAACGCCGGAACAGGCCGACTACCTGGTGCACCAGGGCTGCGACGTGCTGCAGGGCTACCTGTTTGCGCGGCCGATGCCGGTGGAGCAGTTTCAGGCACTGCTGCAGGAAGGCACCACGCGCCGCGCCTAGCCGCCCAGGTCACGATGCCCCGTGGTAGCACGGCGCCACCTCGCGCACCTCGACGGTGGCCCATTCGGCGGCCGGGCATTCGCGGGCGATGGCCACGGCCTCGTCGCGCGTGGCGCAGTCGAGCAGAAAGAAGCCGCCCACCATTTCCTTCGTCTCGGCGAACGGCCCATCCACCAGCCGGGACTGCCCTTCGCGCACCTGCAGGCGCACGGCCTGGTCGGTGGACGCCAGCGACTCGGTGGCGCGCAGCAGGCCCCGGGCCTTCAGGCCCTCGCCAAAGCGCAGCATGCGGGCATACGCCTCCTGGCCTCCCGCCAGCCCGCGCTCGGCCCGCTGGCCGTGGGGTTCCATGATGAGCAGCATGTAGGGCATGAGAGGGTCTCCTGGCGAAGCGAGAGGGGAGGGTGGCAAAGCGAAAGGCGCCATCCTACCAGCAGCCTTTACTACTGTTTTTATAGCTATCAGCGCTTATCCATCAAGCGCTGGCGGCACTTTTCATCAAAACCTTGCGCAGCGCAGCAAGCCTGTGCTATCTTCAGGCCTCTATGCAACGCAGCATGCTCCTACCCACCCTATCGCTAGGCCTACTAGTGCCTGGCCGGGGTCTGCCTGCGTTCGCCACCGTTGCCTGATACGCTCAGCGCAACACCTGATCTCCCCCTGACCCCGGCCCGCGAACCAGCCTTTGCACATGCAAAGGGCTGCAGGGGATGTCACACGTTTTGTTTTTTCATTCATTTCGTCTGACCCGTGCACCGCGCCTGTTTTCTTTCTGCGCACCGCACACACCGTTCGTGGAGCCTCTCATGATTGCCAAGCCCGCCACCAAGTACCAGCCCATCGCCCCGGTCGCGTTGACCGACCGCCAGTGGCCCACCCGCAGCATCACCCGCGCGCCCGTGTGGCTCTCCACCGACCTGCGCGACGGCAACCAGGCGCTGTTCGAGCCGATGAACGGCGAGCGCAAGATGAAGCTCTTTGAGGAGCTGGTGCGCATCGGCTTCAAGGAGATCGAGGTCGGCTTTCCGGCCGCGTCGCAGACCGACTTCGACTTCGTGCGCCGCCTCATCGACGAAAACCTCATCCCCGCTGACGTGACCATCATGGTCATGACCCAGTCGCGCGAGGACCTGATAGCGCGCACGGTGGAGGCCGTGAAGGGCGCACCCCGCGCCATCGTGCACCTGTACAACGCCACGGCGCCTGCCTGGCGGCGCATCGTGTTCGGCATGAACGTGACGCAGGTGATGCAGCTCATCGCGCACCACGTGGGCTACCTCAAGCAGCTCACCGACGCGCAGCCCGCCACAGCGTGGACGCTGCAGTACTCGCCCGAGACCTTCAGCGCCACCGAGCTCGACGTGTCGCTCAAGGCCTGCCAGACGGCCATCGCGGCCTGGAACGCCGGCCCCGGCCGCCCCATCATCATCAACCTGCCCACCACGGTGGAGAACGCCACGCCCAACGTGTTCGCCGACCAGATCGAATGGATGGACCGGCGCCTCGCCCCCCGCGAGCACATCACACTCTCGGTGCACCCGCACAACGACCGCGGCACCGGCGTGGCCGCAGCAGAGCTGGCGATGATGGCCGGTGCCGACCGTGTGGAAGGCTGCCTCTTCGGCAACGGCGAGCGCTGCGGCAACGTGGACATCGTGACCTTGGCGCTCAACATGTACACGCAGGGCGTGCACCCGAACCTCGACTTCTCGGACATCACCTCGGTGGCGCGCATCGCCGAGGAATGCACCTCGCTGCCGGTGCACCCGCGCCACCCCTACGCGGGCGACCTGGTGTTCACCGCGTTCTCGGGCTCGCACCAGGATGCGATCAAGAAGGGCTTTGCGGCGCAGGACCCGAACGCGCTGTGGGAAGTGCCGTACTTGCCCATCGACCCCGCGGACCTGGGCCGCACGTACGACAGCGTGATCCGCGTGAACAGCCAGTCGGGCAAGGGCGGCATCGCGTTCTTGCTGGAGCGCGAACACGGCGTGGTGATGCCGCGCCGCATGCAGGTCGAATTCAGCGCCGTGGTGCAGCGCCAGACGGACGCGAGCGAAGGCGAGATGAGCGGCGAGGCACTGTGGGACCTGTTCCAGGCCACCTACCTGCGCGCCCCGGCCCGGGCGGCCATCATCTGCCACAGCCACCGGCTCGATGAAGACGGGCAGGGCATCGAGCTGGACGTGACCATCGACGGCATGCGCCAGCATTTGCGCGGCCAGGGCAACGGGCCGATCGCGGCCACGGTGGATGCGCTGGGCCTGCCGCTGCGCGTGGACCACTACGAAGAGCGCGCCACCGGCACGGGGGCCCACGCCCAGGCGCTGGCCATCGTGGAGGCCGCGATGGAGGGCGTGGCCGGCTCCACCTTCGGCGCGGGCATGAGCCACAACATCGTGACGGCGTCGGTGTTGGCCATCGTGAGCGTGGCCAACCGGCTGGCAGAGCGGCGCCAGGGCGTGGCCGCGACGGCGGCGGTGTGACCCCGCCGCTGTTGTAAAAAAGATAGCTGCCAGCGCTTTTCCACCAAGCGCTGGCGGCATTTTTGGCCAATAGCCCCAGGCCATGGGCGGAGTCCGCGCAGGCGCCGGGGCCTATCCGTTACCCTTCGGGCCATGCGCGTTGTTTTTCACAGACTGGCCTTGGCCGCCTGCACCGCCGCCCTGCTGGCGCTGGGCGGCTGCGGCACCTCGCGGCCCCCATCGCCTTCTTCGTCAGCCCCGGTACGCACCACCCCACCCCTGACCGCGGAGCAGGCGCACGACATCGCCATCCACGCGCTCGGCCTGGTGGGCACGCCGTACCGCTACGGCGGCAACACGCCCGATGCGGGCTTTGATTGCAGCGGGCTGATCGGCTATGTGTACCGCAACCAGGTGGGCACCCCGCCGCCCCGCACGGTGGCGCAGCTCAACAGCTGGGGCTACCCCATCGACGGCAGCGAGCTGCGCGCCGGAGACCTCGTGGTGTTCGGCACGGGCCGCCAGCCCAACCATGCGGGCATCTACGTGGGGGAAGGGCGCTTCGTGCACGCGCCGTCCACCGGCGGCACGGTGCGGCTCGACCAGCTGCAGTCGCGGCACTGGTCGCGGCAGAATGCGGCGTTCCGGCGGCCGTAGCGGCTCCCCCTGAGTCGCCTTCGGCGCCTTCCCCCTGAGGGGGACGACGCCCTTGCTGCGGGGCGGCCCTTGCTCGGCGTCCCTCGCCTGGGACGCGCCAGTTGCAGGCAGTGTGACCACATCGTCGGCCAGCCGATGGCCCCGCCCGCGCGACAATCGGGGCCACCATGACCCACGCACACCGCTCCGCCACCCCGATCTCCACCCACGACACGACACGCATCGACGACACGCGCATCAAGGCCGTGCGCCCGCTCATCACGCCGGCGCTGCTGCAGGAGTGGCTGCCCACGCCCGACGCCGCGCAGACCCTGGTGGAAACCAGCCGTGCCGCCATCTCGCGCGTGCTGCACGGCCAGGACGACCGGCTCATCGTGGTGGTGGGCCCCTGCTCCATCCACGACCACGACCAGGCGATGGACTACGCGCGCCAGCTGAAGATCCAGGCCGACGCGCTGCAGGCCGACCTGCTGGTCGTGATGCGCGTCTACTTTGAAAAACCCCGCACCACCGTGGGCTGGAAGGGCTACATCAACGACCCCCGCCTGGATGGCAGCTTCGCCATCAACGAGGGGCTGGAGCTGGCGCGCCAGCTGCTGCTGGACGTGCTGGCCACGGGCCTGCCGGTGGGCACCGAGTTCCTGGACCTGCTCTCGCCGCAGTTCATCAGCGACCTGGTGAGCTGGGGCGCCATCGGCGCGCGCACCACCGAGAGCCAGAGCCACCGCCAGCTGGCCAGCGGCCTCTCGTGCCCCGTGGGCTTCAAGAACGGCACCGACGGCGGCGTGAAGGTGGCCAGCGACGCCATCCAGGCCGCGCAGGCGTCGCATGCCTTCATGGGCATGACCAAGATGGGCCAGGCCGCGATCTTCGAGACGCGCGGCAACCAGGACTGCCACGTGATCCTGCGCGGCGGCAAGCAGCCCAACTACAGCGCGGCCGATGTGGATGCCGCCTGCGCCATGCTCCAGGCGGCGGGCCTGCGCGAGCAGGTGATGATCGACGTGAGCCACGCCAACAGCAGCAAGCAGCACCAGCGCCAGATCACCGTGGCGGACGACGTCGCCCGGCAGATCGCCGCGGGCGACCGGCGCATCACCGGCCTCATGATCGAGAGCCACCTGCAGGAAGGCCGCCAGGACATCGTGCCCGGCCAGCCGCTCGCGCCCGGCGTGTCGGTGACCGATGCCTGCATCAGCTTCGCGCAGACGGTGCCGGTGCTGGAAGGCCTGGCCGCCGCCGTGCGCGCGCGGCGCGCACGCGCCTGACCGACCCGCCGGCCCGGCGCTCTCTCTGCAGCGGGCCACGGCAGCTACCGTGGCGCCACGGTGGCGTCGATGTTGCGGGCCGTGGCCAGCAGCGTGGCGCACAGCGTTTCCTTGCCATCCGCATCCACAGCGAACACATCGGACGCGCACACCGTGAGCAGCCGCGCCGCGTCGATGACGCGCCCGCGCGCCCGCAGGCACACGCCCCGTGCGGGGGCCACGAGTTTCACGGTGGCGTCCACCGTGGCATTCACCCAGCCCGGCGGCAGCACGCTGCCGGCCGCGCCCACGGCGGCGAAGTCGGCCACGGCAAACACGGCGGTGGCCTGCAGCTGGCCGGGGCGGAAGCAGAAGGCGTCGCTCACCGGAATCTCCACCTCCACCGCGCCCGGCTCGGCGCGCACGAAGCGCAGGCCCAGCGTGCGCGCCATGGGCATGGCCAGCACCAGGGACCGAAGATGGTCCATGGGCGCGGCGGCGGAATGTGCGGACAAAGAGGTCATGGTGCTTTCCTTGCGGAGGTGGTGGATGGACGGGTGCGGGCCGATGGGGGTGGCGTGGCGGGGGGCCGCACGCGCGGCCAGGGCGCCGGTGGCGCCGACACGGCGGTACGCGGCCTTGCCTGCTGCGCCTGCAGCCAGGCCTGGTGCTCCAGCACGCGCTGCTTCTGGGCCCGCAGCGCATCGATCTGCTCGTCCAGCGCCTGCGCGCGCTCCTGCAGGGCCTGCACCATGGTCTCGGTGCGCAGGGTGCCTGCCCGGTAGGCGCCCAGGCGCAGGGCGATCTGCGGCAGGGTGAAGCCAAGCTGGCGCGACATGGCGATGAACACGACCTCGCGCTGCATGCGCGGTGGATAGTCGCGGTAGCCATTGGCCCGCCGGCGCGGCTGCAGGAGCCCCAGCCGCTCATAGTGGCGCAGGGCGTGGACGGAAACCGAGGTGCGTTGCGCGAGTTCGGATATCTGCATGGCACGCAGCCTAGCAAGCATGGCGCTGCGCGAAGGTTGCCGGGGTGACTGGCGGCGTTCTGGGGCAAACCCGCATGGTGGTGACCGCTCGGTCCGGCGCTCTGCGGTGTAGGATTCACGTTTCAGGGGGCAGCGCGAGCGCGTGCTTCTTCTGCCCGCACCCCGTCCGGTTCTTTTCTTGCCGCCCGACCCCTTTGACGACGACGCTGTTCCAGTTCTTGCGCAACAAGCTCCAGGCCCCCCGGGCGCTGGAACTGGGGTGCGCGCCAGCGGGCACAGCCAACGCCACAGCGGCCTGACCATGCCGCCAGCCCACGCACCCGAAGAGGCAGCGCGGCTCACGGCACTGCAGTCCTACGCGATCCTCGACACCCCCGCGGAAGAAGGCTTCGACCAGCTGGCCACGCTGGCCGCACGGGTGTGCGGCTGCCCCATCGCCGTGGTCAATTTTCTCGACAGCGAGCGCCAGTGGTTCAAGGCGGCGGTCGGCATTCCCTTCCAGCAGACCGAGCGCGCCATCGCGTTCTGTGCCCAGGCACTGGACGGCGGCCGCGAACCGGTGGTGGTGCCCGACGTCACGCTCCACCCCGTGTTCGCCAGCAATCCCCTGGTGCTGGGCGAACCCCATGTCCGCTTCTACGCCTGCGTGCCGCTGGTGACGCCCGAGGGGTTCACCCTGGGCACCCTCGCGGTGGTGGACACCGTGCCCCGCACGCTGGAGGAAGGGCAGATCGAGGGCCTCACGATCCTCGCGGGCCAGGCCATGGTGCAGCTGGAGCTGCGCCGCCAGAAAAAGCTGCTGGCCCAGCTCGTGCGGGAGCGCGACCAGATGCATGCCGAGATGGTCGCGCAGGGCGAGGCACAGCGCGTGGCGGGGCGGATCGCCCGCGTGGGCGGCTGGACGGTCGAACTGCCCGGGATGCAGCTCGTGTGGTCGCAGGAGATCGCGGCCGCCTATGGGCTCCACCACCGCGTGGGCGAGCTGGCGCAGGTCCTGCAGCTGTACACGCCGCCCTACCGGCCGCAGATGCAAAAGGCGTTCGATGACTGCCGGCACCACGGCACGCCCTTTGACGTGGAAGCCGAGGTGGACATGCCGGGCGGCAGGCGCTTCTGGGTGCGCACCGCCGGGCAGGCGGCGCGCGATGCCGGGGGACGCATCGTCCGCATCCAGGGGGCCTTCCAGGACATCACGGCCCAGCACCTGGCCCAGGAGGCGCGCCGTGAAAGCGAGGAGCGCTTTCACCTCGTCTCGCGCGCCACGGCCGATGCCGTCTGGGACTGGAACCTGGACACCGACCTCATGTGGTGGAACGAAGGCATGCAGAACCTGTTCGGCGTGCCGCTCGACCAGCTGCCGCCCGACAGCACCTCGTGGACGCTGCGGCTGCATCCCGAAGACAGCGAAGAAATCCTCCGGGGCCTCCACGCGGCCATTGGCGGCACGGACAACCACTGGTCCGCCGAATACCGCTTCCGGCGCCAGGACGGCAGCTATGCCTGGGTGCTGGACCGGGGCTTCCTGATCCGCGACGCCGAAGGCAAGGCCGTGCGCATGGTGGGCGGCATGACCGACATCAGCGCGCAGAAGCTGACCGAACTCGATGCCCAGCGCGATGCGCAGAACCATGCGGAGCTACTGCAGGTGCAGCAGCGCATCTCGTCGCTGGACATGCCCCTGCCCGAGGTGCTCCAGCTCGTGGCCGACACCGTGCTGCGCCAGACGCTGGCGCGCGGGGCGCTGGTGGAGCTGCTGCAGGGCCGCCAGCTGGTGGCGCAGGCATCGGCGGGCGACCACGTGCGGCCCGTGGGCCACATGCTGGCGGCCGACCAGAGCCTGCTGTGGCCCGCCCTGCGCGAAGGGCGCACCGTGGTGTGCAATGACACCGAGGCCGAGGGCTGGGACATGGTTTCGCTGCCTCACCGGCACGGCGTGCGCTCCGTGATGGCGGTGCCGCTGCGCACCGCCGAGGGCGTGGTGGGCTCGCTCAAGGTCGTTTCGGACAAGGCCCACGCGTTTTCGCGGCGCGACGTCGCGCACCTGGAGATCCTCACCGAATCCCTGGGCGCGATGGTGCAGCTGCGGCATGTGGCGGGGCAGCTGCGGGCATCGGAGCAGCAGTACCGCATGCTGTTCGACGAGCACCCCCATCCGATGTGGGTGTACGACAGGGAAACGCTGCGCCTGCAGGCCGTGAACCAGTCGATGGAGACGCACTACGGCTATGCCGAAGCCGAGCTGCTGGGGATGGACATGACGGACCTGTGGCCGGCGGAGCGCCGCGCCAGCATCCGGGCGACCATCAACGCGATTGCGATGGACCAGCGCAACAAGCCGGTCATCAGCCGCCACGTCAAGAAGGACGGCACGTTCATGGACGTGGAAATCACGGCGGGCAGCATCAGCTTCAACGGCCGCCCCGCGCGCCAGGTGCTGGCCACCGACGTGACCGAGCGCCTGCGCACCGAACGCGAACTGGCCCGCATGGGCCGCGCGCAGCGCCTCTTGAGCGCCTGCAACGAAACCCTCGTGCGCGCCACGTCCGAGACAGCGCTGCTGCAGGCGATCTGCCACATCGCCGTGGACATCGGCGGCTACCGCATGGGATGGGTGGGCTTCGCGCTGGACGACGAACGCAAGTCCATCCAGCCCGTGGCCCACGCGGGCCACAACCAGAACTACCTGGAGAACCTGCACCTGTCCTGGTCGGCCGAGGACCGCTACGGCCGGGGTCCCGCGGGCATGGCCGTGCGCTCGGGCAAGCCGGTGATCGTGCAGGACATCCGCGCCGAGGGCGATTTTGCCGACTGGACCGAGCGCATGCTGGACAACGGCTTTCACGGCGTGATCTGCCTGCCGCTGCGCGACCGCGATCGCACCTTCGGCCTGCTGTACCTGTATGCGCCGGACATCCTGCAGATCAGCCCCGAAGAGGCGGCCCTGCTGCAGGAGCTCTCCAACGACCTGGCCTTTGGCATCACCAGCCTGCGCGCGCAGAAGGCGCAGCAGCGGCTGCAGGCCTCGGTGCTCAAGGTGGCGGCCGCCGTGTCGGCGAGCACGGGCACGGAGTTTTTCGTGCAGCTGGTGCGCAACATGGCCGATGCGCTGGGGGCCCAGGGCGGCTGCGTGGTGCGGCTGCTGCCACCGGTGGAAGGGCAGGCCCCGCGGGTGGTCACGCTCGCGGCGGTGCTCGATGGCCAGATGCTGCCCAACGACGAATACACCCTGGAAGGCACGCCCAGCCTCATGCTGCTGTCGCAGCGCGCGTATGTGGTGACCGAGAAGGTGCAGCAGCTGCACCCCGAGGCGCCCATGCTGCGCCATGTGGGCGCGCAGGGCTATGCGGGCCAGCAGCTGTGCAATGCCGATGGCGAGGTGGTGGGCATCGTGTTCGTGCTGTTCCGCCAGCCCATCGCCGAGACGGACTTCATCACCTCCACGCTGCAGATCTTTGCCGCGCGCGCCTCGTCCGAGATCGACCGGCAGCTGGCGGATGCCCGCATCCGCCACCAGGCCTCGCTGCTGGACAAGGCGCAGGACGCGATCCTGGTGCGCGACCTGGAGCACCGCATCATCTTCTGGAACAAAAGCGCCGAGCGCCTGTATGGCTGGTCGCAGCTGCAGGCGCTGGGCCAGTCCATCGAAACGCTGCTCTACGACGACCCCACCCATTTCCGCCACGCCACGCGCACGGTGCTGGAGCAGGGCGAGTGGACGGGCGAGATCGTGCAGCGCCACCGCGACGGCAGCACCATCGAGGTCGAGGGCCGCTGGACCCTGGTGCGTGGCGACAACGGCCAGCCGCAGTCCATCCTGGCCATCAACACCGACATCCGCCAGCGCAAGGCCAACGAGCGCGAGATCCAGCGCCTGGCGTTCTACGACGCGCTCACCGGCCTGCCCAACCGCATGCTGCTGATGGACCGCATGGGCCATGCGCTGGCCAACGCCCACCGGCGCCTGCAGGGCGGGGCGCTGCTGTTCATCGACCTGGACAACTTCAAGACCCTGAACGACACCCTGGGCCACGACCAGGGCGACCTGCTGCTGCAACAGGTGGCGCAGCGCCTGAACACCTGCGTGCGCAGCGTGGACACGGTGGCCCGGCTGGGCGGCGACGAGTTCGTGGTGATGCTCGAGGAGCTCAGCCCCAGGCCACACGAACTGGCCCTGCACGCGCGCAGCGTGGGCGAGAAGATCCTCACCATGCTGGCCGTGCCCTACGCGCTGGCAGGGTACCAGTACCGCAGCACGCCCAGCATCGGCATCGCGCCGTTCACGGGCGAGCAGACCAGCGTGGGCGAGCTGCTCAAGCAGGCGGACCTGGCCATGTACCAGGCCAAGACGGCGGGGCGCAACACGCTGCGCTTCTTCGACCCTGACATGCAGGCCGTGGTGACCGCCCGCGCCGGGCTGGAGACCGACCTGCGCGCCGCGCTCGCGCAGGAGGAATTCCTGCTGCACTTCCAGCCGCAGATGCACCTGTCCGGCCGCTGCGTGGGGGTGGAGGCGCTCGTGCGCTGGGCCCACCCGCAGCGCGGCATGGTGCCGCCCGCGCAGTTCATCCCGCTGGCCGAGGAGACGGGCCTCATCCTGCCCCTGGGCCGCTGGGTGCTGCACACGGCCTGCAAGCTGCTGGCCAGCTGGCAGGACGACCCGGCCCTGGCCCACCTGACCATGGCGGTGAACGTGAGCTCGCGCCAGTTCCGCCACGCCAGCTTCGTGGACGACGTGGCCCGCGTGCTGGCCATCACCGGCGCGCCGGCGCATCTGCTCAAGCTGGAGCTGACCGAAAGCCTGCTGGTGGAAGACATGGAAACCACCATCGCCACGATGGCCGCGCTGCGCTCCTATGGCGTGGGCTTCTCGCTGGACGACTTCGGCACCGGCTATTCCAGCCTGAGCTACCTGAAGCGCATGCCGCTGGACCAGCTCAAGATCGACCAGAGCTTTGTGCGCGACCTGCTGACCGACCCCAACGACGCGGCCATCGTGGACACCATCATCGGCCTGTCGCGCAGCCTGGGCCTGGAAGTCATCGCCGAAGGGGTGGAAACCCCCGAGCAACGCGAGCTGCTGGCCCGCGCGGGCTGCCTGCACTACCAGGGCTACCTCTTCAGCCGACCCCTCTCCGCGGACGTTCTGGGGGCCTTCCTGCGGTCCTGCGCCGCGTAGCGAGCTTCCGCCGGCCCGTCTTCGGGGTTCAGTCCCCACCCGCGGCGGATCGCCGCGCCCCTGCCTTCGCCCTCCTTTGCGTGCACCTGTCCGTCCGCAAGGCCCCACAAGGTGTTGCCGCGGCACCGCGTGCCCGGCGCGGGAAGTTCTCCCCTGTCTTCTTCTTATGTTTTCTATAAATACATAGTCGTAGTAGTAGAAGGCGGCCCAGGATGTGGACAACTGCCTTTTCCCTCGCCGTGGCGCGCACTTGCACGCCGCCCAACCCTGTGCACCGATCCCTCTTTCCGCTGTCGCGCGAAAGGGGACAAAACACGGCCACGGCCTTTTTCTGTGGATAACCAGGCGGTTGTGCCAAAACTATCCCCAGTTTTACGCACTGGACATTCCCACAGAGAGGTTTGGCATTGAAATGGCACGAAGCGCTGATGGAGGAAGCGCCAACAGCTACTCTATTGATAGCAAATGGGAAATGTGAAGGCCCGTCAGGCGGTGGCGTAAGGAACCTGCGGGCTGGCGCGGAGCCCTGTCCGCTCCGCGTCGGCCTCTTCGGCGCCGGCCGCTTCATCGCGAGCCGCCGTGTGGAGCGGTGCCGGGGGCTCGGCTCCACGGACGTTGGGGGGCACGAAAAAGAGGTTCTGGTTATTCTTTTATGGTTCTATATATAAATAGCAGTAGTAGTAGAGCACCTCATTTTTTGTGGACAAGGGGTTTTTTTCCAATGCTGGCGCGGGGTTGCGTGGCCGCAAACTCTGTGCGGCGGGCGGCGCAAAGTCCGGGGCTCACAGACAACAACTTCGGCGCAGCGCCTTCTTCTGTGGATAACCAGCAGGTTGTGCCACAACTGCCCCCAGGGTTATCCACAAACGCCGTCCAAGGCGACCGCCTGCGTGGCCGGAAAGCACAAAGCCCGGGGTCCAGTCAGGACCCCGGGCTTGGGGAGCACGGGAAGAAAAAGTAAAAGGCAGCGCCGGCTGCACGCCGGGAACCCGTCCCCAGGGCCGCCGCCCCGCAGGGCGTGCGGGGGCGGTGGGGGTTGGGTGGGGCGTTACTTCGCCGGTGCGGCGGGCGATGGATGGCCCTCGCCGCCGCGCATGCCGCCGCCGCCGTGGTGGTGGTCGCGCATGCGCTGGTGGCCGCGGTGCGCCTGCGCATCGAAGGTCTTCTGCTGGTCTGGCGTCAGGGCGGCGTAGAAGGTCTTGGTGGCCTCGCCCCGGCGGTCGGCCTCGGCGGCGTGCTGGGCGCGCAGGGCCCGCATGCGGTCGATGCGTTCGGGCGTGGTGAGCTTGTCCATGTCCTTTCGGTCCAGGCGGGCGGTGCGTTCCCCGGGCTGCATCGCGGTGCTGAAGGCCGTCCAGGCGGGTTCCTGGGCGGCGCTCAGCTTGAGCTGGTCCTTCAGGGCGGCCATGCGCTTGGCCATGTGGGCCTGGTGGCGCGCATGGTGCTCGTGGCGGTCACCCCCTGCCTTGTGGCGGCCTTCGGTGGTTGCGGTGGCACCCGCCGCAGGCGGGGCGGCTGGAGGTTGCTGGGCCAGGACCGGCAGGGCCAGTGCAGCGAGAACAGCGGTGGCGGCCAGGCGGTGTTGGAATCTGAAAACCATGGTGTGAGTCCTTTCACAGGGTTGGGAACTCGCCAGGACGACCGTTCCGGCGATTGAGGGCCAGTGTCCGCCCCACATGTATCGCCGCCATACCGGTTGGGTGAGGCTGTGTAAAGTTTCCAAAAGAAACACCCCGCGCATGTCTCGTGAAGGGGGACGGCGCCAGTGGCACGGCAAGGCCCGTTCCACGGCGTCTGCCGGCTGTGATCGTGCCTGTTCATCCGCTCGCGGGTGCGCGGACCGCCAGGGATGGACGGCAGGAAAACTCTCCCGCAGAACCACCGACAATGGCGCATTCCGTCCCAGAAAAGAAAAGGTTTTCCGTGTTCAAGAACATGATCGTGTACCGCATTGCGCCGCAATGGCAGGTCGAATTGACACAAGTGGAAGAGGCCCTGGCCAAGGCGCCCTTCATCGAATGCGGCGCCACGCAGGAAAAGTCCCTGGGCTGGGTGCCGCCGCGTGGCGAACAGCACGGCCAGCTGGCCGAGTCGGTCGGGGGCCAATGGATCCTGCGCTTCATGGTCGAGTCCAAGGTGCTGCCCGGCAGCGTGCTGGCACGCCGCGTGAAGGAAAAGGCAGAACGCATCGAGCAGGAAACCGGCCGCAAGCCTGGCAAGAAGGAAAGCAAGGAACTCAAGGACGAGGCCAAGCTGGACCTGCTGCCCATGGCGTTCACCAAGCAGGGTTCCATGTGGGTGTGGATCGATACGGCATCGCGCCTGCTCGTGCTGGACACCTCCAGCCAGGGCCGTGCGGACGAAGTCGTCACGCTGCTGGTCGAATCGCTGCCCGGCCTGTCGGTGTCGCTCATCAACACCCAGACCAGCCCGCAAGCGGCCATGTCCCACTGGCTCAAGGAACAGGAGCCGCCCGTGGGCTTCACCGTGGACCGCGAATGCGAGCTCAAGAGCGCCACCGAGGAAAAGGCCGTGGTGCGCTATGCCCGCCACCCGCTGGACATCGAAGAGGTGCAGGCCCACATCGACGCCGGCAAGCTGCCCACCAAGCTCGCACTCACCTGGGACGACCGCGTGAGCTTCATGCTCACCGAGGGGCTGCAGATCAAGAAGGTCTCGTTCCTGGACACGGTGTTCGAAGGCACCAAGGCCGATGACGGTGGCTTTGACACCGACGTGGCGATCGCCACGGGCGAGCTGGTCAAGCTGATTCCGGACCTCATCGAGGCGCTGGGGGGCGAGGCGGAGAGTGGGGTGGCGGAGGCTTCGGCGGCAGCTACCGTGGCAACGCCCTTGCCCGCCGCCCGCACCGGTGCAGTTGTGACAGGGCCTGTACAGGTGCCAGTGGACACGGATCCCGACTCTGCGCCGTTTTGATGGCTGGGGCAGGGTGCAGGCGCCCACGGCCGGGGGAGTTCATGCTGGCCGGATTTCACCAAGTGCCGAATCGCAGGCAAGTGAGGCCTACCATTCTGGAGTCAATATTCAATTTTATCGATATAAAAATAAATGAATAACAACATCCAAACCTCGAAAAATCACTCCGTCGAGACTTTAAGAGCAGCAGCGGTGATTCTGGTATTCATGAATCACCTCCATTCCTTGAATATTCTTACCATTCCCTATTTTGGAATAGTGGGGGGATGGATTGGGGTGCAGATTTTTTTTGTGATCAGCGGATACCTGATCATACAGAGCGCGCTACGATATTCCGCTGTCGACTATATAAAGCACCGGGTGCTTAGAATATATCCTGCCTATCTGTTTTGGTTTTTTGTGTTCTCCTTGGTTTTTAAGCAATTCCAAATTGATGCAATTGATTTCAAAAGTCTCTTGATCCATCTGCTTTTCCTGCAGCATTTTTTTCCGGCCGCTTACTTAAAATACAACGCCTTGAGCGTCAGCTGGACACTGACCATCGAGATGGTGTGGTATGTGGTTGCCTTTTTCATCGCGACAAGGTTTTTCAAAAGCCCGTCGAAAATCACTGCGGTGTTTGTGTTGATTGCCTGTTTCTGGGTATATGGTGGCGCAAACTGGCATCCACTGGTGAAAAGTCTGGAGGGGATATATATATATTTCTTCGTGCACAACAATGCAATAGCACAAATGCCATTTTTCCTCTTTGGTGCATGGATTGCAGTCAAGCAACCAAAGTATGACAAAGCAGCATTGGCATCTATTTTTATATCCACCATAGTTCTTTATAAATCGTGGGAGCCGGTATTTTCAACGCCTATTTTCATCACGGGTCTGGGTATTTCCGCGCTCTTTTTGCTTTTGAAGGACATTGAATATGAAAATTCTAAGCCAGTAAAAATACTGTCGGATATATCCTATTCATTTTATCTTATTCATTATCCGATACTGGTTCTGTCATCGTATGTTGTTCAGAACAAATATCATCGGACGTTCTTGGCATTCTTGGCCACGGTGATCATTTCTTATATCAGCTACAAACTGATTGAACAGCCATTCATGAACATGGCGAAGAGGAAGAAAGAAAGATTGCCAAGAGCGCTATCGCCGGAAACTGGCCGTTGAGTCACTTCAAGGGCGTTCGCGGGTAGAAGGGGGGCTTTGTTGGGCGTTTGTGGAGCCGGGCAGCGCCAAGCCGGGAACCATGCACCACGACTCCGACTGCAATATCAACGCGCCCTGGAGTCAGGTCGCCCATCCAGAGGATCACTTCGGCTATTCCATACAGAAGGTATTTCTTCTGCTGAAATATCCTTTCTGATGTAATAGGGGCGACCGGGGACTTTGTTGTATAAGTTGTCCATGAGATTCTGAATGCAGCCCGCATAGCTGCTCCATGGATACAGACCCCATACTGTCCACTGATCGATCAACATGACTTTAGGTCGGTAATCTGATATCTCTTGACAAGCATCGATTTTGATTCCTAGTATCGGATCTTCATTGTATTTTTCCTGCCAAGGGAGGTAGAAAAAATGTCCTGAGGCGGGAAGCCTTTCAGAGGCTAAGTATTGAAAGTTCTGAAACGAATAGACAATTATTTTTTCGTCTTTGTTAGTATATTTCTTGACGAGCCGGGAGAATTCGGTTTCAGTTGGTATTTTATTTTCATTGAGTTCTTGCCGGACTCCCGGAAGAAGCAACGACGATTTGGTTATGAAGAATAGGGATATGGCAAGAGTTGCGTATTTCAGGAGGAGTGCGTATCCCTGAATTTTTCCTAGAATTGGCAGGATTGAAAGGGCCACGAATACGTAATAGTAAGCGAGCCCATGAAAATCAACGCCCCTGATGAGCAGGCTGCCTATACCCGCTGCCAGAAGCCCTGATCGCCATGGTATTTTCTTCTCGTACGCGGCGAGACTGAAAATTCCCACCGAAGCAATAACCAGGCTTAGGATGGTGAGGGGGTTCTTCGCCAGATTGTCCCACGCAGACTGAATAATCGATAGAAGTGAAGGGGTTCCTATATAGATCGGAAGTACTTCTGAATTTAAATAAAAATGAAATGCTATATACCCCTTCACCGAACCGTAGACAGCAAGAAAAAGCAAATTTAGTGCGATGCCTATTAATAGTCCGACTGTTGATGCTTTGATGAATGGCCTTGCCAGAGAAGCAAAAAATAGGATGGCGGCAATGGGGATGTAGGTAACAGCCAGGAACGGAAGGCAAGAAAGAAGCAAAGACCCGACGAAGACCCTGTTCGGGGTCAACAGATTCTGATCAATGATTGAAGGAAATGTGTATAAGAACAGTATTATTAGAATGAGCGGTCCGACAATTGCTTGATACGTATACATGTGCCCCAGGAATAGGGGCATGAGAAAAATCGTGAATGAAAACGCATAAACAACGGAAAATATGCGTGTCGTATTATTTTTTAATATGGGTGAATAGTATATTGCGCAGAGACTGATGAGTTGTAAAAGGGCGACGGGAACCCGATGGCCGCGCACTCCAAAATCCCCCATGGATTCCATGGCCACGCCGGATAGAAATGTAAGGGGGCCATGATGGTTAAATATCTCTGAGTACAGATGTTTTCCGGCTGCCATCATCTTGGCTGTTACGATGGTTTCTGATTCATCTCCCCATTCCTTCTGCCTGAGAAGAAAATACTGATACCTTGTCCCTAGTATCGTGCACAGCAGGAACAAGAAGCCGAGAATATAGTTGAATCCATTATTTCCGGACTCGGAATAAAATAATCTTTTCATCTATGCTCAATGCGCCTTATGCGTCATACCTTCCCAGGCAGGCGCGAAAAAGTGTTGAAAGTACCGAGATATTTCCTCTGAAGCTGCTTATTTTCGTGGGCACTTCACCTGCAGGGTATCTTCTTGTTGTGGGAATTTCCAAGCACTTGTAGCCTTCTTTTGGCGCTTTGTACGAGAGATAGGCCAAAAGCTCGTAAGCAGAAAAAATTTCCCTGAAGGGAGATATTTTTCTGTCCAGGAGCATTTGTCTGCTATAGGCCCGGAAGCCCTGGGTTGTATCTGTCCAGTGAAAGCCAGAAGCAATGCTTAAAACGGGGGCGTGGATAAATCGAATGGCAAAATATCGAGACGCCGGCGTGTTTTCCGCGATTCCGCCTGAAATGAAACGGGAAGCCTGAACAAAATCGACCCCCTTTTGAAGGGCTTGGATGAAGCGCGGAATGGCCTCTGGATCATCTTTGTCATTGCCGTCGATGGTGACGATTCCCTGATATCCGTGGTCGAGGGCAAAGGCATAGGCACAGCGTAGTTGCGCACTGAGCTTTCCAGGCCCTTTCTTGACAAGCAAACCACTGACATCAAGGTTCTTCAAGGTGGCGGGATTGGTGGATCCGTCGCTGCTTCCACCATCCACGATGATGATGTCAGCCAGCTTCGAAATGCCGCACGCCTGCATGCGCTGCAACAGCTTCTGAATGCGTTCCCCTTCATTGATGACGGGAACGACAACGCACCAAGGGTGCTCACGACCCAACCAGAGAGGCGCATCAAAGTCGGGAATTTGCCAAGAGGCTCTTGCTTCAGGAGCAATGTCGGACATGGTTGTCATGTAATGCGTGAGGAGATAAGGAATACGCCAGCAATCACCAAAAATATTCCCGCCACGGTCATCCAATGAAAAGGTTCCTTGAAAACTATGGCTGAGAGCACTGCCACGGTGGCGACGGCCCCGCTGGTTAATATGGGATGGGCAACATTCAGAGGAAATCTTGCAAGCGCCGCGGCATATAGTAGAAATGCTCCACCGTATAGACCAAGACCAAGCCAGAATGGCCAGTTGGTAAATGCTGCCATCGGGTCGGAAAGCGAAGGGAATTTTCGGGGAGGCAGCATTGCAAGTTTAATCAATACGCTCGCTGAGGCATTGGCCGCAATACCCATCAAAAGAATGACCCATTTCATCAAATAGAGCCTTGTTGAACTTGGTAAGTGCTTTTTGCAAAGGCCAATGCACGCTGGATAGCCGCTAGATGCGGCTCATTGCTGGTCGCAAGCATTTCTATCGTCAGGATGTGTTTGGGCAAGTAGTTCATCAGCGCTTCTCTGATGCCACGATGATCTGTTCCCGGGTCGCCCAAGGGTGACAATTGTGGTTCGCTTGCGTGAATGTGGCCAATCAAGTGGGCGTTTTGCGCGATCACCTCGGGAGCGCATTCGCCGTTGATGAACATAGCCCCGGTATCCAGCTGCATGCGGATGGCAGGATGCGAAACAATATTGACGACGTGCGCAGTTTCAGTGCTATCTATCATGAAGTTGGCCCCATAGGATGGAGGGTTCGGTTCGAGACAAATTTCAACGCCATGGGTCTGCGCAATATCTCCCAATGTGCGGAAGAAGGAAACGGCACGATCTGTTGCTTCATTGACTTCCAATCCTGATCGGTCTCTGTTCCGGGGAGAGCCGAAGACCAGTTTGGTGGCACCCAAGCAGCTTCCTATCCTGCATATGGAAGCGAGGTGGCTGAGCATCGCGCTCCGGGACTCATCGGCGCCAAACATGTTCAGCCCCGTAGTGCCAAACATGAGCGCCTGCATCCCTACGATGGTGATGCCGCGCGCACCCCACCAATCCCTGACGGTGGCGATCTCCTTGTCAGTCACTGTGTCATTGTGGGGAAAATATTTCGCTGGAGCTATGTCGATGGCATCCACGCCTTGCTCATGGAGGACCTGGGCCACCGCTTCGTCTTCGGCGGTGTCCCACGCAATATTGGAAAAAGATATTCTCATGAAGCCACGTGTGGATTGGAGATCGATGAAGAAGGCTCGGATTGTGCGTAGGAGCGAATCGCCTGAAGGGTCTCGCGGCAGCTGTATTGATAGCTACCATGGCTTCCGAAAAGGGACGCGTGGCAAGTCCTCATGTCATATTTAACGGGAATGCCTTCCAAATGATTCTGGAAGGGCATGCCGAAGCCTTGGCGTGCCACCTCTTCAACACGTACCGGTTCTGCCGTGAGATGAACCAATTTCAATTCAGCCGCCAGGGCGATTTCTATGTCGCTCCATAGGTTGACCATCGGATAAAACTGAAAAATATTCCGGCTATCAATGGATTTGAGGTTGTTACTGTTGTGAAAATCGTAAACGATGTTCTTTCGCAGTCCAGGGCCTACCAATCCCGGTAGTCTAACTATGAGATGCTCGGGAAACCGGGACTGGACGAATTTCTCGAGATAGCGCCTATGCAATCCGTAGGCATGTAAACCTTCTTCATCGACCGTGGTCTCTTCGGTCACCTCCACAGGTTTTTTGAAAACATCCACGGTGCTGATCAAAATAAACTTCCCGCACTCAATTGCATTGAGATGATGGATGAGGGCATCTACTATTTTCTTGTCGGCTTCAGGCTCGCGATTGGCTATCCATTTTTGTGCAGGAGCCGCGGCACAAACGACCATGTCGAATATTTTTCCTGGAATATCCTGAATATTTTTTGATCTATAGAGCTCATCAAACGAAAATTGCTTGAGCAATGTGCTGCCCACAAATCCAGAGAAGCCAATCAGTGCTGTTTTCATGAAATGCCTTGGGGTATCGAGAGATTTTCAGAGTCTAGTTTTTCCAGTGCGTCATAGATATTGTCTATTTTTCCGCCTAGTATGGAATAACATCCCGGCAATTCGGCGTATTTTTCAAAGAGAATGGGCCTGCCGTCATCATTTTCATTCTTCTTTAGCACGGTTTTAACTTCGAAGAATGATCTAACGTGCTTGGATTTCTGGACTATCGGAATATACCTGGCCACGTCTCGGATCATGCGGTCGAATCGCGTAGCACCATCATAGTTGGCAAGCTGTTGATAGGGATCTGAATCCTGCTTGTCTTCCCAGCTGAAATGCGGCGTGTATCGAACATGCGAGAGGGTGTGCAATCCTTGCGATGGAAAAGGCATCACCGAAAAGAAGGGGCCGTCCATGACGGTAATCCCTATTTTTTTAATTTCTGAAGGCATTTCTATGAGCGCCAGTTCAGTTATTTCATGCTTCAGTTTGGTGTGGCTGCCGGGGTAATCACCTTTCAGTTGATTGAGGCCGCTGTAAGTGCAATTGAAAAGATACTTGCTGTGGATGGTCTGTTTTTTCTCATGAGTGCTCTCCAGAGATATTTTCATCCCACCGGTGGTTGATCTGTTTACGAGAGTGGCACTTGTGTCCAGGAGCACGTGGACGCCACATTCGCTCAGCTCGCGTTGAGCCCACCGAGCCAACTGCATGGCATCGAAAGCATATTCCTCGACCAGGAAAACATCCTCGATAAGTTTGGGGTTGAAAAGATGTCTCAGCGGCCCGTCCACACGGGTTGTGGTCGCGCCAATCTCCTGGCAGAAGCGTTCAAATTGTTTTGAATTGACTTTGGAATTACTGCGAGCTATGGCGTATAACTTCGTGAAATCCCGCGTGATGGCCTGAGGCCAATCTTGCACGAAACGTGGAAAATTAACCCGGCTACGGAAGGCGGTCGTAAAACTTCGTGGATAGTGATAACCATTGTGAACCCGTGCCTGGTTGTGATAGGACGCACGTGTCAGGAGTTCAGTCTCCTTTTCAATCAGGACAATTCGCTTGAAGCCCCGCTGACGGGCCAGGTAGATGGCAATCGCCGAGCCGTAGAAACCGCCTCCGATGATCGCAGCATCGAAATTCTGGGTGAAATCCATCACCGCACCAGTTGCTTTTCACTTGCGCGAGGGGATGGAGCTTGCGGGGAAGCGGCTTCCTCGATGTTTAGTTTTTCGCGGCGTGTCATGTGAGCGCTGGTGAATTCCTGTCCTACATGGTAGAGCGGACCTTCATTGGAAAGGCTTGCCATGTGCAATATGTACTCCCCCAGGACCAACAATACCAGTGAAATAAGGAAAAACATTCCCGATTGTTGTAAGGAAAGGCTCACCCAGCCCGGCGCAACATTGGTTTTGAAGATGCCGATCGCGACGACATATATCGAATAGACCAGATTCGCGATAGCGCCAAATAGCGAGAGAAAAGTAACAAGCCGCATGGGCGCGCGCGTTGTGGAAACGAGCAGCCTGATTCCCCGATTAATGCTTTCACCTACTCTCTTTACTTGCGGGGTGTGTGGCTCGCTGCTGTATTCCATATTTGCGCGAGTAAATCCGCCCGTGGCAGGCAAGTGTCGGTAGGTGATGGCCGGTTGTGGGTGCTGGTGAATGAAATTCACCACACGTCTGCTCAGCAGGCGATATTGGGGAGCTTCTTTTTCTAGGTGAATTCCATTGAAAATCTTGTAAAATCTATTGAAGGCCGCATAAGCTAGTTCATATAAAATCCCCTGCTTCGCCTTTTTTGCGTTGCTGGCAAAAACTACATCAGCGCCATTTACGGCCTTGTCCAGCATTTCTGGAAGAAAGGAAATATCATCCTTCAAGGGGTCAATAATAGCGATGAAATCTCCAAGGGCATTTTCCAAGCCGACCCAGGCAGCCGTATCGTTGTCAACCTCCTTGATGAGTGCATAAACCTGTAGATTGGGGAGACCGGACTGGCTTGTTAATTTTTTGAGTACCACAAGGCTCTGGTCATCAGATGCTTTGTCAATGACTATGATTTCGTAGTCGCTGACGAGGGATGACAATTGTGCTGTTGTGGACTGCAAAATTCCTTCAAGATGCTGTTCGTGGTTTCGTACTACGTACACAACTGAAAGGAAAATTGGAAAATGATTCATTGAATATTTCATACTTTTCAGTGCATGTGTATCGAGCCTGTGTGGATGTGCTCACCAGATACCACTGCCAGAAAAGATGTCTGAATAAGTTGATCTCAACCCATGAGAATACCCATGGGGGCGAACTGACCTTGATTCGAACCCTGTGCCTGAAACCTTTTACAGGGCGCATGCAGATGCGCGGCACAGACTGATCGATGGAGGGACCTCGGGCTGTTCAGCTGCCTGCGCGGCAAGCCATCCGGCCTACTCTTAGTAAACGCGCCCTCTGTGCTTTTGGAAGACAAGGATCTTCCCCCGTCCCGCTCATTGCCGTTCGGCGGCTGCAGTCTTGCCAGACGGCAGTGTGTTCATGATCTCTTTCACGAACAACTTTCTCCACGCATCGCCAGTGTGGTCTTCGACAAGCTGGGGAAGAAAGCCGAACGCCAGGGTGCGTTCACCGCGGACCATGATGCCCTTGTCATTTCGCAGCAGCTCTGTAGCCAGTACCTTGAAGCCATTCTTGGGGGTAATGGCGGCATAGCTCGCATAGAGACGGCGCGAGGGCTTGAGGCGGTAGATGGTCCCATCAATCAAAAAAATGCCCCCGTTTTTCTTCCACTCGATATCGGCAATCCCAAACACCTCATGCATCCAGTCAAAGGTGGGCTTGCCGTTTTCGTCGAATTCACCCAGGCGCATGTCCTGGATGAGCGACCCGCCGTTTTTCCAGTAGGTGGTCAGCTTGGATTTGACGCTCTGTGGCAGGGCAGCCTGGTGCGGGACGAGGATGGCATCCAGGCGCTGGATGAGGGGATCGTCCTGCAGAAGGTTCTTTTCGCCGATGACATGCACATCCATCCCGGGCTCGCTGCTCAGGATCTTGTAGGACGCGAACAGCGCATCACGGTGGGTGTTTCTGCCTGCGCTTCTTTCCCCGTGCCAGACGTGAAAGTTGGTCGTGGAGCCCAGGATGCCAATCTTGATCCGGGGGGCCGTGCTGGTTGCCGCAGTGTGGCCAGTTGGGGCATTGAGCTTGTCCATGTCAAGGGCGGAGAGGGAGCCGCTGCCTGCCTGGTGCGCGAACCCTCCGATCTCGTAGCCCATCACATTGGCCTGCGTCAGCGATTGGGTGACGGAGCGTTGGATGACAGGCATCAGTTCCCGCGATCTTTTTTCGGCCTCCCATCGCTCACCGTAGGCACCCACCATGATTTTCCTGTAGCCCAGCGAGCCCATGTAGTTGGCAAGCGTGGGCAGGACATCTGCATCCGGCACCAGGCTGTAGCCATCGTAGAAGTTGAAATCGATGACGGCTATGTCGATACACCCCGCCAGTTTTTCAACGATGCCGGTGGCATAGATGGCGTCATGCGACGTGAATGTCTCGGCGAAATATCCGATCGCCTGCGCCCCCTTGTCCCGGATCACCTTGGTGTATGCGCAGGTGGCTTCCTGGAGCCGGTTTTCCCGGAACTCCTTGTGGGCATGCAAAAGAGGTTCCGCTTTGGGCACCCCTGCGGCAATGTTGTTGTTGTAGTTGATGACGGGCTGACGGGCGTTGTTGTGCTTCCTGGCGAAGTCATTCTGTGTGGACTCCTTGTAGTCCCGCCACTGGTAGCCCATCTGCCCATACTTTATTTCGTGTTCCTCCTGGAGGCCGAGGGCATAGCCGAGCACCTTTGCGGGGTAGCGCCTGGAAAAATGATCGACCGTTTGCGCGATGAAAGCGTGCGCGGGCTTTCTGATCCTGTCGTCCGTGAAATCCGGTTGCCAGCTCGGGTCGCCCGAGAAATTCCGCATGACGGCATCGGGATGTGCGGCGGTGATCCACTGCGGGACCGTGGACATGTTGGGCACCAGCTTGCCGCTCTCGTCCTTGTAGGGCCGTCCCCCCATGTCGATGACCAGCAGGAGCGACAGCCCGCCGTCGACAAGGGCATCCATGTGGCCGTGGTAGTGGCTGAACTCGTACAGGCCCTTGCTGCGCTCGATGTCGGACCAGTTCAGGTACACCGTGGCGTGGCTGAATCCCTTGGACTTGAGTTCGCTGGGAAGATTCTTGTTCTGGCTGAGGTCCCAAGGCATCACGATGATGCTGGACACCGGGCGGGCCGCGACGGCGCTGCTGGCAAAAGGAATCAGGGAGAAAAGCAGTGCCGCAATGCGAAAGAGTTTTTTCATGGGGATTTTTGGAGAGAAAGGCGGGGCGCTCCGGCTGGAGAGCGCTGTCCAGCGCGATCATACTGACGCGATCGGCACAGGCCTCGGAAGCCGAAGTGGCCCCCGGGACTGCGCCGGGCCCGCTCCTTGCCCAGGCGCCGCGCCACACAAGGGCGAAGCGCATTCACAGGATCCACGGGACTCAGTTGCTATTTATTTAGTAGCAATCGATGGTGGATGGGAAAGCGCTGGAGGCAAAACTCCTGAATGGCGGCAGCGCGGGGACGGCGCCGCCCTCACACCCGCTCGAACACCGCCCCGATGCCCTGGCCGCCGCCGATGCACATGGTCACCAGCGCATAGCGGCCGCCGGTGCGGTGCAGCTCGGCGATGGCCTTGGTGGTGATGATGGCGCCCGTGGCGCCCACCGGGTGGCCCAGCGAAATGCCCGAGCCGTTGGGATTGACCTTGGACGGGTCCAGGCCCAGCTCCTGGATCACCGCACAGGCCTGGGCGGCGAAGGCCTCGTTGGCCTCGATCACGTCCATGTCCTGCACGGTGAGGCCGGTGCGCTGCAGGACCTTGCGCGTCGCCGGCACCGGGCCGATGCCCATGTAGGCCGGCTCGACGCCCGCATGGGCGTAGCCCACGAGGCGGGCCAGGGGTGTGAGGCCCAGGGCCGACACGCGTGCGCCCGAGGCCAGCACCACGGCGGCGGCGCCATCGTTGATGCCCGAGGCATTGCCCGCGGTGACCAAACCGTCCTTCCTGAACGCGGGCTTCATGCCGGCCAGCACTTCGAGCGTGGTGCTGCCGCGCACATGCTCGTCGGTGTCGAAGACCACCGGGCCCTTGCGCGTGGCGATCTCCACCGGCACGATCTGCTCGCGGAAGTAGCCGGCCGCGATGGCGTGCGCCGCGCGCTGCTGGCTCTGCACGGCGAGTTGGTCCTGCATCTCGCGGCTGATGCGGTAGCGCTCGGCCACGTTCTCGGCGGTGATGCCCATGTGCATCTTCTGCCACGGGTCGTGCAGGATGCCGAGCATGTAGTCGATGCTCTTGGCGTCGCCCATGCGCGCGCCGTAGCGCGCGGCGGTGTCGAAGTAGGGGCCGCGGCTCATGGATTCGCTGCCGCCGCCGATGGCGATGTCGCAATCCCCGTAACCGATGGCCTGGGCCGCCGAGATGATGGCCTGCAGGCCCGAGCCGCACAGGCGGTTGACGTTGAAGGCCGGCGTCTCGATGGGGCAGCCGGCGTCGATGGCGGCCACGCGGGCCAGGTAGGCGTCCTTGGTGTCGGTGGGGATCACGTTGCCCATCACCACATGGCCGATGGCATCGGCGGGCAGGCCACTGCGCGCGATGGCGGCCCTCACGGTAGTGGTGGCGAGATCGGTGTTGGGCACGTCCTTGAGGCTGCCGCCAAAGGTGCCGATGGCGGTGCGGGCGGTGGAGAGGACGTAGACGTCTTGAAGGCTCATGGGAAGTTTCGGCGAAGGGGAGGTGGAAGGCGGGATGGAAAAAGGAAGGTCAGCGGCCCGTGAACTGCGGTGCCTGGCGCGCGTGGAAGGCGTCCACCCCGGCCTGGAAGTCCTGTGTGCCCGCGCAGTGCACGAAGGCCCGCGCCTCGGCGGCCAGTTGCTCGGGCAGGGTACGGTCCATCGACTCGCGCATCAGGCGCTTCATGGCGCCGTAGGCCAGGGTGGGGCCTGCGGCCAGGCGCTCGGCGATGGCGGTGGTGGCGGCGTCGAGCTCTGCAGCCGGCACCACGCGGTTGACCAGGCCGAGGCGCAGCGCATCCTCGGCGGTGAAGGCCTCGCCCAGCAGCGCGATCTCCAGCGCCTGGCGCATGCCCACCAGGCGCGGCAGCGCCCAGGAGGCACCCACGTCGCAGCTGGTGCCCAGGTTGATGTAGGCCAGGTTGAAGCGCGTGCCCTCTGCCGCGAGCACATAGTCGGCCATCAGCAGCAGGCTCAGGCCCGCGCCTGCGGCCACGCCGTGCACCTGGGCGATGACGGGGGCGTTCATCTGCGCCAGCAGCGGCAGGGCCTGGTTCAGCGGCGTGAGGATGTCGATGGCGCCCTGCACGGGCGTGGCCCGCAGCGTGGCCAGATCACCCCCGGCCATGAAGCCCTTGCCGTTGCCGCGCAGCACCACGGCGCGCACCGTGGGGTCGGCGGCAATGGCTTGCACGCAGGCGAGAAAGGCCTGCGCCATGGGCACATCGATGGCGTTGAGTGCCTCGGGGCGGTTGAAGCGCAGGGTGGCGATGGGGCCATCCCGTTCGAGCAGCAGGGGGGGTTGTGCGGGCGGTGCTTGCACGGTGGTAGACGAGTTCATGGTCAAAATACCTTCCAGCGCTTGCTGAATAAGCGCAAGACGCTTCTATATTGATAGCATTGCTGAGAGCAGGATGGCAAACGAAACCCGCAACGGCCCTGCGCGACCTGCCTTTTTTCTTCTCTCTACCGGTACAGCGCCTCGATCTCGGCAGCGTAGGTCTTGTAGATGCTGGAGCGGCGCACCTTCATGGTGGCGGTGACCTCGCCGTCGTCGTGGTCCAGCTCCTTGGTGAGCAGGTGGAACTGGCGGATCTGCGAGACCTGGGCCAGGCGCTCGTTGCCCCGGCGGATCTCGGCGTCGATGAGCTCGCGCACCTCGGGCATTTCCACCAGCGAGCGGAAATGCGTGAACGCCAGGCGCCGGGCCTCGGCCCACTTGCCCACGGTCTCGTAGTCGATCATCACCAGCGCACCCACGAACTTGCGGCCCTCGGCGACGATGATGCATTCCTTGATGAAGGGGCTGCCCTTCATGGTGTTCTCGATCTCCGAGGGCGTGAGGTTCTTGCCGCCGGCGGTGATCATGATGTCCTTGAGCCGGTCCACGATCTTGATCTGGCCCTGCTCCTCGCGCACCACGTCGCCGGTGTGCAGCCAGCCATCGATGATGCTCGCGGCCGTGGCCTCGGGGTTCTTGTAGTAGCCCGCGAACACCATGTCGCCGCGCAGCTGCAGCTCGCCGTTGTTGGCGATGCGGTGCTCCACGCCCAGGATGGGCACGCCCACGGTGCCGACCACCACGTTGTCCAGCCGGTGGCCCGTGACCATGCCGGTGGATTCGGTCAGGCCGTAGACCTCCACCAGCGGCAGGCCGAGCACGCGAAAGAAGCGCACCACGTCGGGCGGTATGGGCGCGGCCCCGGTGAGCGCCACGCGCGCCTCGCGCAGGCCGATGAAGTTCTGCAGCGCGCGGAACACCAGCCAGTAGCTGGCGGCGAAGGCCAGGCGCTCGCCCAGGCTCCAGGCGCTGCGCGGCTTCTCGGCCAGCGGCTGGCAGGCGGCGACCGCATGGTGGAACAGCCGGCGGCGCAGGCCCCCGGTCTCCTGCAGCTTGATGTGGATGGCGGCGTGCATCTTCTCCCAGATGCGCGGCACGCCCAGGAACATGGTGGGCGCCACCTCGCGCAGGTCTTCCTGCACGGTGCGGATGGACTCGCCGAAGTTCACCTGCGAGCCGATGTACACCGGAACGAAGCTGGTGAGCATCTGCTCGGCCACGTGGCACAGCGGCAGATAGGACAGGTGGGTTGTGGACGCGTCGAGCTGCAGCCGATCGACGATGCCGGGCACCACGCCGCGGATGTTGCGGTAGCTGATCATCGCGCCCTTGGGCTTGCCGGTGGAGCCCGAGGTGTAGATCATCAGGCCCACATCGTCGAGCGTCTGGCGCGCCAGGGCCTCGTCCACCAGCGCCTGCTGGCCGGATGCGGCGCCCAGCGCCTCCACCTCGGCAAAGGTGGCGATGAGCGCGCGCACCTCGGGTGCGAAGCTGCGCAGGCCCTTGGTCTCGATGACGATGATCTTTTTCAGGCGCGGCAGCTCGGGCAGGGCTGCGAGCAGCTTGTCGGTCTGTTCCTGGTCTTCGCAGACCATGACCTCGATGTCGGCATGGCCGACCACGTAGGCCACCTCGTTGCTGGGGCTGGTGGGGTAGACGCCCACGGTGACCGCACCGACCAGGCCCGCGCCCATCTGCGCGAGCACCCATTCGATGCGGTTCTCGGAGATCACGCCCACATGGCCGCCCGCCGGTAGGCCCAGCGCGCGCAGGCCCAGGCCGAAGTGGCAGGCGCGCTCGTGGTAGCGGGCCCAGGTGAAGGGCTTCCAGATGCCGAAGTCCTTTTGCCGGATGGCCACGCGGCCCGGTTCGGCTCGCGCGCGCTCGCGCAGCATCTGGGGCAGGGTGAGGTTCGGGAGGGTCATGACAGCCAACGTTTCCTGCGCTTGTAGTGCTTGATGTCCTTGAAGCTCTTCGCTTCGCCACCACCCCCCATGCCCAGGTAGAACTCGCGCACGTCGGGGTCGTTGGCCAGGCGCTCGGCCGAGCCGTCGATCACGATCTTGCCGTTCTCCATGATGTAGCCCTGGTGGGCCACGGCCAGGGCCACGGTGGCGTTCTGCTCCACCAGCAGCATGGAGGTGCCGCGCTCGGCGTTGATGCGCGCGATGATGGTGAAGATGTCTTCCACCAGCTTCGGCGACAGGCCCAGCGAAGGCTCGTCGAGCAAGATCAGCTGGGGCTGGGCGATGAGCGCGCGGCCGATGGCCAGCATTTGCTGCTCGCCACCCGAGAGATACCCGGCCAGGCCCTTGCGGCGCTCGTGCAGGCGCGGGAAGTAGCTGTAGACGCTGTCGAAGTCGGGCTTCGCATCGGCGCGGCCCGTGAGCGCATAGGTCGCGGCCACCAGGTTCTCTTCGACCGTGAGGTCCTCGAACACGCGGCGGCCCTCCATCACGTGCGAGAGGCCGCTGCGCACCAGCTGCTGCGGTGCCAGGCCCGCGGTGGGCTGGCCGTTGAAGCGGATGCTGCCCGACTCCACCGTGCCGTCTTCGAGCGCCAGCAGGCCCGAGATGGCCTTGAGCGTGGTGGACTTGCCCGCGCCGTTGCTGCCCAGCAGCGCCACGATCTGGCCGCGCGGCACGGCCAGCGACAGGCCGCGCAGGGCCTGCACGACCTTGTTGTAGATGACCTCGATGTTGTTGACTTCGAGGACGTTGGTTGGACCGGTGTCTGTCATGGGCATTGCCAAAACGTCGTTGCACGTGTTTGGCCGGCGGTGTGGGCGATCGCATGACCTGCGCGCGGGGCACCGAGCAAGGGCCGCCCCGCAGCGAGGGTGCCGTCCCCCTTCCCGCAACGCGCAGCGGTGCGAGAGAAGGGGGAAGCGGCGCGGCCGCTCAGGGGGATGTACCGCATCAGAGCTTGATCCAGTCGGAAGCCGCGACCATCTTCTGTGCCTTCATGTCCGCGCGGTACACGCGCCCCACGGGGATGGAGTTGCCGCTGATGGTGATCGGCACGCCGATCAGGCCACCGGTGTCGAAGTCCTTGATGGAATTGAGCGCGGCCTTGAGGTTCTTGCCGTCGAGCGGCTTGCCCGCGTCCAGGCAGCGCTTGGCCGATTCGGTGAACAGCATGGCGGCGAGAAAGCCCTGGATGTAGGCCGTGCTCTGGTACTCGGGGCGCAGCGCGCGGATCTTCTCCAGCATAGGCGCCTTCTCGGTGTCGTAGTAGTAGCGGTAGGGCATCACGCCCATGAAGCCGTCGGCGGCCTCGCCCATCTTCATCACGGTGGAGCTGTCCATGGTCCAGAAGGTGCCCATCCACTTGCTGGTCATGCCCTGCTGCTTGCCCTGGGTGATGAACTCGGGGATGGGCGCGAGGATGTAGCCGTGGAAGATGGTGTAGTCGGGCGCTGCGCGGCGCAGCTTGATGACCTCGCCCGAGACGTCCACGCTGCCCGCGGGCGTCATGATCTTGACGGGCACCGACAGGCCGAGTGCCTTGGCGGTGGCCTCGCTCTTGTCGATCGGGTCGCGGCCGAATTCCGAATCGGAGTACACGAAGGCCACCTTGGCACCGGGCTTTTCCTTGGCGATGTGCTTGAGCAGGATGCCGAACATCTCGGTGTAGTCCGGGCCCACGAGGAACTGGTTCGGGTACTTCTTCGGATCGTTGAGCTCGCTGGCGAACGAGGCACCGGCCATCAGCGTGGTGCCCGCGCGGTCGAGCTCGGGGTTGATGGTCTTGGCAAAGCCGGTGGAGTCGCCGTAGTAGAGGTTCACCTTGTTCTGGCTGGTGATCTTCTTGTAGGCGGCGACCGAGACGTCGACCTTGTAGCCCGTGTCCTCGGGCACGTACTTGAGCTTGCGGCCCTTGATGCCACCCGCGTCGTTGACCATCTTCACGTAGTCGCCGATGCCGGCGTTGATGCCCACGCCCGCAAACGCGAACACGCCGGTGAGCGGGATGGAGCCGCCGATGACGATGTCCTCGCCGCTGGCCTGCGCGGTGGCGGTGAGCGGTGCGGCCAGCGTGGCGCCCGCAGCGAGCAGCAGGGTGCGGCGGCGCTGTGACATGGGGGATGCGTTGGTGGTGGTGGGCATGGTGCTTGTCTCCTTCATGGTTTTATGGGCTGTGGCGGCTCTCTCAATTGCGGAACGGCCACAGATGGAAAAAGCGGCGAATGCGCCGCCACACTTCTGCGAGCCCCTGTGGCTCGAACACCAGAAATCCGATGATCAGCAGGCCGAAGATCACGGTGCGTACGGGCGAGAGGAACACCGTGAGCTCGTTGCCGCCGGGCAGCAGGGCGACCACCAGCTTGAGCAGCTCGGGCACCATGGTCATGAACACCGCGCCCAGGATGCCGCCCAGGATGGAGCCCATGCCGCCGACGATGATGGCCGCCAGGAAGAAGATGGACATCAGCAGCGGAAAGCTCTCGGGCGTGACCACGCGAAAGAAGTAGGCCCACAGGCCGCCTGCCACGCCCGCGTAGAACGAGGACAGCCCGAACGACAGCAGCTTGTAGCGCAGCAGCGGTATGCCCAGCACCTCGGCCGAGATGTCGCGGTCGCGGATGGCGATGAAGGCGCGGCCCACGCGCGTGCGAAACAGGTTGGCCGCGCCCAGCAGCATGAGCACCGTGACCGGCACGATCACCCAGTACAGGCGGAACGAGGTGTCGAGCGGCAGGCCGAACAGCTTGGCCGGCGGCACGCTGAGGCCGCCGGTGCCACCCGTGAACTTCCAGTTGGCGAAGATGAAGTGCGCGATGAACGACGCCGCGATGGTGGCGATGGCCAGGTACAGGCCTTTGACGCGCAGCGAGGGGATGCCCACGACGATGCCACCCAGCATGGCCACGAAGCCGCCGGCCAGCAGGTTGAGCAGAAAGGGCGTGCCCGCGCGCGTCTCCAGCACGGCCACGGTATAGGCCCCCAGGCCCATGAAGGCCGCCTGCCCCAGGCTCACCAGTCCGGTGTAGCCGGTGAGGATGTTCAGCCCCGTGGCGCTGGCCACGTTGATGCTGACCAGGCAGGCCAGGTAGAGCCAATAGTCGCTGGCCATGAAGGGGAAGAGCAGCAGCAGCGCGGCGGCCACGGCGAGCCAGACTTTCTGCGTGCGCGAGTCGAACAGCGCCGCGTCGGCGATGTAGCTTTCCTTGAGGGTTCCGATGCGCATGGCGTGCCTTACAGACGTTCTATTTCGTGCGTGCCGAACAGGCCATAGGGTCGCACCAGCAGTACGGCCACGAGCACGATGAAGGTGGCCAGCAGCTTGTACTCGCCGCCCAGGTAGGCGCCAGCCAGCGCTTCGATGAGGCCGATGAGCAGGCCGCCCAGGAGCGCGCCGAGCACGCTGTCGAGCCCGCCCACGATGACTACCACCAGCACCGACAGGCCGAACACGCCCATGCTCGACGAGATGCCGCCAATCGACCCGACGATGATCCCGGAGATCGCGGCGATCATGGCCGAGGCCACCCAGGCCAGCGAGAACACGCGCGGCACGTTGATGCCCACCGAGTAGGCGGCGGCCTGGTCGCTGGCCGTGGCGCGCAGGGCCACGCCGCCGCGCCAGAAGCGGAACACCAGCAGCACGGCGGCGATGAAGGCCACGGCGATCATGGCGCCCCAGAACACCTTGGGCGCGAGGAAGGCTTCGCCGATCATGATGGGCTTGGTCGGCATGAACTCGGGCAGGCGGCGCTGGTCGGCCGTCCAGATCATCTCCACCAGGCCCACGAGCACCGAGGCCAGGCCCACGGTGACCATGAAGACGGAGATCGGTGGCTCGCCCAGCAGCGGGCGGATCATGGTGCGCTCGATCACCGCGCCCAAGAGGCCCGAGCCGAGCACCGCCGCCGGAATGGCCAGCCACAGCGGCAGCGCGAAGGTGGCGGCGAAGGTGAAGAAGAGGTAGGCGCCGACCATGAGCAGCTCGCCGATGGCGATGTTCACCACGCGCGTGGCCTTGTAGACCATGACGAAGGCCAGCGCCGCGAGCGCATAGAGGCCACCGCCGGCAATGCCGGTGAGGCTGATTTCGAACAGGTAGGCCCAGTCCATCATGCAACCCCCTGCAGTGGCGTCGCAGCACCGGCATGCAGGCGGGCCCGCAGGTCGCCCACGTCGCCCGAGCCCAGGTAGGCGCGGATCACCTCGGGGTTGGCCTGCACCTCCCCCGGCGTGCCCTGGGCGATGACCTGGCCGAAGTTGAGCACCACCACGTGGTCCGACAGGTCCATCACCATGCCCATGTCGTGCTCGACCATGAGCACGGTGACACCCCACTCGGCGCGCACGTCGAGGATGAAGCGCGCCATGTCCTCGGTCTCCTCGCGGTTCATGCCGGCCACGGGCTCGTCGAGCATCAGTACCTCGGGCTGCATGGCCAGGGCACGGGCCATCTCCACGCGCTTTTGCAGGCCGTAGGGCAGGGCCGAGACGGGCGCATGGCGGATGTGGTCGATCTCCAGGAAGTCGATGATGCGCTCCTCGATGTCGGCACGCAGGGCGGCCTCTTCGCGGCGTGCGCGGCCCACGTAGAGCAGCGCGTCGAGCACATTGGTCTTGAGGTGCGCATGCCGCCCGAGCTTGATGTTGTCGAGCACCGTCATGCCGCGAAACAGCGCGATGTTCTGGAAGCTGCGCCCCAGGCCCAGCCGGGCGCGCTGCGGCGCCGGCACCCGCGTGATGTCCTGGCCCTTGAAGCGGATGGCGCCGCTGCCCGGGCGGTAGAAGCCCGAGATGGTGTTGAACAGCGAGGTCTTGCCCGCACCGTTGGGGCCGATGACGGCGGTGATGGAGCCGGCCTGCACGCCAAAGCCCACGCCGGTGAGCGCCTTGACCCCGCCGAAGGCCAGCGTGACGCCATCGACCTGCAGCAGGGGCGGCGCGCTGGCGGGGGGAATGCCGGGTGGGTGTGTCTCCATTGGCTTTCTAATGCGGGTTTGTGCTGACCAGAAAATTCCTGCGGGCCTGCAGAAATTTCCTACTTGTGCGTAAACTGCTTACTCGTGAGTAGATTCTGGAAGGCCCCGCGCCAAACCAGCATCCGTACTTTCCCGAGGAACCAGCCCGCCATGCCCAGCCCTACCGTGTCGCCCCCCCGCAGTGCCGACCGCCCGCCTGCGTCTCCCTGGGCGCCCGCGTCCCACCGCGAACAGCAGCGCGAGGCCAAGCGCAATGCCGTGCTGCAGGCGGCCGCGCAGCTGTTCAACGAACGCGGCTTTCATGCCACCTCGCTCGACGACATCGCCGCGCGGCTGAACGTGACCAAGCCCACGCTGTACTACTACGTGAAGAACAAGGACGAGATCCTGCTGCAGTGCGTGAGCAAGGGCCTGGAGATGATGCTCGAGGGCATCGATGCCTCGCGCGCGGCCGGGGGCAAGGCCATCGACCAGCTCATGACCTGCATGCAGGTGTATGCGCGCATCGTCACCATGGACTTCGGCAAGTGCCTGATCCGCGTGGGCGACGAGCAGCTGCCGCCGGAGAGCCGCAAGGAGCTGCGCCGCCTGAAGTCCGCCATCGACCAGGAATTCCGCCGCCTCGTGGCCGAGGGGGTGGAGGAAGGATCGCTGCAGCCTTGCGACCCGAAGATGACGGCCTTCGTAATCGCGGGCGCGCTCAGCTGGATCGGGCGCTGGTACCAGCCCGGCGGCGAGTACACGGCCGAGCAGGTGGCGGGGCAGTGCATCGAAACGCTGTGCCAGGGGGTGCTGCGCCGCGCGGACGTACCCCCGCCGCCGGCTGCGAAGCGTGCGGCGCGCAAGGCCGGCACCCCTGCCGTGGCCAAGGGCAGGGCTGCGCCCGCCGCCCGGGCGTCCAAGGCCTGAACGAGCGCCTCGCCGCGAGGGCTGTGCCTCAATCCGGGCGCGCGGGCCTGGGGGCGGGCGGTGTGCCGGGCGCTGCCGCCAGGTCGTCGAGGATCGGGCAGTCCGGCCGGTCATTGCCCTGGCAGCACGACACCAGCGTTTTCAGCGTGCGCTGCATGGCCTGCATGGCGGCAATGCGCTCGCTCAGGTCGTCGATGTGCGCCTGGGCGATGCGCTTGACCTGGCTGCTGGCGCGGCTGCGGTCGTGCCACAGGGCGAGCAGCTCGGCGATCTCCTCCATCGAGAAGCCCAGGTCGCGGCTGCGGCGGATGAAGTGCAGCGTGTGCACGTCCGCCTCGGTGTACTGGCGGTAGCCGCTGTCGGTGCGGGCCACGGCGGACAGCAGGCCCAGCGACTCGTAGTGGCGCACCATGCGGGCGGAGATGCCCGCGCTGCGCGCCGCTTCTCCGATGGACAGCGGCCGGCTCGGCAGCGCGGGCTCTGCGCGGTGGCGGGCCGGTGCGCCGGGGGTGGCCGTCATGGCGCGACCGCGTAGCCTTCTTCGGCGATGGCGCTGGTCAGGGCCGCGCGGTCCGCGTCGGTGTTGCCCACTTCCACGCGCCCCGTGCCGCGGTCGATGCGCACGGTGGCATCCGGGTCCACCCCTTGCACGGCCTGCGTGACGGCACGCTCGCAGTGGCCGCAGGTCATGCCCTGCACGGTGAAGAGCTGCGTGGAAGAAGAAGAAGGAGAAGGCGACGGGGAAGAGATCGGGGAAGTGGATGTCATGGCGGGCTCCTGTGCCGATAAAGTGCTTGAACACCTGCAGCGTAAACCTTCACATCATGGCAAGGTCAAGCCCCCCGGGGAATTCCCCTCTGTTTGCTATTGAAAATATAGCTGCTTGCGCAATATGGACAAGCGCCACGGCGGAATTTTGACCGAATCCTATTTGGGCCGTGGCCTGCGCACGCCTGCGTCGGGCTGCACCAGGCGGCCGGCGCGCAGCGCGGTGATGGCCACGGCCAGCGCCTGGGCGGCGCCGCGCACCTCGTCCTGCACGGCGGTGTCCCGGTCCAGCGCGGCATGGCTGTCGGCGTAGCTTTCGTAGTAGCCGATGTAGCGGTCCAGCCGCGCGGCGGGGCCGGCGTCGATGAAGCCCATCCAGTCCAGCCAGTCCGACAGGCCCCGGCGCGTGGACTCGATGCCCGCCACGTCGCCATGCACCGCCAGCGCATAGGCGCGCCCGGCCAGGTGCTTGGGGTAGTCCCAGCCCGCCAGTTCCAGCGCCTTGGCTTCGGCGGCCTTCTTGCCGTGGGTGCTGGTGGGGTCGGGGTTGCCGCCGTCGGCGCACACCAGGCGGTCGATCATGAGCTTGAGGGGGCTCGGTGCCTGGTACCAGTACACGGGGGTGAGGATCATCACGCCGTGCGCGGCGGTCCAGCGCTCGTAGATCTCGTTCATCCAGTCGCCGGTCTGGCGCATGGCGTGGTTGGGGTAGCAGCTGCACGGAAAGTGGCACAGCGGCATGGCGGTGGAGACACAGCCCTTGCAGGGGTGGATGTGGCGCCCGTAGTCCGAGGTGACGCGGCTCAGGTCCAGCGTGTCCACCTCGACCCCGGCGTCCGCCAGGGCCTCGCGCGCCGTGTGCAGCAGGCGCCAGCTCTTGGAGATTTCGCCGGGGCAGGTGCCGTCGTTGCGGGCCGATCCGCACACCAGCAGCGCACGGGGCGGCGATGCCTTGTCGGCCCAGCGGGTGCGTGCGGCGTCGATGCGCTCCTTGGCCTCGATCCAGTCCACCGACAGGTCGTAGTCCGGGTCGGCATGGCCCGGGCCGGCCTTGCGGGTGCGCGGCGCCTTGCGGCCCTCGTCGTAGTTGCGCCAGGCGATGGCCTCGATGCGGTCGATGGCGTCGGCCGCCTCGCTGGCGAAGCGCGGGTCCTGGAAGTCCTGCAGGAACCGCTCGCGGAAGGCCGCGCGGTTCAGGGGCGCGGGGGCCTGGCCAGTGCGCGGCTGCGGCGCCGCAGCCGCGGCGGGGGGAGGAGCGTGGGGCGTGGGGCGTGTCGTCATGCGGCCATTCGATCACCAGCCCGTGGGGCTGCGTATCGGACAAGGCGCCGTGTGGGCTGTCGGCGGCGGGTGATCGGCAGTGTGCCGGGCCGGGGCCTGCCGAGGTGCTTGACCTTGCCATCATGTCAAGGTGTACCGTGCTCCCCATGGCCATACAACACCTTCCCTCTCCCGCCGGTCCTTCCGCCACGCCCATGGCTTTCCCGCCCCTGGATCTGGGCATCGGCGGCATGACCTGTGCCAGCTGCGTGGCGCGCGTGGAGCGGGCGCTGCGCAAGGTGCCCGGCGTGCAGGATGCCACCGTGAACCTCGCCACCGAGTCGGCCCGCGTGGCCTGGGCACCGGGCGCGGCCACCGCAGACGCTGCGGCCATGGAGGCGCTGCTGCGCCGCGCCGTGCGCAATGCGGGCTATGAGCCGCGCGCCGCGGGGCCGGCCGAGGCGCCCGAGGATCTGTCGCCCTGGGCGGGCTTTCTGCCGGTGGGCATCGGCCTGCTGCTGTCGGCCCCGCTGGTGCTGCCCATGCTGGGGGAGCTGTTCGGCCTGCACTGGATGCTCCCGGCCTGGGTGCAGTTCGCGCTGGCCACGCCGGTGCAGTTCGTCCTGGGCGCGCGCTTCTACAAGGCGGGCTGGCATGCGGTGAAGGCCCTGGCGGGCAACATGGACCTGCTGGTGGCCCTGGGCACCAGCGCGGGCTGGGGCCTGTCGGTGTGGCTGTGGCTCACGGCCCATGAAGGCCATGCGCCGCACCTGTACTTCGAAGCCTCTGCCGTGGTGGTCACGCTGGTGCTGCTGGGCAAGTGGCTGGAGGCGCGCGCCAAGCGCCAGACCACGGCGGCCATCCGCGCGCTGCATGCCCTGCGGCCGGACCTGGTGCACCTCCTGGGCAGGGAGGGCGAGGTGGACGTTCCCGTGGCCGAGGTGCTGGTGGGCGACCAGCTGGTGGTGCGGCCGGGCGAGCGCATCCCGGTGGACGGCACGGTGCACGAGGGCCACACGCAGGTGGACGAATCCATGCTGACCGGCGAGCCCCTGCCGGTGGCCCGCGATGTGGGCGCGGCGCTGACGGGGGGATCGATCAACGGCGACGGCCGCATCGTGATGGCCGTGACCGCGGTGGGGGCCGAGACGGTGCTGTCCCAGATCATCCGGCTGGTGGAAGACGCCCAGGCGGCCAAGGCGCCCATCCAGCGGCTGGTGGACCAGGTGTCGGCCGTGTTCGTGCCCGTGGTGCTGGTGGTGGCGCTGGCCACGCTGCTGGGCTGGGTGTGGATGGGCGTGGGCATCGAGGCCGCGCTGATCCACGCCGTGGCCGTGATGGTGATCGCCTGCCCCTGTGCGCTGGGCCTGGCCACGCCGGCGGCCATCATGGCGGGCACGGGGGTGGCGGCCAGGAACGGCATTTTGATCAAGGACGCGCAGGCGCTGGAGCTGGCCCACAAGGTGGACACGGTGGCCTTCGACAAGACGGGCACGCTGACCGTGGGCCAGCCCCGGCTGACGGCGTTCGAGGTGGTGCCCGGCCTGGACGACGCGGCCGTGATGGCCGCGGTGGTGGCGGTGCAAAGCGGCAGCGAACACCCGCTTGCACGCGCCGTGGTGGCGGCCGCGGGCGAGCGGCAGGTCCGCGTGGCGGCGGTGCAGGATGTGCGCGCCGTGCCCGGTCGCGGCACCGAGGGCGATGTGGCCGGGCAGCGCTACCTGGTGGGCAGCCTGCGCTGGATGCAGGAGCTGGGCGTGGAGATGGGCCCCCTGGCGGCGCGCGCCCGGGCGCTGCAGGACGAGGGCGCCACCGTGTCGGCCGTGGCCCAGCGTGGGACCGAAGGGGCGAGCGGCGCACGCTATGTCTTGCGTGCCTTGATGGCCTTTGGCGACGAGCCCAAGCCCGGCGCGCGCGCGGCGCTGGCGGCGCTGAAGGCGCGTGGCATCCGCACCGTGATGATCTCGGGCGACAACCGGGGAGCGGCCGAGGCCATGGCCCGGCGCCTGGGGCTGGACCCCGACGCGGGTGAGGTGATGGCCGAGGTATTGCCGGGTGACAAGGCCGCCAGGGTGGCTGCGTTGCAACGGGGTAGCGAAGAAGTCCCTCCCGGAGGGCAGCGACCCGGCGCAGCGGCGCGGCGCGGGGGCCGTATTGTCGCGATGGTGGGCGACGGCGTGAACGACGCCCCGGCGCTGGCGGCGGCCGATGTGGGCATGGCCATGGGCAACGGCACGGACGTGGCCATGCATGCGGCGGGCATCACGCTGATGCGGGGCGACCCGATGCTGGTGGCCGCGGCGCTCGACATCTCCCACCGCACGGTGATGAAGATCCGCCAGAACCTGTTCTGGGCGTTCGCGTACAACGTGGCCGGGATTCCTCTGGCGGCGATGGGCTACCTGAGCCCCGTGGTGGCAGGGGCGGCCATGGCCTTGAGCTCGGTCAGCGTGATGGCGAATGCCCTCTTACTGAAGCGCTGGCGCATGTGATAAATACGTACAGTGCGGTCATCGATGTCTGGCAAACTGCAACGCTTTGTTGCAGGCCGGCGGCTTCGAATGCAGGCGCGGCCCCTCCATACCCATAAAAGGACGACACATCATGAATCTCTTCTCGTTCATGCGGCAGTTCACCATCCGAATGCGCATGCTGGGGGCCATCGCGGTGGTGCTGGGCCTGCTGGGCCTGCTGGGCGGCGCGGGCATGCTGGGCATGTTCCGCATCCATGACATGAGCCAGAACTTCATGGACAACTCCTTCGCCAAGGTGGGCTACATGGCGGAGCTGCGCGGCGAGATGGGCTCCGTCCGCCAGTACGAGAAGGACATGATCATTGGCTACGAGAAGCCGGAAGCCGTGAAGGCCGCGCACGACAAGTGGCTGGCCAGCCAGGACAAGGCCAAGAAGATCGCCGCGAAGTTCCTGGAGGGCGAGGACGACGCGGACAACGTGGTGGTGCGCAACATCATCGCCAGGCTGGACAGCTACCGCGAGCTGTTTGCCCATGTGGCCCGGCAGCTGGAAGCCAGCGGCTACGACACCGCCACGATTGCCAACCGCATGAGCGGCAAGGCCGTGGCCGAGTTCGACCAGGCCGACAAGCTGGTGGGAGAGCTCGATACCGTGCTGCGGGCCGAAGTGGCCCAGTCGGTCGAACAGCAGGGCCGGGTGTCCAGCGAGACCAAGTGGCTCTTCGTCCTGGCCGTGGTGATCACCGTGGTGGTGGTGGTGCCCACCACGCTGATGAACATGAACTCGATCTGCCACCCGCTTGAAGAGGCGCGCCGCATGGCGCAGGCCATTGCCGGGGGGGACCTGTCCCAGAACATTGCCGCCGAAGGCAAGGACGAAGTGGCCGACCTGCAGCGCGCGCTGCGCGACATGCAGCAGGGCCTGGGCGCGCTCGTGGCGCAGGTGCGGGACGCCAGCGGCAACATCGCCACGGCCAGCCAGGAGATCGCCATGGGCAACCAGGACCTCTCGCAACGCACCGAGCAGACGGCGAGCAATGCCCAGGAAGCGGTGGCTTCGCTCTCGCAGCTCACCTCGACGGTGCAGCAGACCGCGTCGTCGTCGCAGATGGCCAACCAGCTGGCGGCATCGGCCTCCAGCACCGCGACGCGCGGCGGCTCGGTGGTGCAGCAGGCCGTCTCCAGCATGCAGGAGATTTCGGCCTCCAGCCGCAAGATCGGCGACATCATCGGCCTGATCGATTCCATCGCCTTCCAGACCAACATCCTCGCGCTGAACGCCGCCGTGGAAGCCGCGCGTGCCGGTGAGCAGGGGCGGGGCTTTGCCGTGGTGGCCAGCGAGGTGCGCAGCCTGGCCCAGCGCTCGGCGGCGGCGGCCAGCGACATCAAGGGCCTGATCCACAGCAGCGTGACGGCCGTGGACGGGGGCGTGCGCCACGTGGAGGATGCGGGCACGGCCATGAAGGAAATCGTGGCCAGCGTGCAGCGCGTGGGCGACATCATCGGCGAGATCACGGCGGCGGCGTCGGAGCAGTCGGCCGGCATCGGCCAGGTGAACCAGTCGGTGGGTGAGATCGACCGCATGACGCAGCAGAACGCGGCGCTGGTGGAGGAATCCGCGGCGGCGGCCGAGTCCATGCGCGAACAGGCCGCGCGCCTGTCGCAGGTGGTGCAGCAGTTCCGCCTGGCCGACGCCATGCTCCACGCCGCCCACCACGCACCCGTGGAGGCGCCGCAGCACCAGGCGCTTGCCGGGGAGCCTTCCAGGGCACTGCTCGCGCGCTGATGATGGATTGAACCGGTGGCGCCCGCGCGCCATCACACCCGGAATGGGCCCTGCGGGCGGATGCGCATGCAGGGCTTTTTCATGCCCGGCGTGCGGCGGCCGCAGGCGCACCGGCCGCGCGATGCGCACCCGGTCCCCGACGGTTTGTTGACCTGCGTCATGCGCGGGCGGGCGCCTGCATGGCAATCTGGAGGCCTTGTGACCTGGGGAGCACTGCCATGCCGTCGATCAGCCTGCGGACCATCCACGAAGAGCATGCGTCGCTTGCGGCCGTGCTGCATTCCTTGCGCCTGATGCTGGACCAGGGGCCGGGCGACGAGCCCGCCGCGTTCTTCGACGTGATGCGGGCCATGCTGTTCTACATCGACGAATTCCCCGAACGCCAGCACCACCCGAAGGAATCGCAATGGCTGTTCCCGAAGGTGGCCGAGCGTTCGCCGGAGGCGGCCGGCGCCATCGCGCAACTGGAGCGCGAACACGCGGGCGGCGAGGCCGCCGTGCGCGAGCTGCAGCATCTGCTGCTGGGCTGGGAGCTGATGGGCGAGGCGCGCCGCGACACCTTTTCCGAGGCCCTGCGGCGCTATGTCGCTTTCTACCTGGAGCACATGCGCCTGGAGGAAACCGTGGTCTTGCCAGCGGCCCAGGCATGCCTGCAGCCTGGCGACTGGGCCGCGATCGATGCGGCGTTTGCCGGCAATACCAACCCGCTGGCGCCCGGCCAGGCGCGGGACCCCGCCTACGATCGCCTGTTCACGCGCATCGTGATGCGGGCGCCCAGCCCGATCGGGTTGGGCTGACGTCGCGCCCGCCTCAGGCCGACAGGGCGGGGTAGTCGGTGTAGCCCTCCGCGCCGCCGCCGTACAGCGTGGCGCGGTTGACCTCGTTCAGGGGCGCGCCGCGCTCCAGGCGCTGCACGAGGTCGGGGTTGGCGATGAACGGCCGGCCAAAGGCCACGATGTCCGCGCCGTTCGCGAGCGCGGTTTCCGCCAGCGCCTTGTCGTAGGCGTTGTTCACCATCCACGCGCCCTGGCCGCCGGCCGCGCGGTAGGCCGCCTTCAGGGCCGCGTAGTCGAAGGGGCGGTCGGGCAGTTCGCGCGGGCCGCCGGTCGCACCCTCGATCACGTGGATGTAGGAAAGGCCCAGCGGGCCGAGCTGGCGCACCACGTAGTCAAACAGGGGCTGCGGGTCCGCGTCCACCACGTCGTTGGCGGGCGTCACGGGCGACAGGCGGATGCCCGTGCGGCCGGCACCGATTTCCTGCGTGATGGCGGTGACCACTTCGACCAGCAGCCGGGCGCGGTTCTCGATGCTGCCGCCATAGGCGTCGGTGCGGTGGTTGGCGCTGGTCTTGAGGAACTGATCGATCAGGTAGCCGTTGGCGGCGTGCACCTCGACGCCGTCGAAGCCGGCTTCGATGGCAGCGCGGGCGGCACGGCGGTAGTCGGCCACGATGCCGGGGATCTCGGCGATCTCGAGCGCGCGGGGCTCCGAGGTCTGGGTGAACGTGGGCACGCCGTCCTTGATGAGCACGGTCTTGGTCTTGGCCTGGATCGCCGACGGGGCCACGGGCGCGGCATGGCCCGGCTGCAGGTCGGTGTGCGAGACACGGCCCACATGCCACAGCTGCACCACGATCTTGCCGCCCGCCGCGTGCACGGACGAAGTGACCTTCTTCCAGCCGGCGATCTGCTCGGGCGCATACAGGCCGGGCACGTCGGCGTAGCCCTGTCCCTGGTGGCTGATGGCGGTGGCCTCGGAAATCAGCAGGCCGGCGCTGGCGCGCTGCGTGTAGTAGGTGGCCACGAGGTCGGTGGGCACGGCGTTGGGCGAGCGGTTGCGCGTGAGCGGTGCCATGGCGATGCGGTTGGCCAGCTGCAGGTCACCGGCTTGGACGGGGTCGGACAGAAAAGGCATGCGGGGCTTTCAAAAACGGGTTGCACACAATCGATCAACCCCGGAAGGTTAATGCTGCAGCGCAAAACGTGCAGCGCACATGCGTCAACAAGGGCTCTGGTTTTGTGCTATCCGGGGCTGGCCGGCGGTGTGCGGGGCGCGCGGCGCGCTGGCGCGGCCTGGGGCAGAATCAAACGCCATGCCGCCCCGCCATCCTTCCCCCCGCCCCGTGCCCGCGCTGTGGCTGGCCGTGGCGCTGTCGATGGGGGCGGCGGTGTCGCTCGGCATCACGCGCTTTGCGTACGCGCTGCTGCTGCCGCCCATGCGGGAGGACCTGGGCTGGTCCTACACCCTCGCGGGCGCGATGAACACCGTGAATGCGCTGGGCTACCTGGTCGGCGCGCTGGCCACGCCCTGGCTGCTGCGGCGTGCCGCACCGGGGGCCGTGCTGCTGGCCGGCGCGGTGCTGGCCACCGTGTTCATGGGGCTCAGCGGTTTTTTCACCGAGGCGGTGCCGCTCCTGCTGCAGCGCCTGCTGGCCGGCGGGGCGAGCGCGCTCGTGTTCATTGCCGGCGGCCTGCTCGCCGCGCGCCTGGGGGCGCAGGAGCCGGGGCGCAGCGGCCTGCTGCTGGGGCTGTACTACGGGGGCACGGGCTGGGGCATCAGCCTGTCGGCCGTGCTCGTGCCCGCCGTGCTGGCGGCGGCGCCGTCCCCGCATGCCTGGACGTGGGCCTGGTGGGCGCTGGCGCTGGCCTGCATGGCCGCGACGGCGGCCCTGTGGTGGCCCGCGCGTGTGCTGCGCGGGCTGGCGGTGCCCGCGGATGCCCCCCGGGCCTTCAATGTGGTGCCGCCGCCCGCCCGGGTGCGCTGGCGTGCGCTGGCGCCCGCGCTGCTGGGCTACGGCCTGTTCGGCGTGGGCTACATCGGCTACATGACCTTCGTCGTGGCGCTGCTGCGCGAGCAAGGCGCCAGCGGCACGGCGGTGACCTGGTTCTATGCGCTGCTGGGGCTGGCGGTGGTGCTGTCGTCGCGCATCTGGGCGGGGCTGCTGGACCGCAGCCGTGGCGGCCAGGCGCTGGGCCTGCTCAACGGGTTGCTGGGCGTGGCCACCGTGCTGCCCGCGCTGACGTCGGCCTGGCCGGTGGTGCTGGCCTCGGGCCTGCTGTTTGGCGGCGTGTTCCTGTCGGTGGTGGCATCGACCACCGCCCTGGTGCGGCACAACCTGCCACAGGTGCTGTGGGCCAGCGGCATCAGCGCCTTCACCATTGTGTTCGCCGCCGGGCAGATCGTGGGGCCCACGGTGGTGGGCTGGATCGCCGATGGCCCGGGAGGCCTCGCGCGCGGGCTGGTGTTCTCGGCCTGCGCGCTGTGGTTGGGGGCGCTGGTGGCGTGGCGGCAGAAGCCGCTCTAGCGCATCTGGAGTTTTGGCCGTGCGCCGCGCTAGGCGCTCCCAATCGATACTGGCGCGGCCTAGGCCAGGAACGCCGAGCAAGGGCCGCCCCGCAGCGAGGGCGTTGTCCCCCTGCCCGCGTAGCGAGAGCGGGGGGAAGGCGCGCAGCGCCTCAGGGGGGTGTCCCTATTTCAGCAGGCCTTCCACCTTCATGGCGGCCTGCACGGCGGGGCGGGCCGCCACGCGGGCGGCGTAGGCCTGCAGGTTGGCCAGGCTGGAGATATCGATGCCGGTGGGCTTGTGCCAGCCTTGCACGGTGAACAGGTAGCCGTCGGCCACGGTGAAGTGGTCGCCCATGACGTACTGCTTGCCGGCGAGCTGGCCGTCCACCCACTGCAGACGCTGCAGCAGCCTGTCGCGCGCCATCACCTTGTATTCCTCGGGCGTGGCGGGATTGAAGAGCGGGGTGAAGCCGCGGTGCAGTTCCATGCCGATGAAGGTGAGCCATTCCTGCAGGCGGTAGCGCTGCAGCGTGCCATTCTGGGGGGCCAGCATCTTGAGGGGCACCTGGTCGGCGATGTATTGCACGATGGCGGGGCCTTCGCGCAGCCGCGTGCCGTCGTCCAGTTCCAGCATCGGCACATAGCCCAGCGGGTTGATGCCGTAGTAGTCGGAGCCGTCCTGCAGCTTGTGCGTCTTGGTGCTGGCCAGCACGGGCGTGTAGGCCAGGCCGGCCTCGTGCAGTGCGATGTGCGGGGAGAGCGAGCAGGCGCCGGGGGAGTAGTAGAGCTTCATGGACGGATCCTCGTGAAAAGTGGGAACCCTCCGATGCTATGCGCTGCACCGTCTTTCTGCTGGCACGGGGGCACGGCCCCGCGCCCCCTCGCGCCACGGCGCCTCAGACGTCGTGGCCGGGCATGTCGCGCTGCACCTTGCGCAGCAGCGCGGGCCATGCAAACGCACCGCCCAGCCCGCCTGTCTGCACCCGCATGGCCTGGGCCACGCCGCTCACGATCTGCGGGTTCACCGAGGTCAGCGCGCCGCCGGCCTGCGCGTCGATCTGGATGCGGCAGGTGTTCTCGAAGGTGTACATCGACAGGAAGGCATCGGCGATCGTCCTGCCCACGGTGAGCAGGCCGTGGTTGCGCAGCATGAGGAAGTTGGCCTCGCCCAGGTCGGCCTGCAGGCGCGGCTTTTCCTCGTCGCGAAAGGCCACGCCCTCGTACTCGTGGTACGCCAGCGAGCCCAGCACGAAGGTGCTCTGCTGGCTGATGGGCAGCACGCCGCCCTGTTGCGCGCTCACGGCCACGCCGGCGCGTGTGTGGGTGTGCAGCACGCACCCCGCCTCGGGCCGGGCCTCGTGCACGGCGCTGTGGATCACGAAGCCCGCCGGGTTCACGGGAAAGGGCGAGTCGTGCAGCTTGTTGCACTGCATGTCCACCTTGATGAGGCTCGACGCGGTGATCTCGTCGAACATGAGGCCGTAGGGGTTGATGAGGAAGTGGTGCTCCGGACCGGACACCGACTCGGGCAGCTTGGCGCTGATGTGCGTGAAGACCAGGTCGCTCCAGCCGTACAGCGCCACGAGCCGGTAGCAGGCCGCCAGGTCGCAGCGCAGCTGCCATTCTTCGGGGCTGACGCTGTCTTGCAGGGAAGGGATGTTGAGCATGGGCTTGTCTCCGCGTTGGGGATGGTGGGAGACCCCAATGTAGAACGATGCGGGGCGCGGGACTGTCAGGCAGGCTACACACGGCCCCCATGGATCGCTTTGCGTGCGCGTTTTCCCTTCAGGAAGGCAAAGGCCCCGCATGCGGGGCCTTTTTCCGTGCAGCATCGTCAGCGCAGGTGTTGCTGCCGCCGGATCTGGCGCCGCCCCAGCCAACCGAGTCCCAGCGCCGCGATGGCCAGCGCCCAGGGGGCATCCACGGGAATCTGGGCCGCTCCGGCCACGGTGATGTTCAACGTGAGCGTCGACGACAGGCCGTTGGAATCCGTGACCACGACCACCAGCGAATAGCTGCCGGGGGTGGTGGGGGTTCCGCTCAGCACGCCGCTGGCGCTCAGGGACATGCCGGGCGGCAGGCTGCCGGAACTCACCGCGAAGGTGTAGGGGCCGGTTCCACCCGCCACCGTGATCTGCCCGCTGTACGGCGTGCCAGGCACCAGCATGGGTGGCGGGGTGATGACCAGCGCACTGGCCACGGCGCCCGTGCCTGTCAGGTCCAGCTCGCGCCCCAGGGCGTCGGACACCGTGATGGTGAAGCTGTACGCCGCTGCGGTGGTGGGGGTGCCCGTGAGGGCGCCCCCGGCCGACAGGCTCAGGCCGGCGGGCAGCATGCCGGTGCTGACCAGGAACTGGTACGGCGCCACGCCATCGCTGCCCACGAAGGTCACGCTGTAGGGCACGCCCTGCACCGGCACGGGAATGGTGGAAGGTGTCACGTTGATGCTCTGGGCGCCTGCTGCTGCACCCCACAGCAGCAGGCCGGCGGCGCCCGCTCCCGCGAGGAGGTGCCGGCACCAGGTGGCTGCAGCCCGCGCTGCGCGGGCCATCATCGCGCGCCTCCGCGCTTGCGTGCAAGCTGCTGCTCCAGGGCCGAAAGGCGTTCCGCCAGGCCCATGAGTTCCTCATCCTTGGCGGCCAGCTTCTGGTGCAGGGCCTGGACCGTGGCGGCCGCGAGGCCGGCGACATCGCTGGGCGCGAGCGCACGGGGGCTTTCGCCCACCTTGAAGCGGTGGTGCACGTCTTCGGCCATGGGGCCCAGGTGCAGGCTGGCGTTGAGGTCGCTCAGGTAGCGCCACGCATACAGCGGCAGTTGCGCCACCTCGCCCAGGATCGCGTGGACCGGTGCAGCGGTGATGTCGTGCTTGAGCGTGCGGCTGGAGCCCTGGCTGAGCGTGCCGGCCACCATCAGGCCGCCATTCGACTGCACCGACAGCGCGTTGCTGCCGCTGCCACTGGGGGCCAGGCCCACGGCGGTGGCGGTAGCATGCTGGGTCCAGTACGCCGTGCCGGTGCCGTGCGCAAGGCGCGCGGCGATGGCGCCGTTGTTCTGCAGTTCCATCTGCACGCGCGGGGCCAGGGCAGCGCCCGCCGTGTTGTCGACCAGCAGGCTGCCGGAGCCGTCGGCGCGCCGCAGGGTCAGGGATGCCATGGGACGCGGAGTCCCCATGCCGACGTTGCCATTGCCGGCGATGTCGAGGCTGGAGTGTGGAGCCCCGGGGCGGATGCGCAGGGGCAGGCGCGAGCCGCCCGTGACGTCGCGCACGAAGAAATTGGCCTCGTTGCCGGCAATGTCCCAGGTCTGGGCCGTGAAGCCGCTGACGTTGCTCTGCTCCTGCCGCAACCCCGGCGTGTCGGTGGACACCACATGCAGGTCCAGCACGGGCACGGCCGTGCGTATCCCCACGCGACCCTGCGGGCTCACGTACAGGCTGCTGGCCGGCGCTCCGGCCAGCCAGCGCGCGGGGAACTTGGCACCCGTGACATCCTCGATGCCCATGAAGCTGGCCCCACCGCTGGCACTGTCATTGGCGACCAGCGTCCAGTCATTGCTGGGAAACGGTGCAACGCGGGTGTCCTGAAACCCGATGCGCAGGTTGTTTTCCTTCAGCCGCAGGGTGTCGTCGCCAAAGCCCTCGTTGATGGCGCAGTCAAATCCCGCGCAGACGCTGCCCTGGATGATGTGGTCGTCGCTGACCAGCTGGTCCTTGGCCACCATGCGCGTGCTTGCGCTGGCCAGGGTGGAGCGGGTGGAGGGCGTAGTGGCGCTGTCGCTGCCGCTGTCTGCCGCGCCGACCTCGCCCCGGGGCGGCACCTGCGGTGGCAGCACGAAAGCGCCGCCCGCCACGGACACGCTGCCGCTGAGCATGGCGCCGCCGACGCCCGAGGGTGCGGACGGGACCAGGGCCGCCGTGGCGTCGTCGTGCCGCACGGCGCTGGTGGTGGGGGCGAGCGTCAGCTCGTAGGTGTAGTGCCCGTCGGGCAGGGGGGTGTCCTGCAGCGAGAACACCAGCGGGCTGCGCAGCACGAAGTCCTGGGGCATGCCGCCGTCGCGCGCGATGCGCAGCACGGCGCGGCCATGGGGCGCGGCGGGGGTCCATTCCAGCCGCTGGGCCTGCAGGCGGGACGTGATCGCGGCGGCACCGGCGGCGTCGCCTGGTTGTTGTGCCTGCACGCTCTGGCACAGCAGCAACGCTGCGAGCGCGGTGGCCATCATCAGCAAGGCCGTGGCGCGCGGCTGCGGCCTGTCCAGGAAGGCGTTGGGGTGGTGTGGCATGGCTGGCACCCTCTTAGCGCGCGGGCTTGGCGGGGGCCGCCATCTGCGCTTCGAGCAGGGAGATGCGGGCCCTGATGGCTGCGATGTCGGCTTCGCGTTCGGTCACTTTGCGGGCCAGCGCCTGCACGGCGCCCAGGGTCACGCCCGCGAGGTCGCCGGGGGCCAGGCTCCTGTCGTCCTGCCCGAGCTGGAAGATCTTGCGGAAGTCCTCGGCCATGGGGCCGACGTGGCGCTCCTGCGCGGGGCTGGACTTGTAGCGCCAGTGGTAGAGCGGCAGGCTCAGCACTTTTTCCAGCAGGGTGGTGCCGTTGACGGGTTCGATGCCCGTCTTGAGCGTGCGGCTGGAGCCGGTGCTCAGCGTGCCGGTGATGGCCAGGTTGCCGTTGGCGGCCAGCGTGAACTGCGGTGTGCCCGCGCCCTGCGTGGCCAGGGTGAGGGCCGTGCCGGAGGTCATGTCCCAGCCGGTGGCCGGTGCCGTGGTGAAGCGCAGCGTGGCGGGGCCGTTGTTGGCCAGGTTCAGCAGGGTGCGCGGGGCGGCTGTGCTGTTGGTCTCCTGCACCAGGACCTGGGCGGTGCCGTCGTTGCGCAGCACATGCAGCGCGGCGGACGGCGATGCGGTGCCCAGGCCGACGTTGCCCGATGCGGCAATGTCCAGGCTGCTGGTGGGCGCTCCAGGGCGGATGCGCAACGGCAGGCGCGAGCCGCCTGTGAGGTCGCGCACGAAGAAGTTGGCCTCGTTGGAAGCGATGTCCCAGGTCTGCGCCGTGAAGCCGCCCGCCGAGGTCTGTTCCAGGCGGACCCCGGGCGTGTCGCCCGTCAGGGCGTGCACGTCCAGCACCGGCGTGGCGGTGCGCAGGCCCAGGTCGCCGCCGGAGCTGACGTAGAGGCTGTTGGTGGGGGCCCCGGCGCTGACGGTGAAGACCTGGTTGCCGGAGGTCGCATCCTCGATGGCGAGGTAGGAGGCGCCGCCCGAGGCGGTGTCGTTGGCCTTGATCCGCCAGTCGTTGGTGGGAAACGGGCTATTGCTCGTGTCCTGGAAATGGATGATGGGATTGGCTCCCTTGAGCCGCACCGTGTCAAAACCGAAGTTCTCGTTGTTGACGCAGTCGAGGCCCGCGCACACGCTGCCCTGCACGATCAGGTCGTCCGCAAGCAACAGGTCCTTGGTGGAGAACGTGGTGGCCGCCGACTTGGGGCGCGGTACGGGCGCGCTGGACTCGGAGCCGCCGACCACCAGCTGGCCCTGGGCCACGACAAAGGAGCCGGAAACGATGCGCTGGTGCAGGGTGGCCTGGGCCAGCGCGGGGTCCATGACGAGCGGGGGATCCAGGCTCAGCTCATAGAAATAGCGTCCGTCGGCCAGGCCCGCCCGCTGGGGCTCGAGCACGATCGGGGCGCGTGGGAACGCCATGTCGGTGACGGTGCCGTCGGGGCGTGCCAGCCGCAACTTGCCCGCGCCGTGGGGTGCGTTGGCGGTCCAGGTGATGCGCTCGCTCTGGCGTGTCGTGGTGATGGACGCAGCGGGAGCCTGCGCGGCGCAGGTGGCGCCGACGAGGCTCGCCATCAGGGCCATCGCGGTTCGGTGCAGGAAGTTCATGGCGGTGGTCTCAAAAGCGGGTGGAAGCGCATGGGAACGCCGGTAAGGCATCTTTGCGACACCAGTTACCCATGGAAACACTTGAGTTTGAGCGACCGGGACTGCGGCGTCAATCCGCAGTTGCGCACGGGAGAGGGGTTGTGGGGGCCGAAACCCTCTCCCGCGCGCCAGGCCCGCCCCTGCGGCGGGTGGGAGGACGCTTCAGCCCGCTTCCGGGATCGGGGCGCGCATCCCGGCGTTCACCAGGTTCCAGGCGTTGATCACGGCGATCGCAAAGCCCAGTTCGGAGATTTCGGTCTCGTTGAACACCGCCTGCAGCTTCGCGAATTCCTCGTCGCTCGCATCGCTGTGGGGCGTGGCGGTGATGATCTCGGCCCAGCGCAGGGCGGCGCGTTCACGCTCGCCGAAGAACGGCGCCTCGCGCCAGCCGGCCACGGCGTTCAGGTGGCGCGGCTCCATGCCGTCCTTGACCAGATAGGTCCAGTGCATGTCCATGCAGTACGCGCAGCCGTTGATCTGTGAGACGCGCAGGAAGACGAGTTCGGCCAGGCGCGCGCCCAGCGGTCCCTTCTTGAGGGTTTCCGACAGGCTCACCAGGCCCATGAAGGCCTTGGAAGACAGCTTGTGGTAGGGCAGGCGGGCGGTGTGTTGGGTGGTCGATGACATGGCGGGTCCTTGGATGTGAATGGCAATGGTCCGGGGTAAAAACGTCGGGCATGAAGGCTGCGGTGGTGTTGCTGGTGCTGCCTTTCATACTGGTTAGACGTGGCCGGGTCTGCCGCTGTGACACGGTGCCCCGAAAAAACCTCAGCACGTCACCCCAGCGTGTCCGGGATGCCCGCCAACTTGTCCGGGTTGCGCACGGCATAGATGGCCACGATGCGCTCGCCGTCCGTCACGAACGCCTGCGCCGATTCGATGCGGCCGTCCACGTAGCGCAGCAGGCCGGGTTCGCCGTTGAGGAGCGCCATGCGGTAGACCACCAGCGCGCCCAGGCGGCGGAACTGCGCCCAGTACAGGTTGGCGATGCGGAACGGCCCCACCAGCGGCTTGGGAAAGGATGGCACCTTGCCGCCGCCGTCGCCAATCAGCTGCGCGTCTTCGCTGAGCAGCGCCTCGATGGCGTTGCGATCGCCGCTTTGGGCGGCCCGCATGAAGCGCTGCAGCAGCTGGTGGTGCACGGCCTGCGGCACCTCGAACCGGGTGCGCGCCTGCTGCACGCGCTCGCTGGCGCGGTGCACCATCTGGCGGCAGCTGGCCTCGCTCTTGCCCAGCTGCGCGGCGATCTCGGGGTAGTCGTAGTCGAACACCTGGCGCAGCAAAAAGGCCGCGCGCTCCTCCGGCCCCAGGCGCTCCAGCACGTACATGAATGCCACCGACAGCTCGCCCGCCAGCTCGGCGGCCGCCTCGGGGGTGTCGTGGTGGTGCGGTGCGTCGCCGTGGTGGTGGTGCAGCTCCACCAGCGGCTCGGGCAGCCACCAGCCCACGTAGGCCTCGCGCTCGGCCTTCAGCGCGCGCAGCCGGTCGATGGCCAGCCGCGTGACCACCGTCACCAGCCAGGCCTCGGCCGACTGCAGCACGGCCACATCCTGGCGGCTCCAGCGCAGCCAGGCGTCCTGCAGTACGTCCTCGGCATCGGCGCGCACGCCCAGCATGCGGTAGGCAATGCCGAAGAGGCGGGGGCGCAGGGTGGTGAAGGGGTCGGTGGCGGTGGGTGCGGGGTTCGTGGTCATGGCGGTGTCGGGTGGCGTGCGGCAGGCAGGAGCGTGTGGGAAGACTGTTCCGTGGTCCTGCACAGACGTTGGAGGCAGCGGTGGTGTGACAGGGCGGCCTTGGTTGCTTTTATTTTGATAGCTATTGGCGCTTGTCGGTAAAGCGCTGGAGGCATTTTTGAGCAGAACCGAAGGCTGGGAGGAATGACCGTGTTGTACGCAACCGGGCGTGCGCAGGCAACCCCCGTGCGGGGCCCGTGACAGGGAAGGGACGGCCCGCGGAAAGGCCTGCGGCGGCCTGGCCGGGCCGTCATTGCGCCGGGCTGCGCGATGGTTCACAGTGCGGGTTTCCATCCCGCAACCCAAGGAGCGCAGCATGGCCCATGCATTGAACTGGTTCGAGATCCCCGTGACCGACTTCACCCGCGCCAAGACTTTCTACGAGACGGTGCTGGGCATCACCATTGCGCCCATGGAAATGGGCCCGACCAAAATGGGGATGTTGTCCTCCGACCCCGCCGCCGTGGGCGGTGCCCTCGTGCAGGCGGAGGGCAGCGTACCCTCGCAGAACGGGACGATGGTGTACCTCAATGGCGGCGAGGACCTGGGCCCCATGCTGGCGCGCGTGGAGCCGGCGGGCGGGGCGGTGGTGGTGCCCAAGACGGAGATTGGCAATGACTTCGGCTTCTTTGCCCACTTCATGGACACCGAGGGCAACAAGGTCGGGCTGCACTCGATGAAGTAGCGGGCGCGGACCCATCGGGAGGACCGCCGGTCACCCCGCCGGTTCGCCCACGCTCCCGGGCTCCGTCAGCCGCTCCAGCCGCGCCAGGAAACCCATGGCCTGCTCCGTGCTGGTGCCACACATCTCGGCCGACGGCATCAGCCCCCCGCACACCGCCGGCCGCTCGGGTTGCCCAAAAATGAGGCAGCGCGCACCGTCCCCCAGCTGAATGCACCGCACCCCCGCCGGTTTGCCCTGGGGCATGCCCGGGATGGGCGAGCTGATGGAGGGGGCGGTGCAGCAGGCGCCGCAGCCGGGGCGGCAGTTCATGGGTGGTTACTATTATTTATATAGCTGCTAGCGCTTATGAATAAAGCGCTAGAGGCCAATTTGATTCAAATTTTGGCGTTCACTGGCCAGCGGCAGCATCGCCGTGCAGGCGGCTGGATGCCCACAGCACCTGGTCCACCACGGCGCGCACGCGGTCGCGGTGGGCTTGCTGGATGAGGGCGCCGCTGTCGTCGAATGCGCTGCCGGCCGAGCCCAGCGCAAACGCCTTGGGCGCCAGCCAGCATTCGGCGTTGATGAGCAGGGGCGCCAGGTGGCTTTGCGAGCGCAAGCCGCCCAGGGCGCCGGGCGAGGCGCTGAGCATGCCCACCACCTTGCCGCGAAAGCTCTTGCCGCCGTCTTGCCAGTCGGGGTTGCCTTTGACCGGGCTGGAGGCCCAGTCGATGGTGTTCTTGAGCAGGGCGGTGTAGCTGCCGTTGTACTCGGGCGAGCAGATGACCCAGGCGGGGTGCTGCCACAGGATCTCCTTGAGCCGGATCACGTCCGCCGGTGTGCCCTGGGCTTCGAGGTCGGCGTTGTACAGCGGGATGTCGAAGTCCGACAGCTCCAGCAGCGTGACCGTGGCGCCCGCGTCGCGCGCGATGGCGGCGGTGGCGTGGGCCAGTTTGCGGTTGAAGGATTGCTGGCGCGTGCTGCCGGCGAAGATCAGGAGGGAAGGTGTGTGGGGCATGGTGCCTGCGATTGGAGCACAGGCGCGTGGCAGGATTCCTGCAAGCCGGGAGGCCGGTGCGTGGCGCAGCGCCAGCGCGGCTACGTGCGGCGACCCGCAAGCCGCCCCACCAGCGACCTCAGCGCCGCCATGAAACAACCCAGGCTGAGCAGCGCGCGCCACAGGTTGGCGGCGTTCCACCGGTCGCGCACCTGGGCCCAGCCGGCGGGCAGGGCCTGGGGGTTCCAGGCTTCGGTGGTGTGGTTGAGCGGCAGGTTGACCTGCTGGGTGAAGAACACGATGCCCAGCAGGTAGGCCACGCCCACCCCGGCCAGCAGGCGCCACCATGGCGCGCGGTGTTCACGCCAGGCCGTGGCCAGGGCCAGCCCGCACCACAGCGGCGGGCCAAAGAACAGCACAAAGAACAGCGCGTGCCGCACGTTGCGATTGAAGGCCGATTGCACGGTGGCGTAGATGGCGCCGTCCATCTGCAGCAGGGCCAGGTTGATGTTGGCGCTGTAGGTGCCGAAGAACCCGGCCATGAGGCCGAGCCACAGCACGGCGAGGGCGTGGGGGATCAGGGAGAGCGGGGGCGGCGCGTTGCTGGGGTGTTGGGCGGTGGTCATGGGCGGGATGGTGGGGGTGATGCCCGCACTCTGCCGGTAAGCCGCCCCCAGTGCCTTATCCTTTGATAAGAGCGGCTCACAAAACTCCCCTGGCGTCGTTGTTCCGTCTTGTCGTACCGCTTGTACTGCCTGCGACGGAACGCCTAGCCAGGGCCGCTACGCTGAGTTTTGTTAGCCGCTCTAAGCCCCATCTCGCTGCGCAGGCGCGACAGCGAGACATCGGTCACGCCCAGGTACGACGCCAGGTGCCTGAGGGCGATGCGCTCGGCCCATTGCGGATGCTGCTCCAGCAAACGGGCGTAGCGCTGGCGGGCGCTGAGCTGCAGAAATTCCTGCTCGCGCTGCATCTTGCCGTCGAGCAGGGCGCAGAGCACCCGGTGCTCCAGCGCGGCCCACGGTGCCCAGCCCGCGCCGGGCAGGGGGCGACTGCAATCGACGGGCAAGGGCAGCGCCCACACCACGCTGTCTTCCAATGGTTCCACGTGAAACATCACCGGCTGCTGGCGCAGTGTGGGGGTGATGGGCCAGCACAGGGCGCCGTCCAGAAAGAAGTTCTTGTTGGATTCGGCCCCGTCGCGGTCCAGGTAAAACAGCCGCAGGGCGCCGCGCTCCACCCACCACAGGTGCCGCCAGTATTCGCCTGCCCGCAGCAATGGCTGGCCACGCTCCAGCACGAGCCGTTCGGCGCGTGCCCACCAGGCTTCCACGGCCGGGGGCGGGGCGCCAAGCAACTCGGTCAGGAAGAGGGTGAGGGGGTTGGAAACAGACACGGCCTGCGCAAAGTGGGAAAATCGCGGGTTGCCTGCTGGGGCGCCGGGCGCGCCCACCACCAGCAGGGCCGGTGTGCGGCGCCTTGGGTAGGGTGCTCCTGTGCTACCGGGTGTTTTGATTATCGGGCCCGCCAGGCCCCGGAGTGTCCCCCATGTTGTATCCCCAGGAATTTGATGTGATCGTTGTCGGCGGTGGCCATGCGGGCACCGAGGCCGCGCTGGCCGCCGCGCGCATGGGCAGCAAGACGCTGCTGCTCACGCACAACATCGAGACGCTGGGGCAGATGAGCTGCAACCCCAGCATCGGCGGCATCGGCAAGGGCCACCTGGTGAAGGAGGTGGACGCGCTGGGCGGCGCCATGGCGCTGGCCACGGACGAGGGCGGCATCCAGTTCCGCATTCTCAACAGCAGCAAGGGCCCCGCCGTGCGCGCCACGCGCGCCCAGGCCGACCGCATCCTCTACAAGGCCGCCATCCGCCGCATGCTGGAGAACCAGCCCAATCTGTGGCTGTTCCAGCAGGCGGTGGACGATCTGATGGTGGAGGGCGACCGGGTGGTGGGCGCCGTCACGCAGGTGGGCATCCGCTTTCGCAGCCGGACGGTGGTGCTCACGGCCGGGACGTTCCTGGACGGCAAGATCCATGTGGGGCTGAACAACTACGCGGCCGGCCGGGCCGGGGACCCGCCTGCGGTGTCGCTGTCGGCGCGCCTCAAGGAGCTGAAGCTGCCCCAGGGGCGCCTGAAGACCGGCACGCCACCGCGCATCGACGGGCGCAGCATCGATTTTTCGAAGTGCACCGAGCAGCCCGGCGACGGCATGCCCGGTGGCGTGAACGAGGGCACCGTGCCCGTGTTCAGCTTCATGGGCAACGCGCAGATGCATCCCCAGCAGGTGCCCTGCTGGATCACCCACACCAACGAGCGCACGCACGAGATCATCCGCAGCGGCTTCGACCGCAGCCCCATGTTCACCGGCAAGATCGAGGGCGTGGGCCCGCGCTACTGCCCGAGCGTGGAGGACAAGATCAACCGCTTTGCCGACAAGGACAGCCACCAGATCTTCCTGGAACCCGAAGGCCTGACCACACACGAGTACTACCCCAACGGCATCAGCACCAGCCTGCCGTTCGACATCCAGTACGACCTGGTGCGCAGCATGCCAGGGCTGGAGAATGCGCACATCCTGCGCCCTGGCTACGCCATCGAATACGACTACTTCGACCCGCGCTCGCTCAAGAGCAGCTTCGAGACGCGGCAGATCCAGGGCCTGTTCTTCGCCGGGCAGATCAACGGCACCACAGGCTACGAAGAGGCGGCGGCGCAGGGCCTGTTCGCCGGCATCAACGCCGCGCTGCAGTGCCGGGGCGAAGCCGCCTGGCTGCCCGGCCGCGACGAGGCCTACCTGGGCGTGCTGGTGGACGACCTGATCACCAAGGGCGTGACCGAGCCCTACCGCATGTTCACCAGCCGGGCCGAGTTCCGCCTGCAGCTGCGCGAGGACAACGCCGACATGCGCCTGACCGAAGCAGGGCGCCGCATGGGCCTGGTGGACGATGCGCGCTGGGATGCGTTCAGCCGCAAGCGCGATGCGGTTTCACGTGAAACAGAGCGTCTGAAAGCCACCTGGGTGAACCCGCGCAACCTGCCCGCGGCCGAGTCGGAGCGCGTGCTGGGCAAGAGCATCGAGCACGAATACAACCTGTTCGAGCTGTTGCGCCGCCCGGATGTGAACTACGCCAGCCTGGTGTCCATGGACGGCGGCAAGTACGCCTCCAGCGAGGTTTCACGTGAAACGCTGGGGCCCTTGAGCGAGCCCGTGGTGGAGCAGGTGGAGATTGCGGCCAAGTATTCGGGCTACATCGACCGCCAGAAGGGCGAGGTGGAACGCGCCGCGCACTTCGAGAAACTGCGCCTGCCGCCCGACCTGGACTACATGCAGGTCACGGCCCTGAGCATCGAGGCGCGCCAGGTGCTCAGCCGCCACCGGCCCGAGACCCTGGGCCACGCATCGCGCATCACGGGCATCACGCCGGCGGCGATCTCGCTGTTGATGGTGCATCTGAAGAAGGGTGGCTTCAAGGAATTTGCCGTCGCCCCGTCCAAGGCTGAAGGCGAAGTGGCGGCATGACGATGACCGTACCCCACAACGACGCATTGCGCAGCCAGTTGCAGGCGGGTGCAGATGCCCTGGGCCTGGGCCTGGGCGATGACCAGGTGAGCCAGCTGATGGAATTTCTGGCCCTGCTGCAGAAGTGGAACAAGGTCTACAACCTGACCTCGGTGCGCGACCCGCAGGAGATGATGACGCACCATTTGCTCGACAGCCTGGCGGCGGTGGCACCGCTGCGCCGGCACGTCGCTACCCTGGCGCCACAGGGCCTGGCAGCGGGCTCGGTGCGCCTGCTGGATGTCGGCTCGGGCGGCGGGCTGCCCGGTGTGGTGTTCGCCATCTGCTGCCCGGCGGTGGATGTGAGCTGCGTGGACACGGTGGGCAAGAAGGCGGCGTTCATCCAGCAAGCGGCGGTGTCCTTGAAGCTGCGCAACCTGCATGGGGTGCATGCGCGCGTGGAGACATTGACGATGCCGTTCGACATCATCAGCTGTCGTGCGTTTGCTTCGCTGCCCGACTTCGTGACCTGGTCGCAGGGTGCGCTGGCCGCGCCCCACGGCGTGTGGCTGGCCATGAAGGGCAAGCACCCAGAGGACGAGATCGCAGCCCTGCCCGCCGGTGCGTCGGTGTTTCACGTGGAACCACTGACTGTCCCGGGCCTGGAGGCCGAGCGCTGCATCATCTGGTTGAAGCCCGCCTGAGGTTTTTTGGGACGGGTTTGCCAGCCGCTGGCATGCGGATGAGGGAGCAGGGCGGGGTGGTCGCTTAAACTCGGCTGCTCATCGTGGGTGCGCCGCATGTCGCGGCACCCCCTCCAGATCCAGCACACCGGGAGAGATCATGTTCGGCATCGCAGACTACGGCGCCTTTGTCGCCGCCATCGTGTTGTTCCTGCTCATTCCGGGCCCCGGGAATCTGGCGCTCATCACCTCCACCAGCAAGGGCGGCGTGCGCGGCGGCATGGCCGCCACCATGGGCGTGATCGCGGGCGACCAGGTGCTGATGTGGGCGGCGGTGGCCGGGGTGGCGGCCTTGCTGGCCACGTACCCGACGGCGTTCCATGCGGTGCAGTGGCTGGGGGCCGCCTACCTGGCCTGGCTGGGCTTCAAGATGCTCACGGCCAAGCCGGGGGCACAACCCATCCTCAACATCCAGCCGCGCCACTATTTCAAGCAGGCGGGGCTCATCACCCTGCTCAACCCCAAGGCCATCGTGTTCTACATGGCGTTCTTCCCGCTGTTCGTGGATCCGGCGCGCCACCAGGGCATGCTGACCTTTGGCGTGATGGCGGCTACCGTGGCGGTGCTGACGTTCCTCTACGGGCTGGTCGCCGTGCTGCTCACGCACCACCTGGCCGCGCGCATGCGCGCCAACCCGCGCATCGGCCGCGTGCTGGAAAAAGTGGCGGGCGTCTTTTTGATCGGCTTTGGCATCAAGCTGGCCATCTCCAAATAAAACAACGACAACAACACGGACTGCAACACCCACATGGCCAAAATTTTCTGCGTTGCCAATCAGAAGGGTGGTGTTGGCAAGACCACCACCACCGTGAACCTTGCTGCCGGGCTGGCCAAGATCGGCCAGCGCGTGCTGATGGTGGACCTGGACCCGCAGGGCAATGCCACCATGGGCTCGGGCGTGGACAAGCGCAGCCTGGACCTCACGGTGTACGACGTGCTGCTCGAATCCGCCTCGGTCAAAGAGGCCGCCGTGCTGTCGGAAAAATGTGGCTACTGGGTGCTGGGCGCCAACCGCGAGCTGGCGGGCGCCGAGGTGGAACTGGTGGCGCTGGAGCACCGCGAAAAGCGCCTGAAGGCCGCGTTGGCAGAGGCCGATGGCGACTACGACTTCGTGCTCATCGACTGCCCGCCGTCGCTGTCCATGCTCACGCTCAACGGCCTGTGCAGCGCCCACGGCGTGATCGTGCCCATGCAGTGCGAATACTTCGCGCTCGAAGGCCTGACCGACCTGGTCAACACCATCAAGCAGGTGCACGCCAACCTCAATGCCGACCTGCAGATCATCGGCCTGCTGCGGGTGATGTTCGACCCGCGCATCACCCTGCAGCAGCAGGTGAGCGACCAGCTCAAGGGCCATTTCGGCGACAAGGTGTTCAACAGCGTGATCCCGCGCAACGTGCGCCTGGCCGAGGCGCCCAGCTACGGACTGCCCGGTGTGGTGTTCGACCCGGCCGCCAAGGGCAGCCAGGCCTTTGTGGAGTTTGCGCAGGAGATGGTCGAGCGCGTGCACACCATGCCGGCGGCAGCATCTTCCATGGCAAAAATGGCCCCCAGCGCTTGATAGACAAGCGCTGATAGCTATTGAATTGATAGTAATGAAGGCTTCCAACATCCTGCTGCTGCCCGGCTGGCAGAACTCGGGCCCCGGCCACTGGCAAAGCCTGTGGGAGGCCCGCCACGGCTACCACCGCGTGGAGCAGCACGACTGGATGCGCCCGCTGCGCGGCGACTGGTCGGCGCGGCTGGAGGAAACCGTGGTCGATGCCGATGGCCCCGTGGTGCTGGTGGCGCACAGCCTGGGCTGCATCCTTACCGCGTGGTGGGCTGCGCATTCAGCCAACGCGCACCGCGTGGTGGGCGCGCTGCTGGTGGCGCCGGGCGATGTGGAACGCCCCGACCTGGCCGCGCAGATCCACGGCTGGGCGCCCATTGCACGCAAACCCCTGCCGTTCCCGGCCGTGCTGGTGGGCAGCCGCAACGATCCGTATTGCAGCCTGGAGCGCGCCGAAGGTTTGGCGCAGGCCTGGGGCGCGCACTTCATCGACTACGGCGAGCGCGGCCACATCAATGCCGAATCGGGCCTGGGCGATTGGGATGAGGGGCATGGCTGGCTGCTGCAGCTGGCCAACCCGGCATGAGCCGCTGGGCCTTGTGGCGCGTGGTGCGCCGTGTAGCCGTCAGCTACCGAATTTCTCAGTGATCCGATCCATGACCAAAATCAACCTGCCCGCCATCGCCGACCAACTGCCCCGCGCCTGGAACTCCATCGTCGTGGGCCAGGCCGCCGGCGCCAACGTCAAGGTGCTGCGCATGGACGACGCCGCCTACCCCGACGAGTCGCACGACTTTGACGAAGCGCTGCTGGTGCTCGACGGCTGCATGCGCCTCGCCCTGCAGGGGCAGGTCACCGAGGTGAACGCGGGTGAGGTGTTCATCGTGCCCGCTGGCGTGCCCCACGCGGTGGCACCGGGCAGCCATGGCACGCTGGTCATCATCGACCGCTGAAGAATCTTTCCCCATTCCTTTTCGCGAGAAGCATTTCATGGTCACCAAAAAACCCAAGGGCCTCGGCCGAGGCCTCGAAGCCCTGCTGGGCCCCAAGGTCGAAGAAAAAGTGGAACAGGCCCAGGCGGCCGAAGCCGGGCTGCCCAGCAGCCTGCCGCTGTCTGAACTGGTGCCCGGCGTGTACCAGCCCCGCACGCGCATGGACGAAGGGGCGCTGTATGAGCTGGCCGAATCCATCAAGGCCCAGGGCATCATGCAACCTATCCTGGTGCGGCGTCTTGCGAGCGGAGACAACGCGGGCAAGTACGAAATCATCGCGGGCGAGCGGCGCTTTCGGGCCTCGCGCCTGGCGGGCCTGGCCGAGGTGCCGGTGCTGGTGCGCGACGTGCCCGACGAGTCGGCGGCCGCCATGGCGCTCATCGAGAACATCCAGCGCGAGGACCTCAACCCGCTGGAAGAAGCCCATGGCCTGCAGCGCCTGGTCAAGGAATTCGGCCTCACGCACGAGCTGGCCGCGCAGGCCGTGGGCCGCTCGCGCAGCGCCGCCAGCAACCTGCTGCGCCTGTTGAACCTGGCCGAGCCCGTGCAGACCATGCTGATGGCCGGCGACATCGACATGGGCCATGCGCGCGCGCTGCTGTCGCTGGACCGCGCCGCGCAGATCACGGCGGGCAACCAGATCGCGGCCAAGAAACTGTCGGTGCGCGAGGCCGAGGCGCTGGTCAAGAAGATCGGCGCCGAGTTCAGCCTGGTGCCGCAAAAGCCCCAGAAGGAAAAGTCGCGCGACTTGAAGCGCGTGGAGGAAGAACTCTCGGACCTGCTCATGGCCGAGGTCGAGGTGCGCGTGAAAAAACGCGTCAAGCGCCACGGCCGGGTGGAGGACATGGGCGAGCTGGCGATCCAGTTCGGCTCGCTGGAGGCCTTGAACGGGCTGATCGACCGCCTGCGGGGTCAGGCCTAGCCTTCTTGTGCCGGGGATGTGTGAAATAGCGCACACAAGCGGTTTCCACACGTAACTTGCGCAGGCAAAATGCGTCTGTGCGGGGCCTACACTGCGCTGCGTTCAACACACCCGGGTTGACCGCAAGGCCTCTTCACAGGGCGGCGATACAGCCGCCCTGCGGCCCACGATGGTTTGCCGGGTGATCCATGCATCTCCTGGAGCAGACCCCCATGACCCCTTTGCGCTTCGTCCTGACCCCCGCCTGCCTGGCCGTTGGCCTGTGCATCGCCAGCCTGGGCGCCCAGGCCCAAAACACCAAAGCCCCCAAGGTCCAGCTGTGGATGGACGTGTCCACCGGCACCATGGCGGGCATGCCCGAGATGGACAGCCTGCCCGGCGGGGGCGGCATGCTCGGCGGCCTCATGGGCGGCGGCGCGCAGGGCAGGGCGGGCGGTGGCAACACGGCCTACGGCAACGCCCGCGCCATGTCCATCATGCCGCCGCGTGTCATCGACATCGCCTTGCACAACACCCTGCGCCCCGGCGTCGAGGCCAGCCAGACCATTCCGGCGGGCATGCGCATGGGCGAATCCCTGCCGCTGGTCCCCCCGCGCGCACAGCCCACCCAGACCGAGCCGGGCGAGGTGCCCCAGGAATACCAGCAGCACCAGCCCAAGGGCCGCATCCTGCTGTACTGGGGCTGCGGGAGCGCGGTGCGCGCGGGCCAGCCGCGCGTGATCGACCTGGCGCGTGCCAAGCCGTCCGACTATGCCCAGGCCTTCGCCGGCCGCGCCGTGCCCGACCGGGGGCCGCGCGTGGGCCCCTCCTATGCGCTGTACCCCAACGAACGCAACCAGGTGAGCCTGTCGGCGGGCAGCTCCCTGGTGGGCGAACACCAGGTGCGCGGCGATGGCGTGCCTGCATCCATGAAGTTCACGCTCGGTGCCGCGCAGGACCTGATGCCCGCCATCGACCTGCGCACCACCGGCAAGCCGCAGGACAGCATGGGCACCAGCTGGCAGCCCGTGCGCAATGCGCGCGCCTACTACCTGCACGCCATGTCGCAGAACGGGGACGACCTCGTGATGTGGTCCAGCGCCGAAACGCCCGACACGGGCATGGGCCTGTTCGACTACCTGTCGCCCGCCACCATCGACCGCTGGCTCAAGGAGCGTGTGCTGCTCTCGCCCGAAACCACGCAGTGCGCCATCCCGCAGGGCATCTTCGCGGGCGGCGGGCGCGATGCCACGCCCATGCTGCGCATGATGGCCTACGGCGGCGAAAGCCACATCGTGCACCCCCCGCGCCCGGCCGACCCCAAGGCAGCCTGGGAGCCCGAGTGGGCCGTGCGCGTGCGCGTCAAGTCGCACACCATGGCCATGCTGGGCGAAGAGATGCAGGGGCGGCGCGGCGGCAGCATGGGCGCGGCACCCGGCGCACCCTCGGGCGGCGCCTATTCCAGCGGCATGGGCGGCGCGCCGGCAGGCCAGCAGCCAGCGGGCGAGGGTGGCACGGATGCAGGCAACGTGGTCAACCCCGTCAACCTGCTGCGCGGCATTTTTGGCCGCTGAGCACGAACCCATGCTGGCCCTGCGCATGCCCTGGCCCCTGCCCGCGTTGCTGGCGTGGGCGTGCGCGTGGCTCATTTTTGTGGCCCTGCAGCGCGCGGTCCCACCGGTGGCGGCCTTGCTGGCCGCCTGCCTGATCGGGACGGCGGCCAGCGTGCTGGGCGGCAGCTGGTGGCGGCGCGGGCTGATCGCGGCGGGCTTTCCGCTGTCGCTGGCGCTGCTGGGCGCGGCCAGCCTGCCCACCTGGGCGTGGCTGGTGCCGCTGGCGTTGCTGCTGCTGGTCTACCCGCTCAACGCCTGGCGCGATGCGCCGCTGTTTCCCACGCCCCACCATGCGCTGCAGTCCCTGGCCTCGCAGGCCCCGCTGCCGCTGGGGGCGCGGGTGCTGGACGCGGGCAGCGGCGTGGGCGATGGCCTGAAGGCACTGCGCCACGCCTACCCGGCCGCGCAGCTGGAGGGCATCGAATGGAGCTGGCCCCTGCGCCTGCTGTGCGCCCTGCGGTGCCCCTGGGCCCGCGTGCGGCGCGCCGACATGTGGGCCGAGGACTGGAGCCCCTACCGCATGGTGTACCTGTTCCAGCGGCCCGAGAGCATGGCCCGCGCCGCCGCCAAGGCCCAGGCCGAGCTGGCGCCCGGCGCGTGGCTGGTGAGCCTGGAATTCGCGATCCCCGGCGTGCTGCCCAGCGTGCAGCTGCGCGCACCGGGGGGCCGCGTGGTGTGGCTCTACCGCATGCCGCTCAACCGCGTGGAGGCATGAGATGCCACTGTTCCATGGCGATTTGAGCCGTTCGGCGCGGTTACAGAAAAGATACAAGCTTTTGCTACATTGCGTCCCTGGCTACAACCCCATACAAAACTACCAAGAAACTCACAGCCAGAGGGGGCTGCCAGCAGCACGTGAAAGCGCCGGGAGGGGGCGCACGCGCAGCGAGCACCTTCCTTGTCCGGATCTCCCATCCTGCAGGCGCTTTCCGCCGTCGCGGCGCACCTCCCTGACCGGTGCGCGCCTGGCGTGGCGCGGCCTTGCGCGTGGGCAGTGCCGGGGTTTTCTGGTGCGCAACCGACCGATCTGCAAGGAGCATCCATGACCGCCCACCCATCCCGTTTCCGCCCGCGCCTTCTGTGGGTGCTGGCCCTGAGCGCCGCCCTCACGGGCTGCGCCACCATGCAGAGCCATGACAAGCTGGCGACCGACATGCAGAACGCCGGGCGCAGCGGCGGCATTCCCGCGGCCATCGCCCAGCTCGAGAGCACCGCCAAGACCGAGGAAGAAAAGACCGCGCTCCTGTTCAACATGGAACGCGGCGAGCTGCTGCGCATGGACCGCCGCTACCCCGACAGCACCAACGCCTTCCTGCTGGCCGACATCAAGGTCAAGGAATGGGAAGAAACCGCCAAGACCAACCCCAGCAAGCTCATGGGCACCGTGGGCGCCGCGCTGATCAGCGAACGCCTGAAGGTCTATGAAGGCCAGGACTATGAAAAGGTGTGGGTGACCACGCGCCTGGCGCTCAACCGCATGGCCGTGGGCGACTTCGAGAACGCCCGCGTGGACATCAAGCGCACCCACGAGCGCGAGGCCATCATTGCCGAGTTCCGTGCCAAGGAAACCCTGGCGGCGGAAGAAGAAGCCAAGTCCAAGGGCGCCACCTCGGGGGGCAAGGAACTCAACGGCTACCCCGTCGAGACGCTCAACGACCCCGAGGTGCTGGCCCTCAAGAACGGCTACCAGAACGCCCTTTCGCACTACCTCGCCGGCTTCCTGTACGAAATGCTCAACGAGCCCGGCCTGGCCGCGCCCGGCTACCGCAAGGCCATCGAGCTCAAGCCCGAAACCGGCGTGCTCGAAGAAGGCCTGCGCGGCCTGGACACCCGCACCGGCTTCACCTGGAAGCGCCGCCAGCGCATGACCGACGTGCTCTTCATCGTGGAAGCCGGTGACGCCCCCGCGCGCAAGCCCAAGGCCTTCACGCTTCCGGTGCCCACGGGCCGGGGCATGGTCACGGCCAGTATTTCCTACCCCGTGATCGAGCCGTCCAAGGACGCGCTGCTGACCACCATCTCCGCCGCGGGCACCGACCTCAAGCTCGAAAAGGTGGTGGACGTGAACGTGATGGCGCGCCGCGCGCTCAAGGACGAAATGCCCGGCATGGTGCTGCGCGGCTTCACCCGCGCCGTGGCCAAGGGCGTGCTGCAGAACGAGCTGCAAAAGCGCGGCGGCCTGATCGGCGGCATCATCGGCGCGGCGGCCTCGGTGGCCACCGAGCAGGCCGACGACCGCATGTGGCGCATGCTGCCCGGCCGCGTGTACGTGGCCCGTGGCTACCTGCCACCGGGCGAGCATGTGGTGAGCGTGAACGGCCGCCAGCTGCCCCAGCCCATCAAGATCGACGGCCAGTACGCCCTGGTGCCCCTGCGCATGTACGACAACAGCGTGCTGACCGGCGATGTGGCCATGCTGGGCCAGCTGCCCACCGTGGCCGCCGCGCCGCAGCCCGCCGCCGCAGAGCCTGCCACCACCGTGCGCACGACCACCACCACCACCAGCCGGACGCGCTCGGTGCCCAAGTCGGTGGTCAAGTCCACCTCGGCCACGCCCGCGCCCGCCGCCAAGAACTGAAACCGCACATGTCCCATTTCCAAGGAGCCTCTGGCATGAGAACCCGTTTTGCCCTTGCCGCCGCCGCACCCGCCATCGCGTGCGCGGCCCTCACCCTGACCCTGGCCACCGCGGCCCGCGCCCAGCTGCACGACCCGGCCACGCCGCTGGCCGTGGCCTCCAAGGTGGCGCTGCGCGGCGAGGCCAACAGCATCGCCGTGCGCGAGATGCGCATCGTGCGCAAGAACGACATCCTCGTCGTGCAGGCCGACATGGCCAACATGGGCCGCACCGACCGCACCGTGTTCTATCGCTTCAAGTGGCTGGACAACGTGGGCAACCAGGTGGGCGACGGCGAATCGTGGAAGCAGATGAGCGTGCTCGGCCTGGGCCAGCAAACCGTCAAGAGCGTGGCGCCGACCAGCGCCGCCGTCGACCTGCGCCTGGAAATGAACGTAGAACCGCGCTGAACACCACAGTGCCGACCGGAGAAAACAACATGCAACGCAACACCATTCAGCGCACCACGCTCATCCTGGCCTTCGCGGCCAGCACCCTGGCCCTCTCGGCCTGCCAGAACCTGTCCTCGCCCACCGTGCGTTTTGACCGCCAGGTCAACTACGGCGACGCCAAGGCCGTCGAGCTGGTGACCAACGAGTTCGGCTCCACCGACCTGCAGATGATCGCCGAGAAGATGACCGGCGGCCTGCTGGAAACCGGCATCTTCCAGGGCCGCCCCACGGTGACGATCTCCACCGTGAAGAACAAGACCAGCGAGTACATCGACACCACCAACGTGATGAACTCGATCCAGACGGCGCTGGTCAAGTCGGGCAAGGTGCGCTTCGTGCGCTCCATCAACGAGATGCAGGCCGGTGTGGACGAGCTGCAGCGCCAGAACCAGAGCGGCCTGTACAAGCAGGGCACCACCGCCAAGGTCGGCCAGATGACGGCCGCCAAGTACAGCATGGAAGGCGAGCTCACCAGCATCGTCAAGCAGAACAACGCGACCAAGGACGTTTACTACAAGTTCACGCTCAAGCTGTTCGATGTGCAGGAAGGCACGATCGAGTGGCAGGATGAAAAAGAGATCCGCAAGACAAGCAAGCGATAAGAAGTAGGCAACCCCCTGAGCGGCTGCGCCGCTTCCCCCTTTCTCTCGCGCTGCGCGCGGGAAGGGGGACGCCGCCAGTGCGGCGGGGCGGCCCTTGCACGGCGGCGGCTGGCCTGGGCCGCGCCAGTTTCGAAGGATGAAGGTGCTCCGGCCCGCATCGCTCGACCCATTCATGAATTTCCGTCAGCTCACAAGGAGCACACCATGCAACGCAGAATCACCCTCCACACGGCCCTGGCCGTGATCGCCGCCACCACCATGGCGTGGGGCACCGCCGCCCAGGCGCAGCAGCCGGGCGCCGCGCCCAAGATCGCCGTGACGGACCTGGCCTACGCCCAGCGCGTGTCCGAATATTTCCTGGCCGGCACCTACCAGCGCAGCAGCCAGATGAGCGCGGGCGGCAGCCACAGCGGCGGCTACAGCGCCGGGCCCTACGGCGGGGGCGGCTCGCACTCGGGCAGCCACCACATGCAGGCGTCCGAGCAGGCCAGCGGCACCTACGTGGCCGGCCGCTACAGCTACATCGAGCAGCGCGAGCTCGGCGGCTACACCAACGACATCAAGGGTGCCATCCTGCAGGGCACCTACTTCCGTCTGATCCAGGGCAAGGGCTTCGACGCGGGCAAGCCCCAGCCCTCCAAGGCAGAGCAGGTGCTCAACCAGGTGCAGGGTGGCAAGATGGCCACGCCCCAGGTGCAGCCCCAGGTCAACGACGTGATCAGCCGGATCAAGAAGGGCGAGTTCAACGGCGCTGACTACGTGCTGTTCGGCGTGGTCTCCAGCATCGACTTCACCGATGCGCTCTCGCCCCTGCAGGGCACCACCAGCGCCACGCGCCAGTACGGCCTGCAGCTCCTGGCCGACTTCTCGCTCATCAACACCAAAACTTACGAGATCAAGGCCGCGTTCTCCGCCCAGGGCGAAGGCAACGACACCAAGATCCTGTCGATCCGTGGCGACATCGCCCCGCCCAACCGCGCCAAGGTGATCCGCGAGACCTCGCTGTCGCTCGCGCAGGACGTGTACCAGCAGATGGCCATGCAGCTGGGCTACACCGACGCCCACCTGGCGCGCGGCGTGCGCCCGCCGCCGGTGTACCAGCAGGGCGGCCAGCCCATGCCCGTGCCGCAGCCCCAGCAGCCCGAGCAGGTCCTCATCCTGAAATAAGGGCATCCCTGGGCCGGGGCGTGCCGGTCTTGACTGGATTGCCCCGTTCCGGTTGATGGATAAGCGCGATATGCTATTGATTTGGTAGCATCTTGCGGCCTCAGGCGCCTGGCGGCGCGCTAGTGGCAGGCGCAGCGTTCCGGGTCGCCGCAGTCGTGCCAGACTTCGGCTGTGCTCAACGTCCAACGCTTTTTTTCTTGTGCCGCACCTGGGCGGTCCCTGGCCAGCCCTGCGCTGGCCTTTTTCGTGGCCACGGCCGGGGCCGTGGTGCTCGGCGGCTGCGCCGCGTCGCCACCGCCGTTCTATGCGGCGGCCATGTCCGGATCGCTGGTGAATGTGTACGGGCCCGAAGCGTCCGCGGGCGCGCCCCAGGCGCCCCCGCAGGCCCCGGCGGCGCCGACCCAGGCCCCGCCGCCGTCGGAGCCGTTTGCACCGCGGCCCCTGCCGGGCGCCGATGGCGCGACGCTCCAGACCCTCGCGCGCAGCGAGCGCACGGCACCGCTGCGCTACCGCGTGATCGTCATCCCCGGCTCCGGCTGCGCGGGCATGGGCCCGATTGCAGACCGCTATTTCGCCGGCCTGCTGCACGCGCAGGTGCTGGTGCTGCACAAGCCCGGCGTGGACCCGCAGGCGCGCACGGCCCCCGGCGACTGCGCGCGCGAATTCGTGCAGCAGGACCGCCTTTCCACCTGGCTGGACCACGCGCGTGCGGCCCTGGTCGCGGATGCGCGGCAGCGCGCGCGCGACGGCGCGCCCGCGCTGCCGCAGCTGCTGGTGGGCATCTCCGAAGGGGCCGAACTCTTGCCCGCCCTCGCCCCCGAGGTGCCGCAGCTGGCGGGCCTGGTGCTGCTGTCGGCCAGCGGGCTGGACCCGCAGGAGGCCGGCAGGCTGCAGGCGCAGCGCCTGGGTGCGCAGGAAGACTGGGAGGAACTGGCCCGCGTGGTGGCCGGGAGCCGGCCCGACACCGCCGTGGCGCAGGGCCGCAGCCTGGGTTACTGGCGCGACCTGTGGAGCTGGCCGCTGACCCTGCCGCTGGTGCAAAGCCCCTGGCCCGTGCTGCAGGTGTGGGGCGGCGAGGATGCCCTGGTGCCCCCCGCCGCATACGAACGGTTTGCCGAACTCGCCGCCTTGCGCACCGAGCCCTATTGCGCGCGCAGCCTGCCCGACGCGGACCATGGCCTGCAGCGGCGCGCCGCCGGGGCGGATGGCGTGCAGCAGGTGTGGGCCTGGGCAGAACAATGGGCACGGGACCCGGCCGCAGGCCTGTGCGCGCCCTTGTCGCGGTAGCAGGCCATGGCGCAGCGCCACCTGCCGCCGCCTGCATGCCAGCCAGGGGCGCGGCGCATGGAGTGGTGGTGGCGCCGGGGCTGCGCGCCCGTCGCGGTGCCGTGTCTGAGCCTTTTCTTCCTCTTCCTCCTCCTCCTCCTCCTCCTCGCGCCCGCCGCGTTCGGCCAGACGGCCTCGTGCGCTGACTTCCTGGCCGCGCAGCGGCGCAAGCCGCCGGGGCTTGAATGGACCGGCTGTGCCGAGGGCCACCTGCACCAGCTGCGCGCGCTGACCGCGACCTATCGGGTACCGGGCGCGCAGGCGGCGGCCGTGGAGCGCTACCTGGCACGCCACACCGGCATGGCGCGGCTGCACTTCGTGTGCTGTGGCTGGGAGCCCCGCAGCCGCCACCGGGGGCGCGAGGGCGCGGGCAGCCTGCCGGGGCCGCAGGGCTTGGCCTACCGCGTGTCCATGCACTCGGGCGAAACGCTGGTCACGCGCCGCGGCGGCTGGGGCGCCATCCCGTGGTTCGAGGTGAGCGTGGTCCTGCCGCTGGAGCCGCCGTAGCGCAGGGGGCGCGGCCTACCGTGGCCGGTACATCTTGAACAACTGCTCCGGCCCCACCGTGAAGTAGTCGGCCGGGCCCCCCGCGCGCAGGATGTGGCCGGCGTTGGCGGTGTCGTACACGCCGTCCTTGAGCAGCCGCTGGTCGATGTGCACGGCCACCACCTCGCCCAGCACCAGCCAGGTGGGCACCTGCACGCCGTCTGCGCCCTGCAGCTGCAGGATCTGCGTGCTGCGGCATTCGAAGGTGACGGGGCTTTCGGCCACGCGGGGTGGGCGCACCTGCGTGGACGGCCGGGGCGTGAGGCCGGCGAGCGTGAACTCGCTGACCTCGGGCGGCGCGTTGGCGCAGCTCTGGTTCATGGCCTCGGCCAGGTCGCGCGTGGCCAGGTTCCACACGAACTCGCCGGTCTCCTGCACGTTGCGCACCGTGTCCTTGAAGCCGATGCTCGCGAAGCCCACGATGGGGGGCACGTAGTTGAACGCGTTGAAGAAGCTGTAGGGCGCGAGGTTGGTGGCTCCGGCCGCGCTCTGCGTGGAGATCCAGCCGATGGGGCGGGGGCCGACGATGGCATTGAAGGGGTCGTGCGGCAGGCCGTGGCCCTGGCGGGGTTGGTAGCTGTGGATGGCGGAGTCGGGCATGGCGGCGGGGCGGCGAAGGCAAGGAATGCCCATCGTAGGGCGATCTCAGGGCGCCTGCGGGCCCGGGGGCATTGCGGTGGCCTCGGCCTGCGCCTGCAGCCAGGCGCAGAACACATCGATCCGGGGGTGGGCGCCGGCGCGGCGGCGCAGCACGTAGTCGTAGCCCGAGGCCGCGAAGCCCAGCGGCGCCACCAGCCGGCCGGCCCGCACGTCGTCCAGCACGAGGTGCCAGGGGGCCACCGCCACGCCCAGGCCGCGCACGGCGGCCTCCAGGGTGAAGTAGTAGTGTTCGAACTCGGGGCCCGCGGGTGGGGCGGCAGGCACCGGCGCTCCCGTGGCGGCCGCCCACATGGCCCAGGCGTTGCGCCGCGTGCGCGTGTGGAGCATCAGGGGCTGCAGGGCGGGAGCGGCCATGTCGGCGGGCTGGCGCAGGGCCACGCGCCCGGCCAGCGCGGGGCTCAGCACCGGGCCCAGGTGTTCGGGGAACAGCCGCGTACAGGCCGGGGTGTCCCGCGCCGCGCCGGGCTCCTCGGCGGTGATGGACACGTCGCAGCGCGCGGGGGCGGCCCCGGCGCCTGCGTCGGCGGTGGTGCGCAGGCGCACCTCGATGCCCGGGTGCCGCGCCTGGAAGTCGAACAGCCGGGGGATCAGCCATTTCACGGTGAAGGTGCTGAAGCAGGCCACGTCCAGCGGGCCTCGGCTGCCGTCGCCGATCTCGCGCACGGCCTCGGCGATGTGCGCGAACGCGGTGGTCAGCACGGGCTGCAGCACGCGCGCCGCCGGGGTGAGCGTGGGGCGGGCCTTGCTGCCGTCGAACAGGGGCACGCCCAGGTGCTGCTCGAGCTGGCGCACCTGCCGGCTGATGGCGCCGGGCGTGACCGACAGTTCGTCGGCCGCCGCGGTCATGCGGCCCAGGCGGGCGGCGGCCTCGAAGGCGCGCAGGGCGCCCAGTGGAGGCAGGCGGGGGCTCATCTTTGTGAGTTTAATGCACAAGGCTGCGGAGAAATCATCGCTTTGCAGGCGGTAGAGCGATAGCAACAATGGCCCATGCCATCAGCGGTAATGCCCGGATCGCCTGAAGGGTACGCTGCCCGTTTCTGCCTATTTAATTGACTTCAGGGAACATACGAGAACACCGCCATGCCTTTCATCCGCACCCATGTTCCGCAAGACACCCCCGCCGCCACGCGCACGGCCATCGTGCAAGGCGTCCACCAGGCGCTGGTGGACAGCATCGGCATGCCGCCGGACGAGCTGTTCAACCTGGTGGCCGGCTACGCGCCCGGGGAGTTCGCCTGCAGCCGCACCTTCAACGGCGTGGCCCGCTCCGACCGCGTGGTGGTGCTCGAGATCACGCTGCGGCGCGGGCGCAGCGATGCGATGAAGCGCGCGCTGTACGCCGCCATCGCGCACAACCTGCACACCCTGGCGGGCGTGGCGCCGGCCGATGTGTTCATCTTCCTGCACGAGAACGACTATTCCGACTGGTCCGTGGGCCACGGCCGCTTTGCGATGGACCTGGTGCGGCAGCGGGGCGCGCCGGGCTGAGGGGCGTGGTCCCATCCGGCGACATCCGTTTGCTGCAAACTTGATAGCTGTTGGCGCTTTCCGGCCGTGCGTTAGGCCATGTTTTTGCCAATGAACCCGCTGGGCGGCTGCCCCATCGCCGCCTTGAACATCGCGGAGAACGCGCTTTCGCTCGCGTAGCCGCTGGCCGCCGCCACCTGGCCCACGGGCTCGCCGCGCGCCAGGCGGGGCAGGGCATGGGCCAGCACGGCCTGGCGGCGCCACTGTGCGAAGCCCATGCCGAACTGCGCGCGGAACAGGCGGGCCAGCGTGCGCTCGCTGGCGCCGCTGTCGGCCGCCCAGTGCTGCAGCGTGGCGTAGCGGCCGGGCTCGTGCAGCACGGCCTGGCACAGCGCGCGCAGGCGCTTGTCGCTGTGGGGGCCGGGCAGCGGCACGCCCAGGGCCAGGCTTTCGGCCTGGCCGATCTCATCGAGCACCAGCGCGGTCAGCGCGGCCTCGCGCGCGGGGCCGGGGTGCGGGCCGCCCACCGGGTCCAGCGCCGACACCAGCTCGCGCAGCAGGGGCGTCACGGCCATCACGCGGCAGTTCGCGCCGCCAGCCGGCACCACGCCGGGGTCGATGTAGAGCGTGCGGAAGGCGGCCGCCTCCAGCACCGCCACGGCGTGCAGCGCGCCGGGGGCGATCCACACCGCGCGCGAGGGTGGCACGATGTACGCGGTGGCGGTGCCCGGTGCGTGCACGCTCACCTGGACCACCCCGCTGGCGCAGTAGGCCAGCTGGCCCCAGGCGTGGCGGTGCGGCTCGAAATGCGTATCGGCCGGCATGTCGCGCGCCCGCACCCGCACGGGGCTGGCGGGCGTGGGGGTGAACGGGTCGGTGTCGCCCAGGGGAGCGGCTTGGCTGGTACGGGCCATGGCGGGTCGAAAAAAAGCAGAAAAAGGGGGCGTGGCCGGCGTGCCCTGGATCAACGGTTTGGCGCAAATTCGCCGAAAGCTGTCGTTCCGTCGCATTCCAGAAACCCGGGGCCAATACTACGATGCCGCCATGACCACCGCAAATGTCCACGGCCTTCCGCCTGCCTCCACCCCGCTGCGCGCCGATGCCAGCGTCATCGGGCTGGTCGGCATCGCCCACCTCATCAGCCACTACAGCCAGCTCCTGCTGGCGCCGCTGTTCCCGTGGCTCAAGGACGCGTTCCAGGTCGGCTACACCGAGCTGGGTTTCCTGATGACCATCTTCTTCGTGGTCTCGTGCGCGGTGCAGGCGGGCTCGGGCTTCGTGGTGGACCGCTTCGGGCCCCGGCCCATCCTGTTCGGCGGCCTGGCGCTGCTGGGCCTGGCGGCCTTCGGCTTCGCGGCCAGCACCAGCTACGCCATGCTCGCGGCGTTCTCGGTGCTCGCGGGCATCGGCAACGGCGTGTTCCACCCGGTGGACTACACGCTGCTCAACCGCCGCGTGAGCGCGCCGCGCCTGGGCCACGCCTACAGCGTGCACGGCATCACCGGCAGCCTGGGCTGGGCGCTCGCGCCCGCCATGCTGGTGCCCATCGCCATCGCGACATCGTGGCGCGTGGCGCTGGTGTGCGCGGGCGTGCTGGCGTTCTCGGTGCTGCTGGTGCTGCTGGCCAGCCGCCGCCACCTGGCGCTGCCGCCCATGCCGGCGCCCACCGCTGCGGCCAGGTCCGCCGCCACCGGCGCGGCCGGGCAGGGCGGCAATTTCGCGTTCCTGCGCATCCCCGCCGTGTGGATGTGCTTTGCGTTCTTCTTCTTCTACGCCGTGGCGCTGAACGTGGTGCAGGCCTTCGCCCCCGAGGCCGCGCGCCAGCTGCATGCCGTGCCCGTGGCGCTGGCCGCGATGTGCCTCACGGTCTACATGGTGGCCAGCGCGGGCGGCATGGTGCTGGGCGGCTTCCTGGCGGCCGACCCCAGCCGCTGCGAGCGCATCGTGGGCATCGGTTTCGGCCTGGCGGCCTGCGTGGCCGTGGCGCTGGCCCTGGCGCACCCGCCCGGCGCCCTGGTGCCCGTGCTGTTCGGGGTGATGGGTTTTTGCGCCGGCATCGCCGGCCCCTCGCGCGACCTGCTGGTCAAGCGCTCCACGCCCGAGGGCTCCACGGGCCGCGTCTACGGCATCGTGTATTCGGGCCTCGATATCGGCCAGGCGCTGTCGCCGCTGCTGTTCGGCGTGCTGCTCGACCAGGGCCGCTTCACCGCCGTGCTGCTGGGGCTGGCCGTGGTGCAGGGCGTGCTGATCGCCAGCGCCTTCAACGTGCGCCGGGTGCGCAGGACGGTGGCGCCGGTGGCGGCCTGAACGCGGGCCGGGCGGCCTGCTGCCGGACCCCGTGGCCGCGTGAATCTCGGTGAGAATGGCGGCGGCTGCCCCTCATCGATCCATCCGTCCATTGCGGGAGATTCACCGTGTCCACCATGCCTTCGTCCGGCGCCGTCGTCTTCGCCAAGGACATGCAGCGGCTCGCCGCGTTCTATGAAGGGCTCTGCGGCCTGAACGTGGTCCACGCCGAAAGCGACCATATCGTGCTGGAGTCTGGCGCGGTGCAGATCGTGGTCCACGCCATCCCGCAGCGGATCGCCCGGGCTATCGCCATCACGCAGCCGCCCGTGGTGCGCGAGGAGACCCCCATCAAGCTCTTTTTCGCGGTGCCGGACCTGGCCCAGGCCCGGCTGCGGGCCGTGGCGCTGGGCGGGCAGCTCGCGCCCGCGGCCAGGGAATGGGAGGCCCGGGGCTTTCGGGCCTGCGATGGCCACGACCCCGAGGGCAATGTGATCCAGCTGCGCCAGCACCTGGCCTGACACTGCCGGGCACGAGCCCAAAAGGCGGGGCGCCAGCACGGAGTGCGCCGATGTGCTGCAATGCGCTCCGGTCCCGGCGGGTAAAAAAAGGCCGCCGGGCGCCGACCCTTCCTTCCCTGTGCTTCATCCCAAGACAAGAATCCCGCCATGACATCTCCCCTCTACAACGCCAGCGTTCCCGTTCTCCGCCAGATGCTGGGCTCGCTCAAAGACATCCTGGCCAAGACCGAGGCGCACGCCACGGCGCGCAAGCTCGACCCCGACGCGCTGCTGCAGGCCCGGCTGTTCCCCGACATGTTTCCCATGGCGCGCCAGGTGCTGATCGCCTGCGACTTCGCCAAGGGCGTGGCGGCGCGGCTGGCGGGGGCGGAGGTGCCTTCGTATCCGGATGCGGACCGCCCCGGCTTTGCCGACCTGAACGAGCGCATCGACACCGTGCTGGCGTTCGTGGAAGGCCTGCCCGTGGAGGCGTTTGCCGATGCCGCCACGCGCACCATCACCATCCAGCCCGGCACCGCGCGCGAGCGGCAGTTTCCGGGCGAGCAGTACCTGCTGCACTACGGCCTGCCGCAGTTCTTCTTCCACGTGACCACGGCCTACGCGCTGGCCCGCCACAACGGCGTGGAGCTGGGCAAGCGGGACTACATGGGCAAGATTTGATGCCCCCTGAGCCGCTGCGCGGCTTCCCCCGAGGGGGAAGCACCCGGTGGCCCGGCGAAGCCGGTTCCACGGGTGCACTGGCGTGGGGGCGCGCCAGTGGTTGAGGGTGTGGCGGAATCGGGTTCGGGGAGCGTCGCCTCCCGGTATTTCACAAGCCGTTCGGGCTGAGCCTGTCGAAGCCGGGGCGCAAACATCGCACCACCCAGCCTGGGCCCGCATGAACTGCGTGCGGCGGTTTTATCGGGCCACGCCAGCGCCGCTACGCCGCACCCAGGCGATCAGCACGCCCAGCACGCGGGGCCGCCACGACAGTGTGAACGCGATGGTGAGCGCGGCACCCGCGAGCGCCATGAACCACACCAGCGACGCCATCGATGCGTGGTCCACGGCCAGGCACAGGGCCAGGGCCATGAGCAGGCCGGCGGCGCCCATCCAGCGCAGTGTGCGCACGGTGCTGCGCCGCAGGGGCTCGGTGCCGCGCACCTGCTCCCAGTGCGCATCCATCGACAGGGCCAGCCAGCCGAGGCCGACCACGTTGGCGGCCAGGGCCGCCACCAGCAGCAAGGCGTCAGGCACGGGCGGTCTCCAGCGAGGAGGCCGCGCCGCCGTCCACGGCAGGGGCGCCCAGCTGGCCCTGGGCGCGGTGCTTGAGCTTGCGCGCGGCGAGCACGGCGATGGCGCTGCTCGCCAGGATGGCCAGGTCCACGCCCGCCACGGGCCAGTAGCCGTTGCCAAGGGTGCGCAGCAGGTGGTCGCCCGTGGTCACCCAGTTGAGCAGCGCGGCCGCCACGCCCAGCACGGCGATGGCCCAGCACTGCTCGGCCCAGGCGGGGGCCATGCGCGCGCTGGCCACGGGCGCGGTGCGCCAGATGCCGTGCACGAAGGCCAGTGCCCAGGCGCCCCAGAAGATATATTGCTCCCAGTCCCCGCGCGCGGGCAGGTCGGTGGGCAGCAGGCGGTTTCCGATCAGCATGGACAGCGCGGCGATCAGCATGCCCGTCACGGTGGAGACCGCGAACGCGTCCACCCAGCGCGCTCCGGTCACGCCCTGCCTGGCGTGCTGGCGCTTGCGTTTTTCCACGAAGAAGATGAAGCCCGTGGCGATGCACACGCAGCCCGAGAGGCCGCCCAGCACATACAGCCAGCGCAGCAGCCAGTGCCGGAAATGCTGCAGGTGCAGCCCGGTGAGGAAGGTGTTGACGCTGGCCACGGGGGTCAGCGGCGGGTCTTCGCGCAGCACCTCGCCGGTGCTGGCCTTGAAGTGGATGCCGTTGCCCACGAGCGCGATGCGGTCGGTGCCCGCGCGGTACACGCTCACGTACGCATTGGCATCGCCCACGTGCTGCACGGTCAGAAAGCCCACGTCGCCCGCCATGCCCTGCGCGGCCCAGCGGCGCTGGGCCTGCGCCACCATCGCGTCCACCGACGCCAGGGTGCCGGCGGTGCCCGCGCGCTCGTGCGGCAGGCCGGTTTCTGCGGCCTCGTGTTTTTCGTGCAGCTCGTGCAGCGGGTGCAGCTGCGTGTGGGTGATGGGGAAGTAGATGCCGCCAAAGATCACCAGCCCCGAGAACGCGAAGATGAAGTGGAACGGCAGCGCCACCACGCCCGTGAGGTTGTGCAGGTCGAGCGCGCTGCGCTGCGTGTGCTTTCGGGGGCGGAAGGTGAACAGCTCGCGGAAGATCTTGCGGTGCATCACCACGCCGCTGACCAGCGCCACCAGCATCATCAGCGCGGCGAAGCCCACGATCCAGGTGCCCAGGTCCTTCCATTTGAAGTTCAGGCTGTAGTGCAGCGGGTAGAAGAACTGGCTGCCGATCTTGAGGTGGTCGTCGGGCAGCGAGGCGCCCGAGCGCGGATCGATCGTGCGGTTGCCCCAGATGGTGTTGTCGTCGGGGTCCTTGGCATTGGGCAGCTCATAGCCCGCGAACAGGCCCAGCACCGGGTCGCGGTGGGTGGTGTACGCGCCCCAGGTCTTGATGACGGGGAAGCTTTGCGCCACAGGCCCGTTCACGCGGTCCCTGGCGGCCTCGATGTTTTCCGCGCTGGGCCTCATGTCCTGGAAGGCCGGCTGCAGGATCTTGTCGAACGAGGGCATGGGCTGCGGCTCGAAGCGGGTCTGGGGAATGGCCCACCGGTCGATCTCGCGGTCGAACACCGACAGCGAGCCGAAGAAGAAAACGACCATCAGCACGAAGCCCAGCACCAGGCCGAACCAGGTGTGCAGCCAGGCCATGGTGAGCCGGAAGTTCTGGAACATGATGGGTATCTACCTCTTGGGTTCGTGCGCGCGGTTTACAGGATGGCGCGCTGCACCAGCCAGGCGGCGCCGGTCATCAGCGCCCCGCCGCCGGCCAGCACCAGCCACACGCGCTTCACGCTTGCCGCCGAAAACGCCCACAGAAAGGCCACCAGAAAGACGATGAAGCCGACGATGTAGCCCAGGGCCTCCGCATCGTGGAACTCCATCTGCGCCGCGAACAGAAGGCCGATGCCCAGCGCGATGAAGCCCCATGTGAAGGCATAGCCGCCCAGGACGCCCGCGGCGATGCGCGAAACGATGTGCAAGCGGGAAACTGCGCTGGTGGCCATGGCGAAACGGATGCGAACGGGATTGGTGATGAGATTGATTCGTAATTATGCAGCCCTTTGCACCATTTCCCCATTGCTGCCAGGGTGATGGGCAACGGCCGGCCCGCCCCGCGCGTCGCAGGCTGCGCCCTCGCACGGCCCGTGGCAGGCGAGGGCCCCGGGTGACGGCCCGCCGTGGCGCGGGCCCGGACGATGCTGTCCACGGGTCCACGGGTCCACGGGTCCACGGGTCCACAGGTCCACGCGCACCGGTGGCGCCGGGGTCCGCAGGGCGCGGAGTCGCCCCGGGGGCTCAGACCACGCTGCGGTGCCGCGTGATGCAGGTGTCCAGCGTGCCCTCGCCCGTGCGCTGCCACCAGTCCAGGGCCGAGAAGATCTCCACCTCGGCATAGCCCCCGAAGCCTGCCGCCTCGACCCACTGGCGGATCTTCTTGAGCTCGATCACGCCATCGCCCATCATCCCCCGGTCGCTGAGCAGGTCGCGCGTGGGCAGGCGCCAGTCGCAGACATGGTAGGCCAGCAGGCGTTCCTTGCCGGCGCGCGCGATCTGTTGTTCCAGCTTGGGGTCCCACCACACGTGGTACACGTCCAGCGCCACGCCCAGGCTGCCACTGCGGCTGGGGTCCAGCGCATCGCAGATGTCGAGCGCGTGCTCCAGCGTGTTGATGCAGGCGCGGTCGGCCGCCTGCATGGGGTGCAGCGGCTCGATGGCCAGCGGCATGCCCACCTGGCGCGCGTATTCCAGCGACGCGGCGATGCCGTCGACCACCTCGCCGCGCGCGCGGGCGATGTCGGTGTAGTGCGGCGTGCCTTCCAGCGCGCCGGGCAGGGCGCCCACCACCAGTACCAGGCAGGCAGCGTCGAGCGTCTTGGCCTCGTCGATGGCACGGCGGTTGTCGTCGAGCGCGGCGCGCAGGCCCGCCGTGTCAGCCGCAGGGAAGAAACCCCCGCGGCAGTAGCCCGACAGTTCCATGCCATGGGCGCGCAGCTGGCGCGCGGTAGCGTCCAGCCCCGCCGCGGCCACCTGGTCGCGCCAGGGGCTGATGGCGCGGATGCCGCGTGCGGCGCACTGGTCGATGATGCGCGCCAGCGGCACCTCGGCCCCCTGCTGCTTGCGCACGGTGGCCGTATTGATGGAGAGCCAGCGGTGGTCTTGGGTGAAATCACGCATGGCGGTCAGGCACTCACGCCGTGCAATGCCAGCAGGTGGCCCATGCGCTGCACGGCCAGTTCGGGCTGCTCCAGCAGGTCGGCCTGGTCGGCCAGCCGGAAGAGCTCGGCGAAGTGCACCAGCGAGCGCGTGCTCTGCTGCCCGCCCACCATGGTGAAGTGGCTCTGGTGGCCGTTGAGCCAGGCCATGAAGACCACGCCCGTCTTGTAAAAGCGCGTGGGCGCCGCGAAGATGTGGCGCGACAGCGGCACCGTGGGCCCCAGGATGGCGTGAAAGCGCGCCGTGTCGCCAGCGGCCAGCGCTGCGAGTGCCGCGCTCGCGGCCGGTGCGATGGCGTCGAAGATGCCCAGCAGCGCATCGCTCTGGCCCTGGCGCGGCGTGCCGCCCGCGCCGTCGCCGGCGATGAGTTCCGCGTAGTTGAAATCGTCGCCCGTGTACATGCGCACGCCCTGGCCGTCGGTGCCGCCCGTGGTGGGCAGGCGGCGGCGCATGGCGACTTCCTTGTCCTTGTCGAGCAGCGAGATCTTGATGCCGTCCACCTTGTCCGGGTGCGCGGCGATCACCGCCAGCGCCGTGTCCATGGCCGCATCCACGTCGCGCGAGCCCCAGTAGCCCGCCAGCGCCGGGTCGAACATGTCGCCCAGCCAGTGCAGTACCACGGGCTGCTGTGCCTGCGAGAGGATGCGGTCGTACACACGCTCGTAGTCGGCGGGGCTTTGCGCCACGCGGGCCAGCGCCCGGCTGGCCATCACGATGAGCTTGCCGCCGAGCTTCTCGATGGCCTCCATCTGCTCCTCGTAGCCGCGGATCACGTCGTCCACCGACTTCACCTCGTCCAGCACCAGGTGGTCCGTGCCGCAGCCCGAGGCCACGAGCGCGCCCGGCCCGAAGTCGCGCGCCGCGTCGAGCGAGCGGCGGATCAGCTCCAGCGAGGTGGGCCAGTCCAGCCCCATGCCGCGCTGCGCGGTGTCCATGGCCTCGGCCACGCCCAGGCCCAGCGACCACAGGCGCTGGCGGTAGGCGATGGTCGCGTCCCAGTCCACCGCGCACTGCAGCCAGGGGTCGATGGCCGCCAGCGGGTTGGCCACCACGTGGGCCGCCGAGTAGGCGATGCGGTTGAACGCCACGCCCCGCTGTGGCGCGACCAGCGGGCGGCCTTGCAGGGTGTAGGGGCTGATGCGGCCATCGGCCGTGGGCAAGGGGAGGCTGAAGGCCATGGTGTACTCGCAGAAATTTGAATGAAATTGGCCTCTAGCGCTTATCCAGCAAGCGCTAGCAGCTATCAAAACAGTAATCGGTGGTTAAGCTTGCAGGGGGGCCACATCGACCCAGCGGCGTTCCTTCCAGCTTTCCAGCGCGGCTTCGACCAGCTGCACGCCCTTGGCGCCTTCAGGCAGGGTCCAGCGGTACGGCGCGTCTTCCACCACATGGCGGATGAAGTGCTCCCACTGAATCTTGAAGCCGTTGTCGTAGACCTGCGAGTCCGGGATCTCCTGCCACTGGTCGAAGAAGTTCATGGTCTGCTTCTCGTCGGGGTTCCACACCGGGCGGGGCGTGGCCACGCGGCTTTGCGCGCGGCAGCTTGACAGGCCGGCGACGGCCGATCCGTCGGTGCCGTCCACGTGGAAGGTCACCAGGTCGTCGCGCCGCACGCGCGTGGCCCAGCTCATGTTGAGCTGCGCGATCACGTTCTCGCCGTTGTGGCCCGTGAGTTCGCAGGTGGCGTAGGCCGCGTCGTCGGCCGTGGCCTGGTACGGTTGGCCGGCCTCGTCCCAGCGCGTGGGGATGTGCGTGGCGCCGATGCAAGACACCGACTTCACCTCGCCGAACAGGTTGTCCAGCACGTAGCGCCAGTGGCACATCATGTCCAGGATCATGCCGCCGCCGTCTTCGCTGCGATAGTTCCAGCTCGGGCGCTGGATGGGCTGCAGGTCGCCCTCGAAGACCCAGTAGCCGAACTCCAGGCGCACGCTCAGCATGCGGCCGAAGAAGCCCGCGCGGCGCAGCATGTCCAGCTTGCGCAGGCCGGGCAGAAAGAGCTTGTCCTGCACCGCCCCGTGCTTGAGGCCCGAGCCCGAGGCCAGGCGCGCGATCTCCACCGCTTCGTTCAGGTTGGTGGCGATGGGCTTTTCGCAGTACACGTGCTTGCCCGCACGGATCGCCTTGGCCAGCAGGGTGGGGCGCATCTGCGTGGTGCCGGCATCGAAGAACACCGTGTCCTCCGGGTTGGAGAGCGCGGCGTCCAGGTCCGTGCCCCAGCGGGCGATGCCGTGGGCCTTGGCCAGCGCCTCCATCTTCTCGGCATTGCGGCCGATGAGGATGGGGTCGGGCATCACGCGGTTGCCGTTGGAAAGCACCACGCCGCCCTGCGCGCGGATGGCGCAGATGGAGCGGATCAAGTGCTGGTTCATGCCCATGCGGCCGGTGACGCCGTGCATGATGAGTCCGAGTCGTTGGGTTGCCATGGCGGTGGTGCTTTCGTTCAGTTCAAGGTTGCAAAAAAATTGGGCAAAGGCGCGGCCTGGCCACCCCCACGGCAGGGGCTGGCGGTGCGGTGCGGCGCGAAGGGAATTACTGTGTGGGCGAGAGTCCGGCGGCCTTCACCAGCGTGGCGTTGCTCTTGATCTCGTCCTTGATGTAGGCATCGAACTGCTCGGGCTTGAGCGTCCAGGCATCGGCGCCGAGCTTCAAGAAGCGCTCCTTCACCTCGGGCGTGGCCAGCGCCTTCACCACCTCGTCGTGCAGGCGGTTGACGATGTCGCGCGGCGTCTTGGCCGGCACCATCATCCCGATCCAGAAGTTGAATTCCGAACCGGGCACGCCGGCCTCGGCCGTGGTGGGCACGTCGGGCAGGGCGGCCGCGCGCTTGGGCGAGCCCACGGCCAGCGCCAGCAGCTGGCCGTCCTTGATCTGGCCGATGACGGGCGCGATGGGCGAGAAGTAGTAGTCCACGCGGCCCGACAGCACCTCGGTCACGGCCTCGGCCGAGCCCTTGAAGGGGATGTTCTGCGCGTCGATCTTGGCGGCCAGCTTGAACTTCTCGGCGTTCAAATGCGTGGCGCTGCCCTGGCCGGCCGAGGCGAAGTTCACCGTGCCGGGCTTGGCCTTGGCCGTGGCGACCAGGTCCTGCAGCGTCTTGATGCCCTTGGCGGGCGAGATCACCAGCGCATTGGGCAGCGACGAGATCGGCGTCACGCCCGCGAAGTCGCCCACCGTGTCGAACGGCAGCTTGGCGAAGGTCGAGGGGCTCACCGTGTGCGACGACGAATGGATCATCACCGTGTAGCCGTCCGGCGCCGCCGTGGCCACGGCCTGCTGGCCGATGGTGCCGCTGGCGCCGCCGCGGTTGTCCACCACCAGCGTCTGGCCCATGCTCTGACCCATCTTGTCGGCGATGGCGCGCGCAATGATGTCGGTGGTGCTCCCCGCCGCAAACGGCACGATCACGCGGATCGGCTTGGTCGGGTAGCCGCCTTGCGCCAGGGCGCCGAAGGACAGGGTGGTGAGCGCGGCCGCCGCCAGGGCGGTGGCCGCAGCGCGGCGGGTGGTGCGGGTGATGGGCATGGATTTGTCTCCGTGGGCAGGCTTGGACTTGCTCTTTAATTCACTGAATGGTGAATAGAGTGCATTTTTCAGGAACGCGCCCTGCACGTCAACGCGGTTCGGCGCGTTGAAATTAGGGGTTTACCCGCATCCGTGGGATGCGCGCGGCCCGGGGCCTGTCGCCGTGGAGGAGCCAACCGCCGCGCGGCCAGGCGTGCCGCGAGGTGCCCGGCTGGTCCCGTAGAGTCAGGCCATGGGCTATCAAATTTCGACCGACAAGACCGTGACGTGGCGGGAGTTTTCTGCGCTGATGGCGGCGGTGGGCTGGGGCGAGCACGACGAAGCCTTGTTCCTTCGCTCCTGCCGCGCGTACCCCCTGGTGGCCCATGCGCGGATGGATGACGGCGCGGTGGTCGGCTACGTCTCCGCCTTCAGCGACGGGGCGTTCTCTACCATGCTGGGTGAACTGGTGGTCCACCCCGCCGTACAGGGCAGGGGCATCGGACGGGCGCTCATGCAGCGGATCGAGCTGGAGTTCCCTGGCGTGCCCATCTACGTGAAGGCGATGGGCGGGGCAAGGCACTTCTTTTCAGCGTGTGGCTACCGGGAGCCCCAGGCGCAGGTCACCGTGATGTTCAAGCGGCCGCCGCCCCCGGGTCATGACCGCGAAGGCGGGCTGTAGACGAAGCTTGGGGACCGGGCCGTCGGGCTCAGCCGAGCAGCACGTACCCGAGGATCACATCGCACATGTGCGAAAGCCGCTCGCTGCGCGCCTTCGGGGCCATGAGGTCGCGCCCGAAGATCGCCGACAGCGTGTGGTTGTTCGACAGGTAGAAGTACGACAGCCCGGCGATGGACACGTACAGCTGCAGCGGATCCACCCCGCCGCGGAAGCTGCCCTCGCGCCGCCCACGCTCCAGCACCTCGCCCAGCGTGGCGATCAACGGCGAGTTCATCTCGCGCGCGCGCTGCGACTCCTGCAGATGGCGCGCCCTGTGCAGGTTGGCGCTGTTGAGCAGCGTGAGGAACTGGGGGTTCTCCAGGTAGTAGGTCCAGGTGAACTCCACCAGCCGCCGGATGGCGGTCGCGGGCGGGAGGTCCAGCAGGTTGAGCTTGCGCTCTTCCTCGCGGATGTGCAGGTAGGCCTGCTCCAGCACGGCCTGGAAGAGCTTTTCCTTGTCCTCGAAGTAGTAGTAGATCAGCCGCTTGTTCAGGCCCGCCCGCTCGGCGATGCGGTCCATGCGCGCGCCGCCCAGGCCGTGTTCGGCGAACTCGTCGCGCGCGGCGCTGAAGATCACGCCCTGGGAGCGGTCGGCATCCCGCTGGCGCTCCTTGGCGGGGGTCTCGGTGTCTTTGGTCATGCCCGAATAGTTCACTATTTGGTTAACAAAATCCAGTGCATGCTGGATTCAGGGGGCCAGGGGCGGTGATGCGGGTGTGGCGGCATCAGGTGGCGCGGACTGGATTGTGCCGCGCAGCCGGCCTGCCGGCCGGGCGCAATGCTGCCCCTGCCCGGCAGGGCGTCATTGCGCGTAGTCCAGCGGCAGCGCGGTGGTGAACTTGATCTCTTCCATCGCGAAGCTCGAGCTCACGTCCGACAGCGCCACGGCCTGCGTCAGCCGCCTGTAGACCGCATCGTAGGCGCGGATGTCGGGCACCACCACGCGCAGCAGGTAGTCCACGTCGCCGCTCATGCGGTAGAACTCCACGATCTCGGGAATGCCCATCACCACGTCGCGCAGGGTCTCGAACCACTGCTGGTGGTGCTGGTTGGTCTTGATGGCCACGAACACGGTCACGCCCACATTGACCTTGCGCGGGTCCACCAGCGCCACGTGGCGTGTGATGAACCCCTTCTCGCGCAGCCACTGGATGCGACGCCAGCAGGGCGTGTTGGACAGGTGCACGGCATCGGCCAGCTCGGCCAGCGGCGTCTCGGCGTCGTGCTGCAGCAGGGCAAGCAATTGGCGGTCGATGGAATCCAGATTCTGTTTCACGGCAAATAAGGAAATCTGTTTCTCGCATTTGGCGTGAAATGGGGCATAAAAGCAAAATGATTTTCATCAAGTCGTCACATACTTGATGGGCGTTCCCGGCGCCCCCGGGCCGTCCGCCGTGCCCCACAGGGCGGCGGTTTCACCACCCTCCCTTTCCAAGGACCTTTCACCATGACGGCTTCTGTCTTTCGACGCCAACCCACCCGCTGGGGCCTGGGCATCGCCGCGCTGGCCCTGCTGGCCGCCTGCGGCGGCAATGACGGCCCCGGCACGCCGGTGGCCAACCCCGAGCCCGTCGAGCAGTACGTGCCGCCGGAGCCGCCCTCGGGCTACACGCCCAAGGCCATCAGCTACGCCAACAAGGACATGGTGTCCACCGCCAACCCGCTGGCCACCAAGGCCGGGGTCGACATCCTGGCCAAGGGCGGCACGGCGCTGGACGCGGCGATCGCCGTGCAGATGGTGCTGAACCTGGTGGAGCCGCAGTCGTCGGGCATCGGCGGGGGCGCGTTCATGCTGCACTTCGACAAGGGTGCCAACAAGCTGCTCGCCTATGACGGCCGCGAAACCGCGCCCAAGGCGGCCACGCCCAATCTCTTCATCGGCGCGGACGGCAAGCCGCTGGCGTTTCTGGCGGCGGTGGATGGCGGCCTCTCGGTGGGCACGCCCGGCGTGCTGCGCATGCTCGAAGCCGCGCACAAGGTGCACGGCAAGCTGCCCTGGAAGGACCTGTTCGAGCCCGCGATCCAGCTCAGTGAAAACGGCTTTGCGATCTCGCAGCGCATGAGCGTGTCCATCGCCGGCTCGGCCGCGCGCATCAAGGCGCAGGGCGAGCCCGGCGCCAGCTACTTCCTCAATGCCGACGGCACGGCCAAGGCGGCCGGCACGCTGCTCAAGAACCCCGAACTGGCCGCCACGCTCAGGACCATTGCCGCGGGCGGCGCCAACGCGTTCTACCAGGGCGACATCGCCAAGGACATCGTGGCCAAGGTGGCGGGCCACCCCACCAACCCCGGCAAGCTGTCGCTGGACGATCTGAGCAGCTACACCCACAAGGTGCGCGAGCCCGTCTGCGGCGTGTACCGCACCCAGTACCGCGTGTGCGGCATGCCCGCGCCCAGCTCGGGCGGCATCGCCGTGCTGCAGACGCTGGGCCTGCTGCAGGGCTTCGACCTGGCGGCCATGAAGCCCAACACGCTGGATGCGGTGCACGTGGTGTCCGAGGCCTACCGCCTGGCCTATGCCGACCGCGCGCTGTATGTGGCCGACCCTGACTTCGTGAACGTGCCGCAGGCCGGCCTGGTCAACGCCGACTACCTGCGCGAGCGCGCCAAGCTCATCAGCCTGAGCAAGAGCATCGGCACCCCCGTGGCGGGCACACCGCCGGGCGTGAGCGGCGTCAAGGGGCAGGACAACTCGCTGGCCCTGCCATCGACCACCCACCTGTCCATCATCGACAACGCGGGCAACGCGGTGTCCATGACGACCACCATCGAGAACGGCTTCGGCAGCCTGCAGATGGTGCGGGGCTTCCTGCTGAACAACCAGCTCACCGACTTCTCGTTCACCGCCACCGACGCTGCAGGCTTGCCCATCGCCAACAGCGTTCAGCCCGGCAAGCGCCCGCGCAGCTCGATGGCGCCCACGATCATCTTCAACGCGGCCACCGGAGACCTGGAAGGCGCCATCGGCTCGCCCGGCGGCAGCGCCATCATCCAGTACACCGCCAAGAGCATCCTGGGCATGACGGACTGGGGGCTGAACGTGCAGCAGGCGATCAACCTGCCCAACTTCGGCGCGCAGACCAACGCGACCACGTCCATCGAAAAGGGTTCGGTCATCGACACGGCCGCCATCCGCGACGGCCTCAAGGCGCGGGGCCACACCGTGGCGCAGACCGACACCTTCACGAGCGGCCTGCACGGCGCGGTATTCAACGGCCTGCGGTCCAATGGCAATGCCGGCCTGCTGGCGCGCAACCCCGGCGCGGGCACGTATGCGGGCGGCGCGGACCCGCGCCGTGAGGGCACGGCCCAGGGCAACAACTGAGGACACCGTGGCGGCCTGAGCCGCCACGGCGGCACCGCAGTGCGGTGTCCCTTGGGAAAATGCCCCTGGCGTAGGATGGATGGTGGGTTTTCGCTATTCAAAATATAGCAACTGCCGCCGCCATACCCTGGGGCTGCTCCGGTGCCGCTGCTCCAGGCGGCACCGCCTGCCAGGGCATCAATCCGGTGTGCCGTCGCGCGGCTCGGCCGCCTTGCGCGCCCATTCGCGCGCCAGGGCCGCGTTGCGCGGCACGCCTTCTCCGCGGGCGTACATCAGCGACAGGTTTCGCTGGGCCTTGGCATGTCCCTGCCCGGCCGCCTGCTGGTACCAGTGCACGGCCTGCTTCTTGTCCCGTGCCACGCCGTCGCCTTCGTCATAGGACACGGCCAGATTGAACTGGGCCTTGGCATGGTCCTGCCCGGCCGCCTGGCGGTACCAGTGCACGGCCTCCTTCTTGTCCTGGGCGATGCCCTCGCCCGCGTCGTAGGCGAGCCCCAGGTGGTACTGCGCGGATGCAAGGTCGTTCTCCGCCGCGCGCCGGTACCAGTGCACGGCCTGCGCCAGGTCCTTGGGCACCCCGTCACCGTGGTAGAACGCCATGCCGAGCTGGAACTGCGATTCGGGATGGTCCTTCTCGGCGGCCTTGCGGTACCACTGCACGGCCTGCCGGGGGTCTTTGTCGACCCCCTCGCCCTTGTCGTACGAAATGCCCAGGTTGTACTGCGCATCGAGGTGGCCCTGGGCCGCCGCCTTGCGGTACCACTCCACCGCCTTGCGGAAGTCCTGCGGCACCCCCTCGGCCTTGTCATAGGACACCGCCAGGTTGTATTGCGCCTGGGCGTGGCCGAGGTCCGCCGCCTTGCGGTACCACTGGGCGGCCTGCACCCGGTCCTGCGGCACGCCCAGCCCCTCGTCGTAGGACACGCCCAGCTCGTACATCGCATCCGTGTGGCCCTGCTGGGCGGCCTTGAGGTACCAGCCCACCGCCGTGGCTTCGTTCAGCGCCACGCCGCGGCCTGCGTCGTACATGCGGCCGAGGTGGTACTGGGCGTCTGCATGGCCGGCCTGCGCGGCGGGACGCAATTCCTTCAGGGCTGTGGCGTATTCCCCGCGCTCATAGGCGCGGACTCCCTCTTTCGGGCCCGCCGCGGCGGGCCCTGCGGCGCACAGCAGCGCACCCAGGCAGGCGGCGGACACGAGGGAGGACAAGGAGGGGGGCAGACGTGGCATAAAAAGTAGATGGGGCGATGGGCCTGGGGGCGGCCAGAAAAACGCGGATGCGGACAAGCAGGGGCCCGCCGTTCGGCGCCGCCCACCTGCCACCGGGGGGCGCAGCAGGGCACGGCGGGGACGGCGCGCGGCACCGGCGGCGGCGCCAGTGTGCCCGCACGCATCGGCCGTGTGGGGTTTGTTGCTGCCAGTTACACGTGGGCGCCGCAGCGCGAGATCGCCATGGCCAACCGGTCCCCCCGGCGTCAGGGCGTGCCCTGCCGCGCCAGCGTGTTGAGCAGCGCGGTGAAGGTGGCCGTGGGCCCCATGTTGTCCGCCGAGCGGTACACCAGGGTGAGCGGCACGTCCAGCCGCCCGCCGTCCACCAGCGGGCGGTACGCGATCGCGTGGCGGTGCACGCCCACCATCGACGACGGCACCACCGAGATGCCGGTGCCCGCCGCCACGAGATTCAGGTTGGTCAGCATGCGCGCAACTTCCGCCACCACCCGGGGGCGCACGCCTTCCTCGTCGCACAGGGCCAGCAGGTTGGCGTACAGGCCCGGGGCACCAGGACGGCGCACCAGGATCATGGGCTCGCCCTCCAGGTCCGCGATGCGGATGGCCAGCGGCTTGCCGCGCCGCTGGCGCAGCGCCAGCGGGTGGTCGATGGGCAGGGCCACCATGGCGGGCTCGTGCTGCAGGGTGTCGAACGCCAGGCCCTCGGGGCGGGCCACCGGCACGCGCAGCAGGCCGCAATGCAGGCGGCTCTCGGCCACGGCCTCGGTGATCTCGGCGGCGTTGTTCTCGCCGATCTCCAGCACCAGACCGGGGTGCCGCGCGCGGCACTCGCGCAGGGCGAATGGCGTGAACTCGTGCGCGGCCGCCGAGCTGGTGAAGGCGATGGCCAAGCGCCCGGTCTTGCCCTCGGCCAGCAACTGCATGCGGCCTTGCAGCGCATCGAAGTCGTGCACCAGGCGCGTGGCGTCGGCCTGCAGCGCGCGGCCCGCTTCGGTCAGTGCCACGCCCTTGGCATGGCGTTTGAACAGGGCCATGCCCACGGTGCTTTCGAGCGCCTTGATCTGCTGGCTCAGCGGTGGCTGGGCCATGCCCAGCTGCTCGGCGGCGCGGGTCATGTGCCCGGCTTCTGCCACGGCGAGAAAGTAGCGGAGCTGGCGGATGTCCATGTCAGCAGTGCAATGGCTCAGGGAGCGGGTTCATATGCAAATCGTATCGGATATTGGAGATTTGCCTATTTGACGTATCGGAGCCCCGTTTCTACGATGCGCAGCAGCTGCCCACCGCCACCATCATTTCAACGGAGACCTTCCCATGACTGCTTTGCCGCCGCTTCGCGCCTGGCCACGCCGGACCGTGGCCGTACCGGCCGCCCTGGCAGCCGCCGTCTTTTTGGCTGGCTGCGCGCCGGTTGTCACCCAACCCCAGGCGGTGGCGGAGGCCGCACCCGTCGCCACGCCCTGCCCCAAGGACCTGGCGCCCATTGCCCGCTGCCTGTCGGGCCAGGATTCCGCAGGGGCTTACTACTTCATCGCCATGCCGCAGCAGTGGAACGGCCACCTGGTGCTGCACGCCCACGGCGGCCCGGCGCTGGGCGCGCCCAGGATGGAGCGCGCGGTGGAGGACCTGGAGCGCTGGTCCATCATGGTCCGTGCGGGCTACGCCTGGGCGGGCAGCACCTTCCGCCAGGGCGGCGTGGGGGTGCGCGCGGCGGCGGAAGATACCGAGCGCCTGCGCAAGATCTTCGTGCAGCAGGTGGCCCGGCCGCAGCGTACCATCCTGCACGGCCAGTCGTGGGGCGCCAGCGTGGCGGCCAAGGGGGCCGAGATGTTCCAGGCCACGGCCGGCGGCCAGCGCCCCTACGATGCCGTGCTGCTGACCAGCGGCGTGCTCGCGGGCGGCACCCGCTCGTACGACTTCCGCACCGATCTGCGCGTGGTCTACCAGTACCTGTGCAACAACCACCCCCGCCCCACCGAGGCGGCGTACCCGCTCAACATCGGCCTGCCGCGCGATGCGGCCATGACGCAGGCGGATCTGGCGGCGCGCGTGAACGAATGCCTGGCGCTGAACCGGCCCGCTGCAGAGCGCACGCCCGAGCAGCAGCGCAAGGTCAAGACCATCGTGGATGTGATCCGCATCCCCGCCAGCTCCATCCAGGGCCACATGAACTGGGCCACGTTCCACTACCGCGACGTGGTGCAGCACCGCACCGGTGGCGCGAGCCCGTTTGGCAACCGGGGCGTGCAGTACAAGGGCTCTCCCGACGATGCGGCCCTGAACGCCGCCGTGCTGCGCTACCGCGCGGACCCGGCCGCCGTGGCGCGGTTTGCGCAGGACACGGACCTCGGTGGCCGCATTCCCGTGCCCGTGCTCACCGTGAAAGGCGTGGAGGACCCCACGGCCTTTGTCGAGCTGGATGCGGCTTTCAAGGCCACCATGGAGCAGGGCGGCAGCGCGGCGCGCCTGGTGCAGACCTTCACCCAGCACCATACCCACAGCTACCTGAGCGATCCCACCTACCCGGCGCTGATGTCCGCCTTGCTGCGCTGGGTGGACGAGGGCGTGAAGCCCACGCCCGAGGGTATCGCTGCGCAGTGCCCGGCCTTCGAGGCGCAGTTCGGCAAGGGCTGTGCGTTCCTGCCTGCTTACCTGCCCGCGGCGCTGAACACCCGCGTGGCCGACCGCGACCGGCCCTGATCCTGGGGCGGTAGCCACGCCACTTACTTGTCTCCACCGCCTGCGACATGAACGGTGGCTCCGCTGCGGGCCGCCTTGTCATCCTGGTGCGGTCGGGCAATGAAAAAAGGCCCCGACGGGCGGGGCCTTTTTAGGGGGCGGGCGGCTTGGCTGGTTGTTTACGCAGCCACGGTCTTCAGCGCCGCGTTCAGCGTCTTGCTGGGGCGCATCACGGCGTCCAGCTTGGCGGTGTCGGGCAGGTAGTAGCCGCCGATGTCGGCGGGCGCACCCTGCACCGCAGCCAGCTCGGCCACGATGGTCTGTTCGTCGGCGGCCAGTTGCTTGGCCAGCGGCGCGAACAGCTTGGCCAGGTCGGCATCGTCGGTCTGCGCGGCCAGTTCCTGCGCCCAGTACAGGGCCAGGTAGAACTGGCTGCCACGGTTGTCGAGCTGGCCGGTCTTGGGCGAAGGGTTCTTGTTGTTGTCCAGGAGCTTGCCCGTGGCGGCATCCAGCGTCCTGGCCAGCACCTTGGCCTTGGCGTTGCCGGTCTTCAGGCCCAGGTCTTCCAGCGACACGGCCAGCGCCAGGAACTCGCCCAGCGAATCCCAGCGCAGGTGGTTTTCTTCCACCAGCTGCTGCACGTGCTTGGGGGCCGAGCCGCCCGCGCCGGTTTCGTACATGCCGCCACCGGCCATCAGGGGCACGATGGACAGCATCTTGGCCGAGGTGCCCAGTTCCATGATGGGGAACAGGTCGGTCAGGTAGTCGCGCAGGATGTTGCCGGTGGCGCTGATGGTGTCCTGGCCGCGGATCACGCGCTCCAGCGTGTAGCGCATCGCACGCACCTGGCTCATGATCTGGATGTCCAGGCCCGCCGTGTTGTGCTCGTGCAGGTACATCTTGACCTTGGTGATCAGCTGCGCTTCGTGCGGGCGGTACGAGTCGAGCCAGAACACCACGGGCATGCCGGAGTTGCGGGCGCGGTTCACGGCCAGCTTGACCCAGTCGCGGATCGCGGCGTCCTTGACCTGGCACATGCGCCAGATGTCGCCGGCTTCCACGTTCTGGGAGAGCAGCACTTCGCCGGTGGCCAGATCGGTGATGTTGGCCACGCCGTCTTCGGTGATCTCAAACGTCTTGTCGTGCGAGCCGTACTCTTCGGCCTGCTGGGCCATCAGGCCCACGTTGGGCACCGTGCCCATGGTCTTGGGGTCGAACGCGCCGTGCCACTTGCAGAAGTTGATGATCTCCTGGTAGATGCGGGCAAAGGTCGATTCGGGCATCACGGCCTTTACGTCCTTCAGGCGGCCGTCGGCACCCCACATCTTGCCGCCGTTGCGGATCATCGCGGGCATGGACGCGTCCACGATGATGTCGTTGGGCGAGTGGAAATTGGTGATGCCCTTGGCCGAATCGACCATGGCCAGCTCTGGGCGGCCTTCGTGGCAGGCGTGCAGGTCTTTCAGGACTTCTTCGCGCTGGGCCGTGGGCAGCGTGGCGACCTTTTCGTACAGGTTGGCCATGCCGTTGTTCACGTTCACGCCCAGCTCTTCGAACAGCTTGCCGTGCTTGGCGAACGCGTCCTTGTAGAAGATCTTCACGCAGTGGCCGAACACGATGGGGTGGGACACCTTCATCATCGTGGCCTTCACGTGCAGCGAGAACATCACGCCGGTCTTGCGCGCGTCTTCGATTTCCTTTTCGTAGAACTCGACGAGCGCCTTCTTGCTCATGAACATGCTGTCGATGATCTCGCGGTCCAGCAGCGAGACCTTGGGTTTGAGCACCACGGTCTTGCCGCTCTTGGTGATCAGCTCCATCTTCACGTCGCGGGCGCGGTCCAGCGTCATGGACTTTTCGCCATGGTAGAAGTCGCCGGCGTGCATGTGCGACACATGCGAACGCGAGGCCTGGCTCCAGTCGGCCATGCTGTGCGGGTTCTTGCGCGCGTATTCCTTCACGGCCTTGGGGGCGCGGCGGTCGGAGTTGCCTTCGCGCAGCACGGGGTTCACGGCCGAGCCGATGCAGCGGGCATACCGCGCGCGGATCGCCTTTTCTTCTTCGGTCTTGGGATCTTCCGGGTAGTCAGGGATCGCATAGCCCTTGCCCTGCAGCTCCTTGATGCAGGCCTGCAACTGGCCCACCGAGGCGCTGATGTTGGGCAGCTTGATGATGTTGGCATCGGCCTGCAGGGTCTTCTTGCCCAGCTCTGCCAGGGTGTTGGGCACCTTCTGTTCGGCGGTCAGCGATTCGGGGAACTCGCCCAGCACGCGCGCGGCCACGGAGATGTCGCTCTCGGTCACGTTGATGCCCGCAGGCGCCGCAAAGGTGCGGATGATGGGCAGGAAGGAAGCCGTGGCCAGACGGGGTGCTTCGTCGGTCAGGGTGTAGATGATGGTCGGTTGCTGGGTCGTCATGGCTTGTCTCACGAAACAGAGTATGTAAATGTCCCCGGCCGGGTCGCAGCGGGGCCAAACGCGGATGCTCTCTGATTCTCCTTCCTTGCGGCGTTCCGTGCCCCCTGTTTTTGCAATCGAATCCCATAATGCAAAATTTACCGGCGGGTAAAGCCTTTTTTTTCATGGCGGGCCCGGCCGAGGCGCCCCTGAAACGCGGCTCAGGCGCTGGCCGGCCGGCGCGGCACTTCGCGGACCCGGTCTCCAGCCACCGCGAACCGCCGCGCGGACGGGGGCACCGGCTGGCTGGACATGCCCGTGAAAGCCCCGAACGCGGGCAGCACCAGAAGCCCCGGCTGCCACGCGAAGCAGGGCAGGCGGACCGTGTCCCGCGCAGGACCCTGCAAGGTGGCCACCGGGTGCCAATGCCCTGCCAGCACCGTATCGCCCGGCCCCGCCTGCGGATGGTGGCAGGCCAGCACCCCGGCCCCCTCCACGGGCCGCCAGGGCTCATCGGCCACATCGACGCCGAGCGGCGCGGGTGGGTCGCCCGCATGCAGGTCGTGGTTGCCGCGCACCAGGGTCATGGCGATGTGCGCGTGGTGCTTGCGCCAGGGCAACAGCTGGTTCCATAGCCGCTCGTCCGCACCGCTGCGGGCGTGCAGAAAGTCGCCCAGAAAGACCAGGTGCCCGGCGCCCGTGGCCGCCAGCACCGCGTCGAGCCGGGCCAGGTTGTCGGCCGTGGTGCCATGCGGCACGGGCTGGCCCGCGCGGCGGAAGGTGGCGGCCTTGCCGAAGTGCACGTCGGCCACGAAGGCCGTGCGCGCGGCGGGCCACCACACGGCGCGCTGGGGCAGCAGCCACAGGGCAGCGCCGCAGGGCAGGGTGATGGCCTGGGCGCCTGGGGGAGGTGCGGTGGGTGAAGGGGCGAAAGAAGGGTCTGTGTTCACGGGCAAGGTCGGTCGTCGAGGTGCTCAGAATCCATGGCGCCTTCTCGGTCGGCGGGGCGTGTCGCCGGCATCGCCTCGGCGCGCGCGCCGAGGCGATGCGGTGGCCCCGTCGGGCACGTCCCAGGCCATGTCGGCCGGGGCCACGGGATGGTCGGCGTGGTGGGTGCCGGTGGTGTCGTCGGCGGCTTTCTCCAGCGCTTGCACCATGCGCGCCAGGCGGTCGGCAAGCGTTTCGGTGCTCAGGCGCTCGCGAAAGCGCTCCACCATCAGCGGCAGGGCGAATGGGGTGGGGCGCGTGAGGGCATGGATGGAAAGGGTTTGCGCCTGCATGCCGCGCAGGGTGCGGGCCAGGCGCTCCATGTCCAGCTCGTTGGCCAGCAGCTCGGCGCGGGCCTGGGCCAGCAGCAGGTTGTCCGGGTCGTACTGGGCGAACACGTCGTAGTACAGCGAGGACGATGCCTGCAGCTGGCGGCTGCTGCGCTGCTCGCCCGGGTGGCTTTGAAAGATGAGGCCCGCGATGCGCGCGATCTCGCGAAAGCGCCGGCGTGCCATCTCGGTCGCGTTCAGGCTGGCCAGCACTTCGTCCTCCAGCCCGCTGCCGATGGTGGTGTGCGTGCCCTCGCCGATCAGGCGCGGCAGCAGCGCGGCCCAGTCCACGGGCTTGGCGGACAGCAGCTCCAGCCCGTAGTCGTTGACCGCGATGGAGAAGGTGTTGGGCACCTGCTGCGACGCGCGCCAGGCCAGCAGCCCCGCCAGGCCCAGGTGCACCAGGCGGCCGGCCAGCGGGTACAGGTACAGGTGCCAGCCCTCGCGGGTGTGCAGGGTTTCGGCCACCAGGCGGCCGGGCGTGGGCAGGGCCGACCAGGCGTGCTGCAGCGCGAGCAGCGGCTGGGCGCACAACATCTCGGGCGAGGCGTACACACCGCGCTCGGCCTGCTCCAGCATCTCCAGCATGGCGTCGGCCAGCGTGTTCGACAGCGGCATGCGCCCGCCGTTCCAGCGCGGCAACGCGGCGCTGCCCTTGGGCGCCACGCGCACGTAGGCGGTCATCTGCTGGGTGCGCACCAGCTCCAGCAGGCGGCCCGCGAACATGAACACGTCGCCCTTGCACAGCCGCGCGATGAAGCTCTCTTCCACCGACCCCAGTCGCCCGCCGCTCACGAACTGCACCTGCATGCTGGCGTCGCTCACGATGGTGCCGATGTTGCTGCGGTGCCGGCGCGCCAGCCGCGCATCGGGCACGCGCCACACCCCTTCCTCGTCAGGCACGGCGCGCTGGAAGTCGGGGTAGATGGCCAGCGAGGCGCCGCCCTGGCGCACGAACTGCAAGGCCCATTGCCAGTCGTTGTCGGCCAGTGCCGCATAGGCCGGCGCGCGGCGCACTTCGGCCAGCAGCTCGGCAGGCACGAAGCCGCCGCCCAGGGCAATGGTGACCAGGTGCTGCACCAGCACATCGAGCGGTGCGCGCGGCGTGTGCCGGTCTTCGATGCGGCCCTGGGCCAGCGCGTGGCGCGCGGCGGCGGCCTCCACCAGCTCCAGGCTGTGCGTGGGCACCAGCGTGATGCTCGACGTGCGCCCCGGCGCGTGGCCCGAGCGGCCCGCGCGCTGCACCAGCCGCCCCACGCCCTTGGCCGAGCCGATCTGCAGCACCTGCTCCACGGGCAGAAAGTCCACGCCCAGGTCCAGGCTCGACGTGCAGACCACGGCCTTGAGCAGGCCGGCCTTGAGCCCGTTCTCCACCCAGGCGCGCACCTCCTGGCCCAGCGATCCGTGGTGCAGCGCGATGGTGCCCGCCCAGTCGGGCCGCGCCTCCAGCAGCGCCTGGTACCAGCGCTCGGCCTGCGAACGGGTGTTGGTGAAGACCAGGGTGGACGTACAGGCCTCGATGGACTGCACCACCTGCGGCAGCAGCGCCAGGCCCATGTGGCCGGCCCAGGCAAAGCGGTCCACCTTGGCCGGCAGCATCACGTCGACCTGCAGCGCCTTGTCGATACGGCCCTGTACCAGCACGGCGGGCGGCACTGCGGGGGCATCGTGGACCAGGCGGGGCAGCAGCGTATCCAGCGCCTCCTGCAGGTTGCCCAGCGTGGCCGACATGCCCCACACCTGCAGCGCAGGGTTCCAGCCCGACAGGCGCGCCAGCGCCAGCTGCGCCTGCACGCCGCGCTTGTTGCCCACCAGCTCGTGCCACTCGTCCACCACCACCAGCCGCACGTGGCGCAGGCGCTCGTGCGCATCGGCCCGCGCCAGCAGCAGCGAGACGCTCTCGGGCGTGGTCACCAGCAGCGTGGGCAGGCGGCGGTCCTGCGCGGCGCGCTCGCCACTGGCGGTGTCGCCGGTGCGCAGGCCGCTGGACCAGTCCGGCGCCAGGTCGGGCAGGGGCTCTACCAGCGCACGCAGCGTGTCGGCGGCCAGGGCGCGCATGGGGGTGATCCACAGCACCGTGAGCGGCGGCGCCGCCGCGCGGCGTGTGCGCAGGGCCGTGCGCGCACTGGCGTCCGCCGTGGGTGCCACGGGCGCGCCTGCCAGCGCCAGGTGCTGCAGCGCACCCAGCCACACGGCATAGGTCTTGCCCGCGCCGGTGGTGGCGTGCAGCAGGCCCGAGCGGCCCTCGCCCATGGCGCGCCACACCTCCTGCTGGAAGCCGAAGGGCTGCCAGCCGCGCGTGGCCATCCAGCCTGCGGCCGCGCTCGCGGCCACGGTGGGCAGCGGCTTGCGCGGACGGCGCGCCGTGCTCATGCGGCAGCGTCCTGCCCCGGCAGCAGGGCCATCAGGGTCTGCAGGGTATCGGCCTCGGCCACCGTCTTGTCCTGGCGCCAGCGCAGCATCCGTGGAAAGCGCACGGCGATGCCGCTCTTGTGCCGCGGGCTCCTGCCGATGCCCTCGAAGCCGAGCTCGAAGACCATGGTCGCATCCACGCTGCGCACGGGCCCGAAGCTCTCGCGCGTGGTCTTGCGGACGATGGCGTCCACCTGCCCGATCTCCACGTCCGTCAGGCCCGAATAGGCCTTGGCGAAGGGCACGAGCTGCCGGTCGGGGTCGTCCTGCGGCCCGGTCCACACGGCAAAGGTGTAGTCGGTGTACAGGCTGGCACGCCGGCCGTGGCCGCGCTGGGCGTAGATGAGCACGGCGTCCACGCTCATGGGGTCGATCTTCCACTTCCACCACACGCCCACGTCCTTGGTGCGGCCCACGCCGTAGTGCGCCTGGCGGTGTTTGAGCATGAAGCCCTCGGTGCCCATGCCGCGCGCGGCCTCGCGCTGGCGCGCGAGGTCCGGCCAGTCGGCGCCGTGCAGCAGGGCGCTCAAGCGCAGTGCGGGTGGGGCTGCGGGCTCTGCGATGGCGTCGGGTGGCTGCAGCACTGTCTCCAGCAGTGCGCGGCGGGCCTGCTGGGGCTGCTGGCGCAGGTCCTGGCCCGCATGTTCGAGCAGGTCGTAGGTCACCAGCACCACGGGCAGCTCGCGCAGCAGCTTGGGCGTCAGTGTCTTGCGGCCGAGGCGCTTTTGCAGGTCGGCAAAGGGGCTCGGCTGGGGCTCGCCGGGCAGCCATACGAGGATTTCGCCATCGACCACCGTGCCGTCGGGCAGTGCCGCCATCGCGGCATCGGCCAGTTCGGGAAAGCGGTCGGTCACCAGCTCCTCGCCGCGCGACCAGACCCACACCGCGCCGCGCCGGCGCACGATCTGCGCGCGGATTCCGTCCCACTTCCATTCCACCAGCCAGTCTTCGGGCGCGCCCAGCAGCGCGGGCATCTCGGCCAGGGGCTGGCTGAACGGGTGGGCCAGGAAGAAGGGGTAGGGCTGGCCTGCCATGGCCGTGTCGCTGCCCGTGCTGGCGGCGCCGTCTTCACCCTCGTCCACGGGGGCCACCAGCGCGCTGTAGTCGCCCGCCTGCGGCTGCCGGCCGATCTGTGTGTAGCCCATGAGCCGGTGCGCGATGCGCTTGGGGTCCAGCGCGCTCACCGTGGCGAGTGCCTGCGTGACCTGCAGGCGCGACACACCCACGCGGAAGTTGCCGGTGATGAGCTTGAAGTACACGAAGCGCTGCTCCGGCGCCAGCAGGTCCCACTGCGTGCGCAGGCGGGCATCGGCCTCTTCGGGTGGCAGGGCGCGCAGCGGCAGCAGCTGGGCCATCCACTCGGCCAGTGGCAGGTCCACGGGCTGCACGGGCGGGGGCAGCAGCAGGGCCAGTGTTTCGGCCAGGTCGCCCACGGCCTGGTAGCTTTCTTCGAACAGCCATTCGGGCAGGCCCGCGGCCTCCTGCGCCAGGGTCTTCAGGCGCTTGGTGGGCACCATCTGGCGCGGCTTGCCGCCCGCGAGGAAGTAGGTGGCCCAGGCCGCATCGGCCGCTGGTGCCGCGCGCAGGTAGGCCACCAGCGCGGCCAGCTTGGCCGACTGCCCGGTGGTGGAGTCCAGAGCCTGGAACAGTGTGGCAAAGGCCTTCATGGTGCCGCGGCCTCCGGCGCCGGTGCATCGGCCTGCGGTGGCGGCGCTGCAGCCCCTGCGTCGTCCTCGTTGTCGTCGGCGCCGTACTCGGTGGCGAACACCTGCGCATCCAGCCCCTGCTCGCACAGCCAGCGCACCATGACCTCGGTGCTGCCATGGGTCACGATGATGCGCTCGGCCCCCGTGGCGGCTATGGCCTTCTGCAGGCTGGGCCAGTCCGCGTGGTCGCTCATCACGAAGCCCCGGTCCACGCCACGGCGCCGGCGCGCGCCGCGCACCAGCATCCAGCCGCTGGCAAAGGCATCGGAATGCTCGCCAAAGCGCTTGAGCCAGGGCGTGCCCGCCGCCGAGGGCGGTGCCAGCACCAGCGCGCGGCGCAGCTCGGCCTTGGTGGCGCCCGGGTCCGTCACGCGCAGGGTGGGTGGCAGCGCCACGCCCGCCGCGCGGTACACGGCGTTGAGCGGGTCCACCGCGCCGTGCACGACGATGGGGCCGATGTTCGGGTCCACCCCGTGCAGCAGGCGCTGCGCCTTGCCGAAGGCATACGCATACAGCACGCTGGCCTTGCCCGCCGCCGCATTCGCGGCCCACCAGGCGTTGATGTCCGCGAACAGCGCCGGCTGCGCCGGCCAGCGGTAGATGGGCAGGCCAAAGGTCGACTCGGTGATGAAGGTGTGGCAGCGCACCGGCTCGAAGGGCGGGCAGGTGCCGTCGTCCTCGAGCTTGTAGTCGCCCGAGGCCACCCACACCTGGCCGCCATGTTCCACCCGCACCTGGGCCGATCCCAGCACATGCCCCGCCGGGTGCAGCGACAGGCGCACGCCGTGGTGGTCGATGGTGTCGCCATAGGCCAGCGTCTGCAGATCGATATCGGCTCCGAGTCGGTTGCGCAGCGTGCCTTCGCTGTCCTGGTGCGCCAGGTAGTGGGCCGAGCCCATGCGCGCATGGTCCGAATGCGCATGCGTGATCACGGCCCGGCTGACCGGCCGCCAGGGGTCGATGTAGAAATCCCCGGCCGGGCAGTACAGGCCTTCGGGGCGGTGGACGATGAGGTCGCTGGGGGGCACGGTCAGGGCATCGTAGGGGGCACGCCCCATCCGGGGGGCGGGCTGGGGATTGTAGAAAGAGGTTTTGTCCCTAAAATTTAGATAAAAATGACTTCCAGCGCTTATCCATCAAGCGCCAATAGCTATCAAAAAATGAGTAAACCGCAATCTGCCTGCTGTGCAGGCGGATAGTTCGTTGCGCCATCCCATCATCCTGCGTGGACCTCCCCTGTCTGCAGGCCAATACCGCTTTCGTATGCACACAGAAATCGCCCGCCCGTCAGACGCCGCCGCCATCGCGGCGGTGCTGCGCGAGGCCGCGCAGTGGCTGGTAGACCGCCAGATGCCGCTGTGGGCCGTGTCCGATTTCAGCGAGGAACGTGTGCAGCAGGATGTGGATACCGGCCACTTCCTGGTGGCCAGGGTGGGCGATGACGTGGCGGGCGTGGTGCGCTGGCAGCGCGAAGACCCCACTTTCTGGCCGGATGCGGAACCAGGCACCTCCGCCTTCCTGCACAAGCTGGCCGTGCGGCGGGCATGGGCGGGGCAGGGGGTGTCTGCCGCGCTGCTGGCGTTCGGGCGCGAGCACGCCCGCAGCCTGGGTGTGCGTTACCTGCGGCTGGACTGCGTGGCCGATCGGCAGCCGCTGCGCGCACTCTATGAGGGCTTTGGTTTTACCCTGTACGACTGTGTGCTGAAAGGCCGCAGGGAATTTGCGCGATACCAGATCGCGTTGTAGGCAGCGTGGGTGCCTGCCGTCCACCAAGGAGCAATGCATGCGCCGTGTTTGTGTGTTCTTCCAGTTCTTCCTGCTGTGGTTGGGGGTGGCTGCCCTGGCCGTTGCCCAGGACGGCAGCCCCGCCCCCCGCACCAATGCCTTCAACGACCCCTTCGTCCAGGTCACCAGCGCCATCCCGCAATGCCCCGTGCCCGAGGGCCCGCTCTACACCGACGCCGAGGTGCGCGAGCTGGCGCACACGCGCTCGCAGCATGGCGGCAGCTGCCACCGCGTGGGGCGCTGCCGGCTGCCCAACTCCTACCTGTACGACGCGGAGCTCATCCCGCGCGTGCAGCGCTATATCCGCGAGGAGGGGCGCTTCGACGACACCAGCGTCTGGGTGCTGGGCGAGCGGCGGCTGGTCACGCTGATGGGCTGCGTGCAGTCCGAGGCGCAGTCGCAGGCGCTGGAGAAAGCCGTGGGGCTGGTGGATGACGTGATGGGTGTCATCAACCTGCTGCAGGTGGGCACGGCGCGCGCGGGCGCGCGCTACCCGCTCGCGCCCGCGCGCCCCTGACGGGGCTTCATTCACAGCGGTGGGACCCGGTGCGACCAGGGGTCGGCCTGTTCCAGTTCATAGGCCAGTGCGAACAGCGTCTGCTCGTCGCCGACCCGCGCCGCGAAATGGCTGCCGATGGGCAGGCCGCGCGCGCTCAGCCCCAGCGGGACCGACATCGCCGGCGTGCCCGCCACGTTGTGCAGCGGCGTGTACGACGCATAGCGCATCAGCCGGGCCCACAGCGTGGCGCCGGGCACGGTGGGGGCAAGCCACCCCAGCGGTGGCGGCTCGCTGGCGGCCACCGGGCTGAGCACGACATCCACGGCGTCGAACCAGGCATTCACCTGCGCGCCCACGGCGGCAAAGTGCGCGCCGGCGCGTGCCGCCGCGCCGGCGGGGAGCGCGCGCGCGTGCCGTGCCAGGTGCAGGGTCCAGGGCTCCAGCAGCGTGTCGGGCGGGCGGCCCGTGCCCTCGGCCTGCTGCAGCGCCCGCTCGGCGCCGCCGCTCCAGGCCACCATGAAGGCATCGAAGAACCGCTCGCCGTCGATGCCGTGCGCAAAGGGCAGCACCTGGTGCCCAAGCCGTTCGCACAGCCGCGCGACGCGGGTGACTTCCTGCAGCACCGCGGGGTCCGGCATCTCGCCAAAGAGGTTCTGCGGCGCGAAGCCAATGCGCAGGCGCCGGGCCGAGGGCCCGTGCACCGCGGGCATGGGCGGCAGCGGCGCGGCGCCATCGCCGCGCTGGTTCCACCAGAACAGCGTGGCGCTGTCGCGCACCGTGCGGCTCACCGCGTGGTCGACACCGGCATCGCGCGGGCCGGAGCCCTGCATGCGCGAGCGGCTGGGCTTGAGCCCGAACAGCCCGCAGCACGAGGCGGGGATGCGGATCGAGCCACCGCCATCCGTCGCGTGCGCCATGGGCAGCATGCCCGCGGCCACGGCCGCCGCGGCGCCGCCCGAGGAACCACCCGGGGAGTGCAGCGGGTTCCAGGGATTGCGGACCGGGCCGCCAAGCAGGGGTTCGGTGGTGGCGCTGAGCTGGAACTCGGGCGTTGCCGTCTTGCCGATGGCGATCAGCCCGCTGGCTTCGCAGCGCGCCACCAGCGGCGACGAGGCGCTGGAAAGTGCCGCGTCCGCCTGCAGGCGCGAGCCGCTGCGCCGGTGCGTGCCTTGCAGGTCGACCGCGTCCTTGTAGGCAAACGGCACGCCCCAGAAGGGCCCGGGGGAGGGCGGCCCCTGCCACTGGCCGCGGGCCCGGTCGGGGCAGAGTTCCACCAGTGCCTGCAGCCTGGGGTTGACGTCCGCCACGCGCGCCAGGCTGGCCTGCACCAGCTGCGCGGGTTGCAGATGGCCCGCCCGCACCAGCGCTGCCTGGGCCGTGGCATCGAGCGCCAGCAGGCCGTGGGTGGCGCCGCGGGCGAAAGCGGGGCGCAGGGGGGCGCCCAGTGCGGTCAGGCCCATCAGGCCTAGAAGATCTCGTCGTTGCATGGTGTGTTTGCACAGGGAATGAAGGAGAGGGCCATCGTCCCTGGGCCGGGCCGCGCCAGCTTGTATAAAAGCGCCATGGCCGCGCTTTTTTGCTACCACCTGCTGCCCGCCTGCCTGGGCGATATCGACGAACGCCCCCACGCGCTGCTCGCGCGGGCCGTGCGCACGCAGGTGCAGGGCTTCGTCACCCACCAGGCATATGTGGCGCAGGTGCTGCGCGGCGGCCCGCAGGCGCGCGGGCAAGAGGCCCGGCGGGAGGCGCGCCTTGCGCTGCTGTGTGCGCTGGACCTGAACCCGGTGCAGGCGCTCCTGGCGCCCTCGGCCGCCGTGGGCCGTGGGCCCTCTGCGTTCGTGGACCGCTGGAACGCCTACAACCGGATGGCGCCCCTGGGCGTCAACACGCAGCTCGATGGCCAGGGCGCGCTGCGGCGGGAATCCCCCATGCTGCCGGACCGCGCCCTGCGTGCCGCGGCGCAGCGCAGTGCGGACATCCGCGCGGGCATTGCCGCCTCGTGCGTGAGCGTGCTGGCGCGCGGCGGCACCAGCGGCAGCCCGGCGGATGCGCCGCGCACGCTGCAGTCCCTGGCGCGGCGGCTGGGGTGCGCGAACGAGGTGCTGGACCTGCTGGCCTGGTGGCGCGAGGAGCCTGCCCTGGCCCTGCCCGACGCCGCCCGCCGCCTGGGTCGCAGCGCGCGCCAGCTGCAACGCGATCTGGCCCGGCACGGCCTGGGCTTTGCCACGCTGCGCCAGGCCGCCCGCATCGAGCACGCGCAGCAGGCCCTGCTTGGCGGCACGGCCAGCCTGACGGGCATCGCGCATGCCGCGGGGTTCTTCGACTCCGCGCACTTCGTGCATGGCTGGCAGCGTGCCTGTGGCGTCAGCCCCAGCCAGTACCGGCAGCTGGCCGGTCGCCTGGACGCCCGGGGCTCCCTCTGCGCCCCGGGGACCGTGCGCAGAGGGGTGGATGTCGTGGAAAACGCGCAATAGGTTTGGCGGTCCGCTGCGGCATATTGCGGCTTCCATCCCTGCAAAGGAAAACATATGCCCCGTAGGTTCCAGAGCTTCCTTCCTCACCTGTCTCCGCGCACTGTTGTGTCCCGCGTTGCCGCAGTGGCGCGGCACCCTGCGCACCCGCAGCCCGCCGCGCCCCGCGGGGCCGGCACCGCAAGGCCAGGCCGCCGCTGGCTCGTGCCCGCGCTGGCCATGGCGGCGTGGGTGGCCGCGATGCCGGGCGCGCACGCCAAGACGTTCCGCTGGGCCGGGTCCACCGACATCCAGTCCATGGACATCCACTCGCAGAACAGTGCCCTGGGCAATGGCATCCATGCGGCGGTGTACGAGTCGCTGGTGATGTTCAACAGCCGCACGCTCAAGGTCGAGCCGCTCCTGGCGACCTCGTGGCAGCAGGTCAGCCCCACGCAGTTGCGCGTGAAGCTGCGCCAGGGCGTGAAGTTCAGCGACGGATCGCCCATGACGGCCGACGACGTGGTGTATTCGCTGCAGCGCGCGATGAGCAAGACCTCCACCTACGCCATCTACACCCAGGGCATGGAGCGCATCGCCAAGGTCGACGGCGAGACCATCGACATCTTCCTGAAGAACCCCAACCCGGTGCTGCTCAACCAGCTGACCGAGCTGCGCGTGATGAGCAAGGCCTGGGCAGAGAAGAACAATGCCGTGGAGCCCAAGGACATCAAGTCCAAGGACGAGACCTTCTCTCACCGCAATGCCATGGGCACCGGGCCCTTCGTGCTCAAGGAATGGGTGCCCGACCAGAAGCTGGTCTTTGCCGCCAACCCGCAGTGGTGGAACGCCGGCAAGACCGAGGGCAACGTCACCGAGATCGTCTACACACCCATCAAGTCCGAGGCCACGCGCGTCGCGGCCCTGCTCTCGGGCGAGGTCGACATGGTGCGCGACACCAGCCTGCAGGACCTGGAGCGCCTCAGGGCCAACCCGAACATCAAGGTGATGGAGATGGTCGAGAACCGCACCATCTACCTGGCCCTGGACCAGTTCCGCGACGAGCTGCCGGGCAGCAGCGTCAAGGGCAAGAACCCGCTCAAGGACCTGCGCGTGCGCAAGGCGCTGTACCAGGCCATCGACGTGGCCACGCTGCAGCGCGTGACCATGCGCGGCATGTCCAAGCCCACGGGCGCCATCGTCTCGCCCCTGGTCAACGGCTGGACGGAGGCGGTGGACAAGCGCCTGCCCTACGACACCAACGCGGCCAGGGCGCTGCTGGCCGATGCGGGCTACAAGGACGGCTTCGAGGTCGATTTCGCCTGCAGCAACAACTCCATCATCCAGGACGAGAACCTGTGCCAGGCCATCACCTCGATGTGGGCGCGCGTGGGCGTCAGGGCCAAGCTGCGCACGATGCCCTCCATCACCTACTACCCCATGGCCCAGCGGCACGAGGCCAGCATCACCCTGCTCAGCTGGGGCGTGCCGACCTTCGACGCGCTGTACACCCTGCAATCGCTCACCCGCACCAAGACCACGGGCGGCGATGGCAACTACAACCTGGGCCGCTACAGCAACGAACGCATGGACTACATCGTGGACCGCGTGAAGACCGAGACCGACCAGCCCGTGCGCAACCGCCTGCTGACCGAAGGCCTGCAGCTGCAGAACGACACCGTGGCCAACATCCCCCTGCACAACCAGATGCTGGCCTGGGCGATGAAGAAAAATGTCGAGCTGGTGCAACGCCCCGACAACCGCATCGACTGGCGTCTGATCAAGGTGAACTAACCCCCTGAGTCGCTTCGCGTCATCCCTCTTTCTCTCAAATCGCTGCTCGATTTGGGAAGGGGGACGCCCCCAGCGCGGCGGGGCGGCCCTTGCGCGGGGGCACTGGCGTCGGCTTGCGCTTGCTGGTGATGCGGGTTCTGGGGGCTCCTGCGCAATGGAAGGTCAGACAGCGTCGAGCGGGAACACCGGCCGGCGCACGTTCCTGAACGGGAACAGCGCGTAGTTGGAACTGGTCACGCCCGTGGGGCTGTCGCATTCGACCAGCGCGTGCGACAGCGGCACGAACACCGGGCGGCAGTACATGCGCGACTTGAGCAGCACGAAGCGGTGCGCCGTGGGGTCCACGCCCACGCACGAGAACACGCCCAGGTCCCAGGGCTCGTGGGTCTTCTCGGTCACCACGATGAGGGCGCTGCCGGTGTCGAACAGCACGGTGCGCCCCATCGCGCAGCGCTGCCCGGTGTAGATGGGCCCGGTCACGGTGTACTCGCCGTCGCTGATGGCGCGCACCGTGCCGGTCAGCGCCACGGGCTCCTTGGACACCCCCAGTTGCGTGAGCGGCACCTTGTTGCCCAGGCGCACGGTGCACTGCGCGCCCACGCCGGCTGCCACGAGCTCGGCCACGGCCCCGGGGTCGCACAACGGGCCCACGGCGATGTCGTCCAGGCCCTCGGCCAGGGCGGCCTGCAGCACGTCCATGGAATCGCAGGTGCCGCCGGACATGCAGTTGTCGCTGTGGTCCAGCAGCAGCACCGGGCGCTCGGCGCCTTGCGCCAGGGTCTGCGCGCGCTGCAGCGACTGCACCAGGGGCTCGCTGTCGTAGACGAACTCGGTGCGCTCCTGCCAGATGGCGGCCGCGATGCGGTCGGCCACGGCCTGGGCTGCTTCGGGCGCATCGGCAAGGCCGGTGACCACTACGCTCATGAACGGCGCCTCGATGTCGGCCAGTGAGAACCCCGCGAACACCGAGACGGCGGGCACGCCATCGGCCTCGGCAGCGCGGGCGGCGTCCACCGCACGCAACATGGCGCCCTGCAGCGTGGTGCTGCGCAGGGTGTGGCCCATCATGGGCAACTGGTGCCAGCGCACGCCGTAGCGCGCCTGGCCCTGCAGCATGGCCAGCAGCAGGCGGCCCGCGTGCTCGCCGGTCTCGTACATGTCGATGTGCGGGTAGGTCTTGAAGCCGACCATCACATCCGCGTTGGCGACCATCTTGGGCGTGATGTTGCCGTGCAGGTCCAGCGCCACGCCGATGGGCACGCCGGGCGCCGCGGCGCGCACGCGCGCGAGCAGGTCGCCCTCGCCATCGGGGCTGTTCTCGGCCACCATGGCGCCGTGCAGGTCGAGCAGGATGGCGTCGCAGCCCGGGGCGGCCTCCACGATGCGGCGGGTCAGCTCGTCGTAGGCGACCGCATGCACCGGGCCGCTGGGATTGGAGGTGGCCGATACCGGCGTGACCAGCGTGGCGCCCAGGCCCTGGGCCAGGTCGATGAAGGCCGCCATGGCCGTGCGCATGCCCAGGTTGTCGCGCAAGGCGTCCTCGCCGTAGGTGGGCGCGAACGCTGCAAGCGGCGTAGGCACGGGCGAGAAGGTGTTGGTCTCGTGGTTCAGGCGGGCGATGAGGATCTTCATGCGGCGACCACCTGGGCGCTGCGCAGCATGGCCTGCAGCAAGACGTTGCACCCGGCCTCCAGGTGCTCGGGCTCCGCGTCCTCGATCTCGTTGTGGCTGATGCCGTCGGCGCAGGGCACGAAGACCATGGCCGTGGGCGCCAGGCGCGCCAGGTACACGGCGTCGTGCCCGGCACCGCTGACCACGTCCATGGCGCTGTAGCCCAGTGCCTGGGCATCGGCGCGCACGCCTTCGACCAGCGCGGGCGCAAACGGCTGCGGCGGGAAGTACACCACCTGCTCCACCGCGATGGGTGTGCGGTGGGCCGTGCCGATGCGCTCGCAGGCGGTGCGCAACTCCGCATCCATCTGCAGCAGCATGGCATCGTCGGCGGCGCGCAGGTCCACGGTCATGCGCACGCTGCCGGGGATCACGTTGCGCGAACTCGGGAACACCTCCAGCACGCCCACCGTGCCGCGCGCATGCGGTGCATGGGCCAGGGCGATGCGGTTCACCTCGGCCACCAGCGTGCTGGCGGCCAGCAGGGCATCGCGGCGCAGCGCCATGGGCGTGGGGCCGGCATGGGCCTCCATGCCCTGCACGCTCACGTCGTACCAGCGCTGACCCAGGGCACCCTGCACCACGCCGATCACGCAGCCGTTGGCCTCCAGCACCGGGCCCTGCTCGATGTGCGCCTCGAAATACGCGCCCACGGGCGGCGTGGGCCCGTGCTCGCCGTCATAGCCGATGACGGCCAGCGCCTCGGCCACGCTGGTGCCCTGCGCGTCGCGCTGGGCCAGCGCATGCTCCAGCGTGAAGGCGCCGGCGAACACGCCCGAGCCCATCATCACCGGCACGAAGCGCGAGCCCTCTTCATTGGTCCACACCGCCACCTCGATCGGGGCTTCGGTCACGATGCCCAGGTCGTTCAGCGTGCGCACCACTTCGATGCCGGCAAGCACACCGTAGTTGCCGTCGAACTTGCCGCCCGTGGGCTGGGTATCGATGTGGCTGCCGGTCATCACCGGGGGCAGGGCGTCGTTGCGCCCCGCGCGGCGCGCGAAGATGTTGCCGATGGCGTCGGTTCGCACGCTGCAGCCGGCCTCGCGCGCCCAGCGCACGAACAGGTCGCGGCCTTCGCCGTCCAGCGCGGTGAGGGCCAGGCGGCACACGCCGCCCTTGGGCGTGGCGCCTATCTGCGCCAGGTCCATCAGCGATTGCCACAGGCGCGCGCCGTTCACGCGCGGTTGCAGGGCAGGGGAGGGGGTCGTCGTCATGTCCACAGTCGAATTCCTGAAAAATCTATGCCAGGCCCACGCCCAGATAGCGGTCCTTGATGGCGTCGTCGGCGAGAAAGGCGGTGTTGTCCGCCTCGTGCACGATGGCGCCCTGCTCGATCACGTAATGCCGGTCGGCCAGCTGGGTGCAGACCTCCAGGTTCTGCTCCACCAGCAGGATGGCCACGCCCGCGGCCTTGATGGTCTTGAGCTGCGCCACGATCTCTTCCACGATCACCGGCGCCAGGCCCTCCACGGGCTCGTCCAGCATCAACAGGCGTGGCGCATTCATCAGCGCGCGGCCGATGGCCAGCATCTGCTGCTCGCCGCCCGAGAGCTGGCCGCCGCCGTTGCCGCGCCGCTCCTTGAGGCGCGGAAAGATGCGGTAGATGTCCTGCAGCTGCCAGGGCGAGCGCTTGCGCTGGCCCAGCAGCAGGTTCTCCTCCACCGTGAGCAGCTTGAAGATGCCGCGGTGCTCGGGCACCAGGCACACGCCGCGCTGGGCGATGGCGTGCGTGGCCAGGCCTTGCACCTCGTCGCCCGCAAAGCGCACACGGCCCTGGGTGGGCGGCACCACGCCGCAGATGCTCTTGAGCGTGGTGGTCTTGCCCGCGCCGTTGCGACCGAGCAGGGTGACCAGCTCGCCGTCGCCCACGCGCAGGTCCACGCCCTGCAGCACATGGCTCTTGCCGTAGTGGGCGTGCAGCCCCTGGATGTCGAGGATCGTCATGCCGCCTTGCCCCCCGTGATCATGTTGCCCAGGTAGGCGCTGCGCACCCGGTCGTCGCTGCGGATGGCGTGCGGGTGCCCTTCGGCCAGCACGCGGCCCTGCTGCATCACCGTCACGGTGTCGGAGATGTCCATCACGATGTTCATGTTGTGCTCGATGAGTACCACGGTGTGCTCGTCCTTGAGGCCCTGGATCAGGCGCTTCATGTCATCGAGGTCGTCGATGCCCATGCCCGAGGTGGGCTCGTCCAGGAAGATCGCCTTGGGCCGCGCGGCCAGCGCCATTCCCACCTCCAGCCGGCGCTGCTGGCCGTGCGAGAGGTTGCCCACCGGCGTGTCGGCATGGCGCTCCAGCCCCAGGCGCGCCAGCACGCTGGCCACCACCTCGGCCTGCGAGCGCGCGCCCTGCGGGGCATGCCAGCAGTTGAGCGCATGGCGCGGCGCGGTGCCCTGGGCGGCCAGGCGCAGGTTCTCGCGCACGGGCAGGGTCAGGAACAGGCTCGTGACCTGGAAGGAGCGCGCCATGCCGCGCTGCACGCGGCGGTGGTCGGGCTCGTGCGTCACGTCGTGCCCGTCGAACACGATGCGCCCGCCGCTCACGTTCTTGGTGCCCGTGAGCATGTGGAACAGCGTGGTCTTGCCGGCGCCGTTGGGGCCGATGACCGAATGGACCGTGTTGGCGCGCACCTTGAGGTCCACGCCCGCCAGTGCGGCGAACTTGTCGTAGCGTTTTTCCACGCCCACGGCTTCGAGCAGGATAGGGGAGGGGGTGGCGCTGCTCATGCCTGGCCTCCTTGCGCGCTGACGTCATCCTTGCCGCCACGGCCCTTGCCGCGCAGCAGGTTCCAGGCCGACTCGCCCAGGCCCCACAGGCCGCGCTGCATGCCGAGGCTCACCACCATCAGCACCACGCCCAGGATCAGCAGCCAGCGCGGCCACAGCGTGGACAGCCAGTCGCCCACCAGCAGGTAGAAGGCCGAGCCGAGCAACGAGGCCAGCAGGTTGCCCGTGCCGCCGATCACCGTCATGACGAGGATCATCTCGCTGGTGTGGTACTCGGCGCTCGCCAGCGGGGCGATGCCCGTCATCATGGCGTGCAGCGCGCCGGCCAGGCCGGTCACCGCGCCCGAGATCACGAAGGCCTGCAGCTTGAGCAGCTTGAGGTTGTAGCCGATGGCGCCCGCGCGCTCCTCGTTGTCGCGCACCGCCAGCAGCGTGCGCCCGAAGACCGAGGCCGACACCTTCTGCAGCAGCCAGAAGGCCACCAGGAACACCGTGGCCACGAAGCCGTAGTACTGCCAGGGCGAGGCCAGCGGCCACAGCGTGAGGCCGCCCACGGCCAGCGAGGGGCGCGGGATGTCCATCAGCCCGTTGTCGCCGCCCGTGATGCCAGGCATGGAGTAGGCGAGAAAGTAGAACATCTGCGCGAAGGCCAGGGTCAGCATCACGAAGTAGGTGCCGCGCTGGCGGATGGCCACCCAGCCCACGATGGCCGCGCCCAGCGCGCCCATCACCACGGCGAGCGCCAGGGCCAGCGGCATGGGCAGGGGCCAGCGCGTGAGCGTGAGGGCGATGGTGTAGCTGCCCAGGCCGAAGAAGATGCCCTGCCCGAAGGACAGCAGCCCGGTGTGGCCCAGCAGCAGGTTGCAGCCCATGGCGGCCAGGCCATAGATCAGCACCTCGCTGGCCAGCGAGCCCGATTGCATGGTCAACGGCATCACCAGCACCACGGCCAGGGCCAGCAGCAGGTGGAAATTCTTGCGAAAAATCGTCATGGCGGTGTTCATCCTTTGCGGCCCAGCAGGCCATGCGGGCGCAGCAGCAGCACGGCGGCCATGGCGATGTAGATCATCAGGCGCGCCCCCTCGGGCCACACGGTGCTCATCACGCTCTGCACGATGCCGATCAGCAGGCCGCCGATCAGCGCGCCGGCAAAGCTGCCCATGCCCCCGACCACCACCACGATGAAGGCCACGCCCAGCGCCTCGATGCCCATGAAGGGCTCGGCCCCGCGCATGGGGGCGGCCAGCACGCCGGCAATCGCGGCGGTGGCCGCGCCCAGTGCGAACACCAGGCTGAAGATGCGGAACACGTTGATGCCGAGCAGCGAGACCATCTCGGTCGATTCGCTGCCGGCGCGCACCGCGCTGCCCAGGCGCGTGCCTTCGAGCACGTACCACAGGCCCACGGCCAGCACGGCGGTGAAGCCGATCACGAACAGCCGGTACTTGGGGTAGACGATGCCGCCCCACATGACCACGCCCTGCAGCAGGTCGGGCACCGGCACGCTGTCGCCGAGCGGCCCCCATTGCAGGATCACCAGCTCCTGGATCGCCAGGGCCAGGCCCACGGTGACGAGGATGTGGAACTCGTGCGGCTTGGAATACACGTGGCGCAGCACCAGCTTTTCGGTGAGCCAGCCCAGGGCGCCCACGACCAGTGGCACCACGGCCAGGGCCAGCCAGAAGCTCAGGCCCCAGCGCGTCATCTGGAAGCAGAAGTAGGCGCCCAGCAGGTAGAACGCCCCGTGCGCGAAGTTCACGAAGCGCAGCAGGCCGAACACGATGGACAGGCCGACCGCCAGCAGGAAGTACAGCATGCCGATGCCGATCCCGTTGATGGCCTGTAGCAGGTAGATGTTCATGGGCGAGAGATGGAAGGAAAAATCCCAAGGCGCGCGGCTGCGGGCCGTGGAGGAGGGCGATGCGGCAGAGCTTGCGAGCGTCACCGCGGGTTTGTCTTCAGCCGGATGGCCAGGCGGGAAGCCGCAGACAGTGCGTTAGCACGGCAAGGCTTCCCAGCGACGCCAGCCGGTTGAAGGCCAATACGTGTCAGGTGAGCTTGCAGCCGGTCTGGTCCAGGGGCAGGAACGACTTGCCCGAGCTGACCACGTCCACGTAGTCGTCCTTGTTGGCCATCTTCGCCTTGGCCTTGCCCTTGAGCAGGTAGTAGTTCTTGAGCACCTGGTGGTCGCCCTTGCGGATCTCTTCGTCGCCCGTCAGGCCCTGGTACTTCATGCCTTCCATGGCGGCGATCACGGCCTTGGGCTCCACCGTGCCGGCCTTGATGATGCCGTCGATCATGAGCTTGGTACAGATGTACGAGCCCGCCAGGCTGTAGTTGGGGTTGGACTTGAACTTGTCGTTGCTGCGCTTGACCAGGTCGAGGTTGAGCGGCGCATTGGCCGTGTGCCAGTACTGCGCGCCGAAGTAGATGCCTTCGCACAGGTCGGCACCCAGCGACTCGAACTGCTCCAGCCCCGAGGCCCAGGCCACCAGGATGGTCATGTTCTTGTGCATGCCGAAGCTCACGGCCTGGCGCAGCGCGTCGGACGACTGCGAGCCGAAGTTGAGCAGCAGCAGCACGTCGGGCTTGGCGGCCATGGCGTTGGTCAGGTAGCCGCTGAACTCCTTTTCGGTCAGCGAGTGGTAGCTGTTGCCCACGTGCTCCAGGCCCTTTTCCTTGAAGATGTTCTTGGCGGCCGACAGCAGGCCGTCGCCGAACACGTACTGCGGCGTGATGGTGTACCAGCGCTTGGCCTTGGGCAGGGCCTCGGCCAGGGGGCGCACCGTCTGCTCGATGGCGCCGAAGGTGGGCACCGACCAGCGGAAGGTGGCGGCGTTGCAGTCCTTGCCCGTGATCTCGTCGGCGCCGGCGGTGGTGATGAAGATGCCGCCGGCCTTCTCGGCCTCCTTGCCCATGGCCAGCGATTCGGACGACAGGATGCCGCCCGCGAAAAAGCGCGTGCCCTGCTGCTGCGAGGACTCCTGCACCTTGCGCACGGCCGTGGCTGGCTTGCCTTCCGTGTCCAGCACCGTGTAGGCCAGGGGGCGCTTGAGGACCGTGCCGTACTGCTCGATGGCCAGCTTCATGCCCAGGTCGGCGAACTTGCCGTTGGCCGCGAACGCGCCCGACATGGGCACCGGGCAGCCGAACTGGATGGCACCGCTGGACTGCGCCCAGGCGCTTTGGCCCAGGCCCAGCGATGCGGGCAGTGCGCCCAGGGCAGAGAGTTGCAAGAGGTGGCGACGGTGCATGGGGGGCTCCTGTGGAGGGGTTGAGGCCGGCTGGCCGATAGCGGGGCACGGCTTGTGCAAAGCACACTGCGTGCCACCGCCGCAGAGCGCCGTTGGCGCTCATTTCTGCTATTTATAGTGATAAATAGAATAAACACCGTGCGTGGAAACCCTGCATCCCTTCCGCTGCCCCCTTGCGGTGCATACACTGCACCATGGGCGGTACTTCGCCGCGCGGAGGCACCGCCGTGGCTGCCGGCCGACCAACGACAATTCCCTGAACATGGCAACCAAAACGTCCACACAGAAGCCGCTCAAAGCCCTCAAGCGCCCCGACCTGGTGGCGCAGGAGATCAAGCGCCTCATCACCGAGAAGAACCTGAGCCCGGGCGACCGCCTGCCGCGCGAGAGCGAGCTGCAGGCGCAGTTCGAGGTGAGCAAGGGCACCATCCGCGAGGCGCTCAAGTCGCTGGAGGTGCAGGGGCTGGTGACCATCTCCACCGGCCCCTCGGGCGGGGGCACCATCGCCGAGGTGCCGCTGGACCGCACCCTGCAGTTCATGCAGAACTACCTGTTCTTCCAGGAAGTGACCATCGACAACATCTACGCCGTGCGCCAGTTCCTGGAGCCCGAGCTGGCCGCCGGCGCCGTGCCGCACCTGACCGAGGCCGATTTCGAGGCGCTGGAGCACTCCATCGCCTGCTGCGACCCGGCGTCGAGCAGCGAGGACATGCTCAGCCAGCGGCGCGAGGACGTGAACTTCCACGACATCCTGGCCGCGGCCAACCCGAATCCGTTCCTGCGCTTCAATTGCGAGCTGATCAACGAGATGCTGCGCCAGCTCATCGTCTACGGCAACCGCACGCCCAAGGCCGAGCACCGGCGCTTTGGCGAAGTGAATGCCAATTTCCACCGCGAGATCGTGCGGGCCGCACGCGTGCGCGACGTGGAGACGGTGCGCACGCTGATGGCGCGCCACATGCAGGACGCGGCCAGCAGCGTCAAGCGCATGAAGGGGCGCATCCAGGGCCGGCTGATCCTCGATGCCGACACCCTGCGCAGTCCGCGCTCGGCCCATGTGCGGCCCAAGGCCACCAAGGGCGTGAAGTTGCCGAAGGCCGGGGAATAGGTGTCAGCGCGCGGGTTGCAGCACGATAAGCGCCATGCCCGCCAGCGCGACCAGCACGCCCGCCACGTCCCACGGCGTGGGCCGGATGCCGTCCACCACCCACAGCCACGCCAGGGCCACGCCGATGTAGACCCCGCCATAGGCCGCGTAAACGCGCCCCGCGCCTGCCGTGTCGTGCAAGGTGAGCAACCATGCGAACAGACCAAGGCTCAGTGCCGCGGGCAGCAGCAGCCACATGGGCTTGCCCTGCTTGAGCCACAGCCAGGGCAGGTAGCAGCCCACGATTTCAGCCAGGGCGGTGGCGATGAAAAGCAGCAGGGTCTTCATCATGTCCCGGGGCCGAGGAGGGGGATGGATGGGGGTGCGTTGGAGGTGGTGGCCAGCCACTGGCGCAACGCCAGCTCGCCCTTGGGCGTGAAATGCACCACGCGCGAGCCCTGTGCGCGGTGTGCCCAGCCGCCCTCGAAGAGCCGCTGCAGCAGCGCAGCCCCCAGCGCGCCGCCCAGGTGGTGGCGGCGTTCGCTCCAGTCCAGGCAAGGGCGGCACAGCATGCGCCGCTGCTGGGCCAGGGCGGGGGTGTCGATCCCGACCTGGGCAAACCATTGCGCGCCGGCGGGCGTTACCGCCGCACCCTGGGGCGTGGTCTGCAGCAGCCCCTGGCGCACCAGGGCTTCATAAAACTGCACGCCCACTTCGCCGGCCAGGTGGTCGTAGCACATGCGTGCGCGGCGCAAGGCAGGCTCGCGCGGGCTGGAGCGCAGGCGCACCGCGCCCGCGCGGAAGGCCACGTTCATCAGCGATTCCAGCAGGTGTGCCACATCGCGGTCGGCCAGCCGGAAGTAGCGGTGGCGGCCCTGGTGCTCGACGGTCAGCAGGCCTGCATCGAGCAGCTTGGCCAGGTGGGCACTGATGGTCTGCTTGGTGACGCCGGCAACTTCGGCCAGCTCGGTGGCCGTGAGCGCGCGGTCGGACATCAGCGCGGTGAGGACTTCGGCGCGACCGGCGTCGCCGATGAGCGCGGCAATGCGCGCAATGTGGGGACCATCTTTCATGGTTCGATGTTGAGCGAACCATCACGGGCCGTCAAGCGCCTATCGTGAGGCCCTCACAACGCACAGGGCCACGCACCATGATCACCTGCTTCATCCGTTACGACATCGACCCCTTCCAGCGCGAGCTGTTCGCCGAATACGCACGCCGCTGGGGCCAGATCATCCCGCGCTGCGGCGGCCACCTGATCGGCTACTTCCTGCCGCACGAGGGCAGCAACTACGAGGCCTGGGGGCTCATAGGTTTCGAGTCGCTGGCCGCCTACGAGGCCTACCGCGCCCGCTTGCGCACCGACCCGGAGGGCCGCGCCAACTTCGCCATGGCGCAGGAAAAGCGCTTCATCCTGCGCGAGGAGCGCAGTTTCACGCAGGGCGTGGAAGGCACGCTGGGCCTGCCCGCACGTCCGTTGGAGCTCAGGGCATGATCGCCGTCATCTTCGAGGTACAGCCCGCTCCGGGCCAGCAGGACGCTTATCTGGGCGCTGCCGCTGCGTTGCGGCCCTTGCTCGAGCAGATCGATGGGTTTGTCTCCATCGAACGGTTCGAGAGCCTCAGTGCTCCCGGCAAGCTGCTGTCGCTTTCGTTCTGGCGTGACGAGGAGGCAGTGGCGCAATGGCGCCAGATGGAAGCCCACCGCGCCACGCGGAAAGCCGGCCGCGAGCGGATCTTCGACAACTACCGCCTGCGCGTTGCCGCCGTGGTGCGCGACTACGGCATGCATGACCGTGACCAGACTCCCGCAGATTCGCGGTCAGTGCACGGCTGATGGGCGCGCGGGCTAGGCGGCGTAGCCAGTGAGCAGTGCGTGCTCCCAGTCCGGGCGGCCGTGTTGCCGGGCCAGCGCCGCCATGGCCGCGTGGTCGTAGGGCACGCAGATGTGTTCGCAATGCCAGCCGCCTGCGCGCTGTTCGATGAAGGCATAGCGTGCGTCGGGTGTCCCGGTCTGCACCGCGTGGGGCACGGGGTGGTCATCGCTGTAGGCCTGCAGTCCCACGCTGCCGGGGTTGACCAGCAGGCTTGCACCCTGCCGCACTGCGCGGGGCACGTGGGTGTGGCCGCATGCGATGACCGGTGAATGCTCGCCGCCCAGCCGGTCGGAAATCTCCGCCGCGGTGGCCAGGCGCAGTGTGCTGCCGTCCAATGTTTCCAGCAGATATTCGTGGTCACTGCGCGGTGAGCCGTGGCACAGGTAAATGTCGTCGCTGAAGCGATGCCAGGCCTTGAGCGTGCGCAGCCAGGTGAACTCCGCCTCGGTGAGCTGTGCGTGCGCGTACTGGTCCGAAGGGCCGCCGCGCCCGGGGCGCAGTTCCAGAACCTGGCGCTCGTGGTTGCCCGCCAGTGATAGCCAGCCCGACGCCATCAGCCACTGCGCCGTCTCGCGCGGCAGCAGCGGGCCGAGAACCTGTTCAAGGTGTTTTCGGGAATCGCATTGAAGTGCAATCGGGATGAGTGGATGCCTCGGATGCGTTGCATGGGCTCGTGCCCATGCAAGCAGCCGGGGCATTCAATCGCCCGATTTCACTCCAACCCTTCGGGCAAGTGCCTTGCCGGGCGGTCTGCGGCGTTGCGGCGCTTGTTGATAGCCAAGCTATCAACTGCGCACTGCGCCTAGCATCCCATCCCGGCAAGGTACTTGTGCGACCCCGAAAACACCTTGAACAGGTTCTTGGAGGTTGTCGCCCAGGTTCACCACCTGGTCAGCGCCCCGGCGGCGGATGTCGGCGGCCACCGCTTCCAGCGCGGCGAGGTTGCCATGGATGTCGGAGACGAGGGCCATGCGCATGGGGTGGTGGCTTTCAGCAGGGGGTCGCAGCGCCGCTCAGGCTGCCCTGGCACAGGTGCAGGCTGATGCGCGCCCGGTTGAACAAGAGATCGCACAGCCACGCGTACACCAGCGCGATGTAGGCCAGTTGCGCCCAGCCCACATAGCTGCCGAACACGATGGTCTGCAGCCAGTTCTGCCCCCAGAGGTAGACAGCGCTGCTCGCCAGCGTTGCCACGAGGAGCGTGGCGGTGACCGGCACCAGCGATGCCCCAGCCGCGCCGTGGGGCCGCCGCCATGCGGTCAGGCCCAGCAGGGCGAACGCCAGGGCATTGGCACCGCTGAAGATGCGCAATTCGCGCAGCAGCTTCCCGGCCGTATCCATGTAGGCGCTGCGGATCAGCGCATCGAGCTGGGCCTGCATCTGCTGCGCGGTGCCGATCTGCAACTCCAGCCGCTGCTGCCGCCGTTTGCGGCATTCGCAGGCCGGGATCCCCATCTCGTCCGCAATGGCGGCGACCCGGGCGGGCAGGTCGGCCGACAGCGCCTTGCGCGCGGCGTCGATCTCCTGTTCCTTGCCTCGCAAGAGGACCCGTGCCTGTGCGCTCAGAAAGCGCTCGTCCAGGGCCTGGAGCTTCTCGCCCGTCTTGTGCTCGATGTGCTGGCGGATGAGCTCGCGCGCGCCGCGTTCAATCCAGGTGGGTTGCAGCAGCGACACCAGCAGCAACCCGCCGAAGGCCGCGCCGCCCAGCGGGGCGAGCAGAAGGACGAAAGATCGAAACAAGGCGCAGGTCCCCGGTTTTCAGTTCAATGCGGGCCCTGCGCCGGCACATCCACGGTTCTGGGCCAGCCGGCCCAGTGCGGGCGCAGTCAGCCGGTAACTGAGCCGTTCGGCCACACGCTGGGCACCGAGGCTTTCGTAGAACAGGATTCCCCTGGCGTTCGACGCCTTCACAGGCCAGTCGATGCGGCGGCAGCCGTGGTCCAAGGCATACCGGGCGAGCCCGGACATGAGCGCCCGGCCAGTCCCCTGGCTTCTCTCGGCCGAACTCACGTACAGCTCTTTGAGCTGGCAATGCCTGCGCTGGTCCTCTGCAAATTCGACCAGCGAATACACCAGCGAGAACGCCGCCAGGCCCACCACAACGCTGTCGCTGCGCGAAGCAACCAGCAAACGCTGGGCGGAGCCGGGCGCCAGGAGGTTCTGGCGGAGGTGCTCCATCACCACCTGCCGAGCGGGCGAGGCGCCTTCGTTGTAGAAGACGTGCAGTTCGCGCAGCAGGTCGACCAGCGATGCATGCTGGTGTTCGGCGACGAGGGCGACCTGAAGTGGGTGTTCCGTGGGGCTGACGTTCTGCATGGGCTTTTGAGGCTTGGAGGTTTCAGCGAGACAACATGCGATTTCTGACAGGGTGAAGTGTGGAGAACCCCATACCACTGCCAGAAAGTTGTCCAACGTGATGACCCTGAGGAGGCCCCTGGGCGCTGCCCACCACCCGCCAAGGCGGTGCAGGCCAAGGCCCTGGGAGAGGCACGTTACCGCACCGCAGGCCTTGATCTTTAGCCAGGACTTCCGTGGATCATGGCAACTGTTGTGGTGCGTCGTGTGCCCCCTCTGCCTGGACTTTCACGGCAATCACTTCCATGCACACGCGGTAGCGTTGGCTGATGCCATAGCGCACGGGCCGGAAGCCACATTCGGCCAGCAGCGCGTACAGCCGGTCGCGGTCAAAGTTGTGATAGTGCTCGATTTCACCCCAGTAGGGGTTCGCGTTGTTCGCATCCAGCGCCTTCCAGACCAAGGAGCCCAGGTTGGGCAGGGAGATCAGCAGCACCCCCCCGGGTTGCAGCAGCCGGTGGGCGGCATGCAGACCCACCTTGGGAAACGGCATGTGCTCCAGCACATCCGCCATGCTGACCACACTGGCCGGCCGCGGCAGCTCGAACCCTGTGACGTCCTGGCAATGGGCCGCCACCCCCCATCTGCGCAGCTCTTCCACCGATTGCGGACGCAGGTCCAGGCCCACGGGATCGAAGCCGTACTCCTGCGCGGTGAACAGAAGCGATGCATTCCCAAACCCCACGTCCAGCCACGTGCCTCCCGTCTGGTATGACAGCACCTTCTCGATCATCTGCGCAGACACATAGCGCTGCCGTTCCAGGTCATAGCCCACCACCTGGGATTCGTTGGTGCCACGGAAAACGACATTCAGCGCCGCTTCGGAGTAGTAGCCGCTGCGAAAAACATGCTGGCACGCCGTGCATTGGCTCCAATGCATGGTGCGGGAGAGTTCTTGGCTGTAGCGAGGGTGGTGGGAACAGTCCGCGCTGCGCAGCGGCCGAAAGGCCTTGCTCTCGCACAACGGGCACGCCTGGTAGTCGATCAACTCGCCGGCCATGGTGGCGGGGGGGCTGGCGGCGGGCCGGTACGTCACCGGCGCGGCTGGGAAGGAGTATTTGATCATTCCTTCATTCTAGAAGGCACCCGCCGTCTTTTCGGGGGCATCGAGACCGCCGCCGCCGCGGCGCTAGCGCGGGCCATGGGACTCGCCCGCGGCCCGTCTTGCGGATGCGCACAGCTTTCGAAGGGCAGCATGGGCCGCCCGGGACGGGGGCTGCGCCACGCGGCGGCTACAGCGCGAAGATCTTTCCCGGATTCAGGATGTTCTTCGGGTCCAGCGCCCGCTTGATGGCGCGCATCATGTCCACCGCGCCAGCCCCGGTTTCATCGAGCAGGAAGCCCATCTTGTGCAGGCCCACGCCGTGCTCGCCCGTGCAGGTGCCGCCCATGCTCAGCGCGCGGGCTACCAGCTTGTGGTTCAGGTCTTCCGCGGTCACGCGCTCTTCGGGGATGTTGGGGTCGAGCAGGTAGCCAAAGTGGAAGTTGCCGTCGCCCACATGGCCCACCAGGAAGTAAGGGATGCCGCTGTCCTCGGCTTCCTGCACCGAGTCGAGCAGGCAGTCGGCCAGGCGGCTGATGGGCACGCAGGTGTCGGTGCTGATGGCGCGGCAGCCGGGGCGGCTTTGCACGGCGGCGAAGTAGGCGTTGTGCCGCGCGGTCCACAGGCGCGTGCGTTCCTCGGGCGTGCTGGCCCATTCAAAGGCATTGCCGCCAAACTCGCTGGCGATGTCCTGCACCGTCTCGGCCTGCTCCTTCACGCTCGATGGCGAACCGTGGAACTCCATCAGCAGCATAGGTTCTTCGCGCAGGGTGAGCTTGCTGTGCGCGTTGACCATGCGCACCGTGTGGTGGTCGATGAGTTCCACGCGCGCGATCGGCACGCCGAGCTGGATGGTCTGGATCACGGTGTGCACGGCGGCCTCGATGCTCGGGAACGAGCAGATCGCGGCGCTCACGGCCTCGGGCAGCGGGTACAGGCGCACGGTGATCTCGGTCATGATGCCCAGCGTGCCCTCGCTGCCCACCATCAGGCGCGTGAGGTCGTAGCCCGCGCTGCTCTTCTTGGCGCGCGTGCCGGTGTGGATGACTTCGCCGCTGGCCGTGACCACCTGCAGCGCCAGCACGTTCTCGCGCATGGTGCCGTAGCGCACGGCGTTGGTGCCGCTGGCGCGCGTGGCGCTCATGCCGCCAATGCTGGCATCGGCGCCGGGGTCGATGGGGAAGAACAGGCCCGTGTCCTTGATCGCATCGTTGAGCTGCTTGCGCGTGATGCCGGGCTGCACGGTCACGGTGAGGTCTTCGGCATTGATGCTCAACACCTGGTTCATGCGGCTCACGTCAATGCTGATGCCGCCCTGCACGGCCAGCAGGTGGCCTTCGAGCGAGGAGCCGGCGCCGTAGGGAATCACCGGCACCTCGTACTGGCTGGCCAGCTTCACGGCGTCGGCCACGTCCTGCGTGCTCTCGGCGAACACGACAGCGGAAGGTGGCGGCGCCTGGAAGGAACCTTCGTCCCGGCCATGCTGCTCGCGCACGGCCTGGGCCAGCGAGCACCGCGCACCAAAGCGGGTCTGCAGCGCTTCGATGAGGGCCTGGGGCACTTCGCGCAGGTTGATTTCGGGGAGAAGGTGGGCGGCGGCGGTGGGGGCGTTCATGGGTTGTCTCCAGGGTGGTCGAAAAGAATACCACCGGCCTTTGCGTGGCGCCATGGCAGTGGTCAGGCAGGTGCAAGCTGGCCCGGACCCCGCGGGTGCACAAGGCGCGCGGGCACTGCGCGGCGTGGTGCGGGTATTCACGGGCTTGTTCGCGGGTGTTCGCTTAAATACATTACGTTTGAAATGTATATTGTGAAAGCGCCATGAACCACCGTGTTTCCCCCAAGGCGGGGGTGCGCCGCACGCATGCCGAGCGCAGCGCCGCCACCCGCCAGCACCTGATCGCCACGGCCATCGATGTGATCCAGAACCGCAGCCTGGAGGAGATGTCCATCCATGAGCTGGCCAAGTCGGCGGGCATGACGTCGGGGGCGGTGCAGCACCACTTCACGTCCAAGGCGGTGCTGATGATGAACGTGCTCAGCGAGCTGATCGAGTCCAGCGTGCTGTCGGGCGCACTCTGGCCCGACAGCACGCTGGCGCCCCGCGAGAGGGCGACCCTTTTCGTGCAGGCCGTCTGGGGCCTGGTCTATGCGCAGCCGCGCTTCATCGTGGCCTGGAACATCTATCTGGGCTGCCGCAACCAGCCGGAAGTGCTGGGCCACATTGCCGAGCTGCGCCAGAGCGTGCAGGCGCGCATGCGCGACGGGTTCTTCAAGGCATTTCCCGAACTGGCCCACGAGGCCGACCGCGATGGCCTGCTGGGCCTGGTGCTGTCCTCGCTGCGCGGGCTGGGGATGCTGCAGCTTTTTGCACCTGCGCGGCAGGACACGCCGGATGCTGCGCAACAAGCCCAGCTGGCCTGCCTGGCCGACCTGATCGCCACCCGCTGTGAAGCCGCAGCCGCCAGTGCCGCGCCCGCCAAGGCGCGAGCGCCTCGCCGCTAGGCCCTGGGTGCCGCCGCACCGGCGCGCACCTGCGCACGTTTGCGGGAGCCCCGCCAGGCGCCTGTGCAACGCCATTCCACTGCCACCCCCCCAAAAAACCCAGGAGACAACACACCATGGCCCTTTCCTTCCCCCGCGCGCCCCGCATTCCGCTGCTGGGCGCCCTCGTGCTGCTGGCAGGCACCGCAGTGGCACAGCCAGGCGCGTACCCGGCCAAGCCCATCCAGCTCATTGCGCAGCAGCCGCCCGGCAGCGGCTCGGACGCGATGACCCGCGTGTGGGCCGACTGCGCCGCGCGTGAACTGGGCCAGGCGGTGGTGGTGCAGAACAAGCCGGGGGCCAACGGCGTGCTGGCAATCAACTACCTCAAGGGCCAGCCCGCCGACGGCTACAGCCTGCTGAGCATCGGCATGTCGCAGATGACGATCACGCCGTATGTGTACAAGCAGCCGCCGTACGACCCGCTGCGCGACTTCGATGGCGTGGCCGTGCTGGGCACGTCGCCGCTGGTGCTGGCCGTGCCTGCGGGGCAGGGCATCGCGAGCCTGGCCGATCTGCAAAAACTCGCGCGCGCCACGCCGGGTGGCGTCAACTTTGGGTCGCCGGGCAAGGGCAGCCCGGCGCACCTGCTGACTTCGGCGCTCATCGAGCGCCTGGGCGTGGCTGGCACCCATGTGCCCTTTGTGGGCGAAGGCGCGGGCCTCACCGCGCTGATGGGGCAGCAGATCCATGCGATGACCCTGGTCATCGGCACGGCCGCAGCCCAGGTCAAGGCGGGCAAGCTGGTGCCGCTGGCGCTGTTTGGCGCGCAGCGCTCGCCCCTGCTGCCGGAGGTGCCCACCATTGCCGAAGCGTTGCCCCCTGCTGCCGACCTGGCGCGGCCCGCGTGGATTGCGGTGGTGGCCAAGGCGGGCACGCCGCCCGAACTGCTGAGCAAGCTCAACGCCGTTACCGAAAAGTGCCGGGGCGATGCGCAGTACAAATCGCGGCTGGAGGCCATGAACGTCACGCTCACTTCCTCGGTGCCGGGCGACGTGCGCGCCTGGGCCTCGCGCGATGCGGCCGTGTGGCGGCCCTTGATCGACAAGCTGGGCCTGGCCACGGAATGACAGTGGGCACAGCTGCACCCCAGGTCACGCTGCCCCACGGCGGCCAGCTGCGGGGTCTGTGGGACCACGGCGTGCGTGTGTTCCGTGGCGTGCCGTACGCCCAGGCACCACGTGGCGCGCTGCGCTTTGCGGCACCGGCGCCTGCGTTGCCGTGGTCCGGCCTGCGCGACGCCACCACCTTCGCGCCCATGGCGCCGCAACTGGCCCGCACGGCAAAAGCCGATGCACCCATGCTGGGTGGCCAGGACTGCCTGGCCGTGAATGTGTGGGCACCGCCCGCAGCGCCGGGTGCGGGCCTGCCGGTGTTGGTGTGGGTGCATGGTGGCGGCTTCTTTCGCGGCTCGGCGAGCGAACCGCTGTACGACGGCGCTTCGTTCGCCCGGCAGGGGCTGGTTTTTGTGTCGCTGCAGTACCGGCTGGGCATGGACGGGTTCATGCACTTCGAGGGTGAGGACGACGGTGCACCCGCCAACCGGGGTTTGCTGGACCAGATCGCTGCGCTGCAGTGGGTGCAGGACCATGTCCAGGCCTGGGGTGGCGACCCGACGCAGGTCACGGTGTTTGGCCAGTCGGCGGGCGCGGGTGCGCTGGCGTGCCTGCTGGGCATGCCAGCGTCGCGCGGCTTGTTCCAGAGGGTCATCCTGCAAAGCCCGAGCGTGGCCTGCCAAACGCTGGACGAAGCCGCCGCCGTGCGCCGCGCAGTGGCTGCGTTGGTGGGCGTGGCGCCGAGCCGCACCACGCTGGCCTCGGCACCCATCGGTTCGGTGCTTCATGCCGTCCACAGGCTGGCAGCAGATCCATCGCTTCGAGTTCGGCATGGCATCGGGGGCCGCAACTTCTTTCCGCTGCGGCCCGTGGTGGATGGGCGGGTGCTGGCTGCGCCGCCGCTGCAGGCGATGCGCCAGCAATGGAGGGCCCGGCCACCGGACCTGCAGGTGCTGGTGGGCAGCAATGTGGACGAGATGCGCCTGTACCACGTGCCGGGCGGCGCCATCGACCGCGTGAGCGAGGCGAAGGTGCTGGCGTTTGCGCAGGATGTGGGTTTGCCCACGGAGGCGGTTCGCGCCTGCCGGGCGCTGTTGCCGGCTGCCCAGCAGACACCGGGCGAGCTGCTGTCAGCCTTGCAGTCCGATTTCTACTACCGCGTGCCCGCACAGCGCATCGCGGCGCTGGCCAGCGAATGGGCCCAAAGCGCCCACCGCTATGAGTTTGCCTGGGCATCCCCCCAGTGGCGGGGGCGGCTGGGCGCGGCGCACGCGGTGGAGCTGCCGTTTGTCTTTGGCAACCTTCACACTGCCCAGGGGCAAGAGTTCACGGGGGCCGCGCCGCCTGCCGCTCTGGCGCAGGCCATGCACCAAAGCTGGGCGAGTTTTGCGCGCCGGGGCGACCCCGGCTGGGCGCGCCATGAGGGCACCATGCCCTGGCTGCAGCATTTCAACAGCGCATCGCGCTGCGAAATCCATAGCGAACCCACCAGATTCAATCTGTGGCGAGGCATTCTTTGAGCAAGGAGGGCGAAGTCCGCTGAGCCCCCGTAGGGCGCCATAGGCTGGCGCGCCACACTGGTGCATCCATCTTGTATACCAGTTGGCACGGAACCTGCAATCAGCAGGCGGCAATGACCACCGCCACCGAGATCAGCAACCGCATCATCGAAGCCGTGATGGCGCAAAAGCTCGCCCCGGGCTCGCGCCTGGGCGAGCAGCAGCTGGCCATGCTGTTCGACTGCAGCCGCACCATCGTGCGCGAGGCGCTCACGCGGCTGTCCACGCGCGGCATCGTCACCGTGAGCGCGCGGCGTGGCTGGTATGTGATCGAACCCTCGGAAGACGAGGCGCGCGAGGCCTTCGAAGCGCGCCGCGTGATCGAACTGGGCCTGCTGCACCAGCTCAAGGCGGTGGACAAGGCGGCCGTGCGCCAGCTCAGGAGCCACCTGCAGCGCGAGAAGGCGGCGCTGGCGGGCAGCGACGTGGGCGCGCGCAGCTTCCTGCTGGGCGACTTCCATGTGTGCCTGGCCGAATGCCTGGGCAATTCACTGCTGGCCGACACGCTGCGCGACTTCACGGCGCGCACCACGCTGATCGCCATGCTCTACCAGTCGTCGCACGATGCCGCGCAGTCGTGCGCCGACCACGTGCGCATCGTCGAGGCGCTGGAGGCGGGCGACATCGCCCAGGCCGAGGCGCTCATGTCCGAGCACATCGGCTCGGTGCAATCCGCGCTGCGCCTGCAGGCCAGCACCGACCCGCTGGCCGGGCTGCGCGATGCGCTGGCCCCGGTGCGCAAGACCACTGCCGCCGCAGCGGACACCACCGCGCAGCCCCGGCAACGCAAGCCCCGCGCTGCGTCCAAGAGTTCTACCCCGAAAGCGTCCGACCAGGACGCAGCACCCGCCGACGCATCCACCTACCTAGGAGCCCTGCTATGACCGCCCCCCGTGCCTTTGTTTCCTCGACCCGCCGCCTGACACTGGGCGTGCTCGCCGCCACGGGCCTGTGGGCCGCGCTGATGGCCCCTGCCGCCCACGCGCAGAACGCGCTGGACAACATCCTCAAGGCCAAGGAAATCAAGATCGCCATCCCCACCGACTATCCGCCCTACGGCTTTGTCGGCACCGACCTCAAGCCCCAGGGCCTGGATGTCGAGATGGCCAACTACATCGCCACCAAGCTGGGCGTGAAGGTCGAGTTGATCCCCGTGACCAGCGCCAACCGCATCCCCTACCTGCAGACGCAGAAGGCCGACCTCGTCATCTCCACGCTGGGCAAGAACCCCGAGCGCGAGAAGGTCATCGACTTCACTGCGGCCTACGCGCCGTTCTTCCAGGCCGTGTTTGCCAGCAAGAGCCTGAACATCAAGAGTTTTGCCGACCTCACGGGCAAGTCGGTGGCCGTGACCCGTGGCGCCATGGAGGACCAGGAACTGGCCAAGGTCGCGCCCGCGGGCGTGGACGTGAAGCGTTTTGAAGACCACGCGGCCAGCATCTCGGCCTTCGTGTCGGGCCAGACGCAGGCCATTGCCACCAGCGCCTCCACGGCCGGCACCATCATGGTCAAGAACCCCAACCTGCAGACCGAATACAAGCTGCTGCTCAAGGACAGCCCCAACTTCATCGGCGTGGCCAAGGGCGAGGACAAGCTGCGCCTGCGCGTGAACGAGATCATCGCCGAGGCGAAGAAGTCGGGCGACATCGACAAGCTCTCCAGCAAGTGGCTGGGCCGTCCCGCCGGCGAACTGCCCCTGTGAACGCACACCACTGACCATTTGCTGAACAGGCCTGGGGCGTGACAAGCGCCGCAGGGCAACCGCATGCTGATTGCGCTGGATTTCTCTGCCGTGCTGTCCTCCTGGCCGCTGCTGGTGCGCGGTGTGGTCTGGACCATCGGGCTCACGGTGGTGGGTACCGTGCTGGGCCTGTTGCTGGGCACGGCCTGTGCCTGGGCGCGCGCCCGCAACCTGGGGCCGCGTGCGCTGCCGCTGCGCTGGGCCGTGGCCGCCTATGTGGAGCTGGTGCGCAACACGCCCTTCATCGTGCAGCTGTTCTTCCTGTTCTTCGGCCTGCCGGCGCTCGGGTTCAAGCTCTCGCCCGAGGTGGCCTCCGTGCTGGCCATGGTGATCAACCTGGGCGCGTATTCGGCCGAGATCATCCGCGCCGGCATCGAGGCCACGCCGCGCGGGCAGATCGAAGCCGCGCAGAGCCTGGCCCTGACGCCCGGCCAGACCTTCCGCCGTGTGGTGCTGCCGCCGGCGCTGCTCAAGGTGTGGCCGGCCATGGTGAGCCAGATCATCATCGTGATGCTGGGCTCGGCCGTGTGCGGGCAGATCTCCACGCCGGAACTGAGCTACGCGGCCAACCTGATCTCCAGCAACACCTTCCGCGCGTTCGAGGCGTTCATCCTGGCGACGGCCGTGTACCTGGCGCTGTCGATGCTGACCCGCCGCCTGCTCATCTGGGTGGGTGCCCGATTCTTGGTGGGGAGATAAGCCATGGTGGAATTTTCTCTGTGGGACATCCTGCGCAACCTGCTGATGGCCGCGCGCTGGACCGTCAGTCTCTCGCTCATTGCCTTCATCGGCGGCGGGCTGGTGGGCCTGTTGCTGCTGGTGCTGCGCCTGTCCAAGGTGCGGGGTACCGAGCGCCTGATCGGTGCCTATGTGCAGGTGTTCCAGGGCACGCCGCTGCTCATGCAGCTGTTCCTGGCGTACTTCGGCATTGCGCTCTTTGGCATCAAGACCTCGCCGTGGACGGCCGCCGCCGTGGCACTCACGCTCTACACCAGCGCCTATCTCACGGAGATCTGGCGCGGCTGCGTGGCCTCCATCCCCAAGGGCCAGTGGGAGGCGGCGCAGAGCCTGGCCCTGAACTTTGGCGAGCAGCTGCGCCATGTGGTGCTGCCGCAGGCACTGCGCATTGCGGTGCCGCCCACCGTGGGTTTTCTGGTGCAGGTGATCAAGGGCACGGCGCTGGCATCGGTGATCGGCTTTGTCGAGCTGACCAAGGCCGGCAGCATGATCTCCAACGCCACCTACCAGCCCTTCCTGGTCTACGCCTGCGTGGCCCTGCTGTACTTTGTTTTGTGCTTCCCGGTGAGCCTGGTGGCGCAGTCCCTTGAAAGGAAACTCCATGGCAACCGCAGTTGATACAACCCCGGCTCCCGCCCACGACGGCATCGTGGTGGGCGCGCCGCCCATCGTGGACATCACGGCCCTGCGCAAGTCCTACGGCACGAACGAGGTGCTCAAGGGCATCGACCTCAAGGTGCAAAAGGGCGAGGTGATCGCCATCATCGGCAAGAGCGGCTCGGGCAAGAGCACGCTGCTGCGCTGCGTGAACGGGCTGGAGGTCTTTCAGGAGGGTGCCCTCAGCGTCAACGGCAAGAAGCTCATGCACGACAGCCCCACGGCCATGCGTGAGCTGCGCCAGCAGGTGGGCATGATTTTTCAGAACTTCAACCTGTTCCCGCACCTTTCGGTGGGCCGCAACATCATGCTGGCCCCCACGCTGGTGAAGTCGCGCGACGCCGCCACGGCGGCCGCGCAGGCGCGCAAGCTCCTCGAGCGCGTGGGCCTGGCAGAAAAATTCGACGCCATGCCCGACCAGCTCTCGGGCGGGCAGCAGCAGCGCGTGGCCATTGCCCGCGCCCTGGCCATGGAGCCACAGGTGCTGCTGTGCGACGAGATCACCTCGGCGCTCGACCCTGAATTGGTGGGTGAGGTGTTGCGCGTGGTGGAGTCGCTCGCGCTGGAAGGCATGACACTGATGATGGTCACGCACGAGATGGCATTCGCGCGCAAGGTCAGCGACCGCGTGATCTTCATGCACCAGGGCCGTGTGCACGAGACGGGCACGCCCGCCGAGCTGTTCGGCCACCCGCGCACGCCTGAACTGCAGCAATTCCTGTCCTCGCTGCACGACTGACGGCGGCCCTCGGCGCGCAGGCGCAAAAGCCCGCCCACGGTCTGGAACGCTCCAGGGCGGGCGGGCTCGCGGACGCCAATGGTCCGCTACACGCGGTGGTCACCCCGGGTTTGGCTCCGTGGCCAAGAGCCAGGGCATCCGGGATGGAGGATCAGGAAAGAAGGCCCTTCTCGAATTCGGCTGGAGACAGGGAGCCGCTCTGGTCGGCATCCAGTTCCTTGAAGCGCTGGCTGATGGCCGGCAGCTTGGTGGCTTCCTTCTCGCTCAGCTTGCCGTCCTTGTCGGTGTCGGCGCGATTGAAAGCGTTGGTGGCGGCCATGGAGGGGTTTCCGGTGCCAGGGCCGTAGGAGTATTTGGGGTCTCCCGGGGCTGCGGCCTTGCTGGCCGGCGCAGGCTGGGGCGAAGTGGAAGTGGACTGTGCCTGCAATGCGCCCACGCCACCCAGGGAGAGGGCGGCGAAGAGCATCACGCTGCGCGTATCGAACGAATAGGTGCGTCGTTGCAGTGCTTTCATGGAAGCTAGGCTCCTTCGAAGTTGAACAGGGTTTCATTGCACCGCAGCAGGCCGGGCAAGGCCAGCACTCTTGCCTGCTGTTGCCCGGGCCAACATTTCCCAGCGCGGTGTAACCGGCAGCGGCTGCTTTGTAGGGCAATGCGGAGGGGATGTACCCAAACGTAGGGCGCCACAGGCGCCCGCCCGACGCCGCGGGCCGGTTGCCGGATGACTGGCAGGCCGGGGCATGTCCTACATCGGCGTTCCCGCCTGCCCAAAACAATGCACTTCAGCATCCCGCTGGATGGATGTTTTTTGTTGTTTTATCCCAAGGAGCCTCTCATGCAAAAGCAAACCGTTGTGGCCGCCCTCGCCGCCCTGGCCTGCACCGCCGCCCTCGCGCAGGCGCCCGCCACCAACACCGCCCGCCCCCCTTCCGAGGTGAATCCCGCCGCTTCGGGCGGCCCCGCCGCCGCGAATGCGCAGAACAAGGCCGACAACCGTGCCAGCCAGAGCACGGCGGCGCCCGCCAACCCTGCCAAGGGCGATGGCCGTGGCGCCCCGGTGGCAGAGATCAACCCCAGCGCCTCCGGGGGCAAGGCCGCCGCCAAGGCGGAAACGCGGGTGAACGCCCGCCTCATGGACTCCAACGGCGACGGCATGGTGTCGCGCCAGGAGTGGGACACGTACCACGCCAATGCGTGGAACAACCTCAAGCCCTCGAACACGGGTGTCTCCACGGCGGACATCGACAAGCTCAACCGCTCGACGGCGACCCAGTGACCCTGGTGGCCGGCGGCAGCCGGTGGGCGGCAGCGCGATAGGGGCTGCCCGCCCGCCCCTTGCACCGGGTGCGTGTGCAAGGGGCTTTTTTTTGAATACCGGCCCGGCGGGCGCGGTGGCGGAAAATCGCGGGTGCAGATTCCCCGCGCGGCCCTGCGCCGCATCCCCCACCGACCAAGCAAGGCACCCATGGGCAACCGACTCACACAGATCGCCACGCGCACCGGCGACGCCGGCACCACCGGCCTGGGCAACAACGAACGCGTCTCCAAGGACAGCCTGCGCATCCATGCGCTCGGTGACGTGGATGAGCTCAACTCCCACATCGGCCTGCTGCTGTGCGAGCGCGTGCCGGAGGACGTGCGCGGCCTGCTCGTCGAGGTGCAGCACCAGTTGTTCAACCTGGGGGGCGAGCTGTCGATCCCGGGCTTCGAACTGCTCAAGCCGCAAGCGGTGCTGGCACTGGATGACGCCCTGGCCCACCACAACGCGGCGCTGCCGCGCCTGCAGGAATTCATCCTGCCCGCCGGCACCCGAGCCGCCGCGCAAGCCCATGTCTGCCGCACCGTGGCGCGCCGCGCCGAACGCGCCGTGGTCGCCCTGGGCAACGAAGAGGCGCTGAACGACGCGCCGCGCCAGTACCTCAACCGCCTCTCCGACCTGATGTTCGTCCTGGCCCGCGTGCTCAACCGCATGGATGGCGGGGATGACGTGTACTGGAAAAGCGAGCGCCTGGCGCAGCAGAATGCTACTGAATAGATAGCTTCTGGCGCTTACCCAGTAAGCGCTGGAGAGTAATTTTCTATAAATTCAACCCTGCCCGCTCCGGGTGGCGCTGCCCACCAGGGCAGCCAAGCAAGGGCCGCCCCGCAGCGAGGGCTGCGTCCCCCTTCCCGAGTCGCGTTAGCGATTCGAGAGAAGGGGAAGGCACGAAGTGCCTCAGGGGGATGCACCTTATCTCGGCGCCAGGATCGCCATGGTCAGCCGCGACACGCAGGTGAGCTCGCCCGCGTCGTTGACCATGTCGATGTGCCACACGTGCGTGGTGCGGCCCAGGTGGATGGGCCGGGCGGTGGCCGTCACCCAGCCGCTGGTGGCGGAGCGCAGGTGGTTGGCGTTGATGTCCAGGCCCACGGCGTTGTGGCCCTCGGGGCTGGCGTAGTAGGCGCCCACCGAGCCCAGCGACTCGGCCAGCACCACGCTCACGCCGCCGTGCAGCAGCCCGAAGGGCTGTTTGGTGCGCTGGTCCACCGGCACGCGGCCGCGCAGGAAGTCGTCACCCAGTTCGATGATCTCGATGCCCAGGTGCGAGGCAGCGGTGTTGTGGTGGTCGGCGTTGAGTCGAGCCAGGTCGACGGGCTTTTTCCAGATGGGCATGGTGGCTTCGGTCGGACAGAGGGATGAATCTTTTCGGACCGGCCATTGTGCCCATCTTGCTCTCATGGGCGCAGCCCCGGCCTGGCGCCACCGTGGATCCGGCCCTGCCGGTCCACCGGAGGCGTCCCCCTTGAGGAACGGCGCGCAGCGCCCCAGGGGGTTACCCGATGAATTTGCCGTTGGCGCCCATCACGCCCAGGTCCAGGAAACGCGAGCCCACATAGGGGGCGCTGCCGGCGTAGTCGATCGTGAGGCCGCCCAGGTCGTTGCTGCGGATGCCGGCCAGCGCGTTGCGCAGCCTGGCGCGGGTCAGCTCGCGGCCGGCGCGCTCCAGGCCTTCGGCGAGCACGCGGGCGTTCACATAGCCCTCGAAGCTGCGGCTCGAGAATTCCTGAAAGCCCACCGCCTTCATGGCGCGCTGGTAGTCGCGCACCAGGGCAACGCTGGTGCGGCCGGCGTCGGGCAGCACCATCGACAGCGCGATGCCCGCCGCCTTGCCACCGAGCTGGCGCAGGTTGTCGCCGGACAGGGCCACGCTGGTCGCTGCCAGCGGCGTGCTGGGCGACACCTTCTTGAATTCGCTGACCAGCGCGGCCGACACGTCGCCCGCCGTCCCCAGCAGCACCGTCGTGGGCTTGGCCGCCACGGCCTGCCTGACCACGTCGGCCACCTGCGCGCCCTGTGCGTCGAGCTTGAACGCCTTGGGCGCGGGCTGCTGGGCCGCCTTCATGGCGTTGTTCACATCGGCCAGGAATTCGCGGCCGAAGGCGGTGTCCTGGTAGACGATGGCCAGGTCGGTGATGCCCATGGCCACCAGCTTCTGCGTGAGGCGCTGGGCCTCGTCGGAGTAGCTGGCGCGCACGTGGAACACCGAGCGGTACTCGGCCTTGCGCAGCGACGTGGCGCCGCTTTGCGGGGCCACGTAGGGGATCTGCGCCTCGTCCACCAGCGGCAGGATGCGCTGGTTGTTGGCCGTGCCCATGCACGACAGCAGCGCCACCACGCCGCCGTCGGCGATCAGCTTGCGCGCGTTCTCCTCCGAGCGGGCGGCGTCATAGCCGTCGTCCAGCGCCAGCAGCTTCAGCTCCCGGCCATGGATGCCGCGCACGTTCGCCTGGGCGATGCCCGCGTCCAGGCCCTGCTTGAGTTCCTTGCCCAGGCTGGCCAGGGCACCGGTCAGGCCGACGGAGCAGCCAATGGCCACGCTCCTGGCGTCCATCGGGTCCTGCACGCCCACGGCGCGCGACGGGTTGGCAAAAAGCAGGCCGGCGCTGGCAGCGGCAAGGGACTGGGTGAACTGGCGACGTTGCATGGCAGGAAAACTCACGGACAAGAAGGCCACCAGCCCCGCGAAGGGCTGGTGGCCGGTGAAGAAAAAGGAAAACGGGGGGAGGCCTGGTGGTCCGACGACCAAGGGTTAACCCTGATTCTACCCAGGGCCTGTGACAAGACCATGTTCTCCCTGCCGGGCCGGGGGATTCGGCCGGGGCCTGGTCAGGCGGGCGCGCTCTGCCGCATGCTGCCCGTCTCCACGTAGCGCTGGTGCCAGGACAGTGCCTCGCCCAGCAGGTGCGGCGTGTGCTGGCCCACGGCGCCGCGCTTGGCGCGGGCCACATAGTCGTGCAGGGCCGGGCGGAAGTCGGGGTGCGCGCAGCGGTCGATGATGAGCTCGGCCCGCTGCGTGGGCGAGTGGCCGCGCAGGTCGGCCAGGCCCTGTTCGGTGACGAGGATCTGCACGTCGTGCTCGGTGTGGTCCACGTGCGAGGCCATGGGCACGATGCACGAGATCGAGCCGTTCTTGGCCAGCGAGGGCGTCATGAAGATCGACAGGTACGCATTGCGCGCGAAGTCGCCCGAGCCGCCGATGCCGTTCATGATGGCCGAGCCCATGATGTGGGTGGAGTTGACGTTGCCGTAGATGTCGGCCTCGATCATGCCGTTCATCGCGATCAGGCCCATGCGGCGGATCAGCTCCGGGTGGTTGCTGATCTCCTGCGGGCGCAGCACGATGCGCTGCTTGTAGTACTCGATGCGCTCGTTGAAGTCCTGCATCGCCGCCGGGCTGAGCGACAGGGCGGTGGCCGAGGCGCTGGCGAGCTTGCCCGAGCGCAGCATGTCCAGCATGCCGTCCTGCAGCACCTCGGTGTAGGCCGTGAGGTTTTCGAACGGGCCGTTGTTCAGCCCCGCCAGCACCGCGTTGGCGATGTTGCCCACGCCCGACTGCAGCGGCAGCAGGTCCCGGGGCAGCCGGCCCTTCTTCACCTCGTGCTGCAGGAACTCGATGATGTGGCCCGCGATGCGGTTCGAGGTGTCGTCGGGCGCGGCGTAGACGCTGTTGCGGTCGGGCTGGTCCGTCACCACCACCGCGATCACCTTGGACGGGTCGCAGCGCAGGTAGGGCTCGCCGATGCGCTCGTCGGGCCGCGTCATCGGGATGGGCCTGCGGTGTGGCGGCACGTCGGTGCCGTAGTAGATGTCGTGCATCCCTTCCAGGCCCGGGTTGTGCCAGGCATTCACTTCCAGGATGACCTTGTCGGCCTGGTCCAGCCAGGTCTTGTTGTTGCCCACCGAGGACGAGGGGATCAGCCGGCCGTCGGGCAGCACGCCCGCCACCTCGACCACGGCCACGTCGAGCTTGCCCAGGAAGCCGAACCACACGAACTGCGCCACGTGCGACAGGTGGATGTCCACGTACTGCATGTGGCCTGCATTGATCTGGCGGCGCACCGTGGGGTCGGACTGGTAGGGCAGTCGCATCTCGATGCCGTCCACCTGGGCCAGCGCGCCGTCCAGCTCAGGCGCGGTGCTGGCTCCCGTCCACAGCCCGATCTTGAAACCATGGCCTTGCGCGTTCAGGCTTTCGATGCGCCGCGCCAGCGCGCCGGGCACGGCCTTGGGGTAGCCCGCGCCGGTGAAGCCGCTCATGCCCACATGGGCACCGGCAGGGATCAGGGCGGCAGCCTCGTCGGCGGACATGGTGCGGGAGAGAAAGTCGGGGTACAGCACCCGATCGGCCAGGGACATGAACAAACTCCGCGAAAAGAAAAGAGGCCACCCGCCCGGTGAGCGGATGGCCCCGTGGACAAAACCCAGGATGCTAGCCGTCGTTCCTTACAAATTAAGGGTTAACCCTTACAAATGTGGTACGTCCGCTCACGCCCACAGATTACGCCGCTTTGCGGTTGAGCAAGGCATACAGCAGGATGGCGCCGAACGTGGCCGTGCCGATGCCGCCCAGCGCGAACTGGCCGAACTTGAGCGTGAAGTCGCCCGTGCCCAGGATGAGCGTGATGGCCGCGACGATCAGGTTCTTGTTCTGCGAGAAGTCCACCTTGTTGTCCACCCAGATCTTGGCCCCGGCCACGGCGATCAGGCCGAACACCACGATGGAGACGCCCCCCATCACCGGCAGCGGAATGGTCTGGATCAGCGCGCCGAACTTGGGGGAAAAGCCCAGCACCAGCGCGAACACGCCCGCCAGCAGGAACACGGCGGTGGAATAGATCTTGGTCGCGGCCATCACGCCGATGTTCTCGGCATAGGTCGTCACGCCCGTGCCGCCCACGCCGCCGCTCACCATGGTGGCCACGCCGTCGCCGATGAACGCACGGCCCATGTAGCGGTCCAGGTCGCGGCCGGTCATGGCCGTCACGGCCTTGATGTGGCCCAGGTTCTCCGCCACCAGGATGATGGCCACCGGGGCGATCAGCAGCATCGCGTTGCCGTCGAACACCGGCGCGGCGAAGTTGGGCATGCCCACCCATGCCGCGTTCGCCAGGATCGACAGGTCGATGGGCTTGCCCAGGCCCAGGCCGTTGGTGAGCACCGCGTAGATGATGCTCGCCACGATCAGCCCCACCAGGATCAAGAGGCGCTGCACCATGCCGCGCGTGAGCACGGCCACCAGGCCCACGCTCACGAAGGTCACGACCTGCATCCAGCTGTCGAAATTGCTCGCCGCCATGTTCTTGATCGGAATGCCCGCCAGGTTCAGCCCGATCACCGCGACGACCGAGCCCGTGACCACGGGCGGCATGAAGCGCTCGATCCAGCCCGTGCCGATGGCCTGCACCAGCGCGCCGATCAGCGTGTAGAGCAGGCCGCAGGCGATGATGCCGCCCAGGGCGACGGCGATGTTGCCGTTGGCCCCCTTGCCCGCATAGCCCGTGGCCGCGATCACCACCCCGATGAAGGCAAAGCTCGAACCCAGGTAGCTGGGCACCCTGCCGCCCGTCACCAGGAAGAAGATCAGCGTGCCCACGCCGCTCATCAGGATGGCCACGTTGGGGTCGAACCCCATCAGGATGGGCGCCAGCACCGTGGCGCCGAACATGGCGATCACGTGCTGCACGCCCATCGCCGTCGTCTGCGGCCAGGGCAGCCGTTCGTCGGGCGCGATCACTCCGCCCTGCTGCAGCACGGCCGCGCTTTTTTCTTGCCAGTTCATGAATCCCATGTGTGTTGTTCCTTGTAGTTCGAGGCGCGAATGCTAGTGGATGAATGCGCACGTGGACGATGAACTTCGCCAGGCGAAGGTGCGAGGCGGCGGGAACGGTAGGATGGCTGCCTCACAGCGGCGGGCAAGAGGGCCGGCCCTCACCCGACGTCCACCATGCCGCCATCCGCCCCATCCTGCCCGTCGTGCCGCCAGCCCATGGAGGCCCATTCGTTCACCAGCAACACCGGGCACACGCTGGAGCTGGACATCTGCTACGCCTGCCAGGGCCTCTGGCTGGACCGGCACGAGAACCTCAAGCTCTCGCCCCAGGCGGTGGTGGACCTGTTCCGCCTGCTGCACGAACACCGCACCCATGAACACCGCCCGCTGCAGGCGCGCATGGCCTGCCCGCGCTGCAGCTGCGCGCTGGACCAGGGCTTCGACGTGGTGCGCAGCGGCCGCTACATGACCTACCGCTGCGCGCGCCAGCACGGGCGGTTCAGCACCTTTTCCTCCTTCATGGTCGAAAAGGGCTTCGTGCGCCACATGACGCGCCCCGAGATCGACGACCTGGCCCGGCGCGTGGGCGCCATCTACTGCACCAGCTGCGGCGCGCCCGTGGACATCCGCAAGGACCACGCCTGCCCCTACTGCCGCGCGGCGTTCTCGCTCATCGACCCCGACGCCGTGGTGCGCGCGATGGAGGGCTACGCCCGGGCTGGCGCCCGCCCGGCCCAGGCCGCGCACGGCACGCCGGCGGCGACCGTGGACATTGGCGATGCCCTGGTGGCGCTGGAGCGCGACCGCAGCCGGGCCGAGCGCGAGCGGCAAAAGAGTGCCTTCAGCGGCGCGCGGGATGGCGATGGCGACTCCTTCACCGGCGACCTGCTGGCCGCGGGCGTCTCGCTGGTCTGGGAGGTGTTGACCAAGCGGGTGTAGCCGCGCCGGCCATTTCCCGCGTTTGCATATACCCTTGCGCGGCCCTGCGAAATGGGCACACCGGACCGGGTTCGGACCACAATGGCGTTCGCAGACTTCCCGGCGGCCCCAGTCCGTCGCCGCAGTCTCCCGTGGCGGCCAGCAGCCTGTGCGCGTGGCCGCCGTACTGCCTGACCCCGTCCATCCATTCCGCCAAACGGGGCGCCCCTGCGACCACAGGAGGAGACGATCTTGCCGCTGCAGCCGCACCGAAGCCGACGCCGTCCCCGGGCATCCGCCGGGCGGGCGCCCGCGCCACGCAGCGCCGCGGCACCGGCCCCGCTGCGGCACGCGCCCTTGCCCGCCGTGCCCAGCACCCTCCTCATCCCGCTGGCGGCGCGGGCGCGGGGCAACCATTACTTTCCCTGGCTGGCCTGCGGCGATGCGGTGGCCGCCGGGCTGCTGGAGCGGCTGGGCACCGATGTGGAGCCCTACCTCAACGACCTGCCCACCGTGCTGAACGTGCTGTGGCGCACCCGGATCATCCGGGACACCGCGCAGGGCTTCTTCCTCAGGCACCCCGGGGGCCAGGGCGTGAACCTGGGCTGCGGCCTGTCGCACCATTTCCAGTGGCTGGACACCGGCGCCAACCACTGGCTCGACGCCGACCTGCCCGAGGTGATGGCGCTGCGACGGCAACTGCTGCCCGCGCGGTGCCCGCGCACACGGCTGGCCGAGGCGGACATCACCCAGCCCGGCTGGTGGCGCCGGCTGGGCCTGCCGCCGCGCGCGGCGGGGAGCGGGGCGGCAGCGGCGCCCGTGCTGGTGGTGTGCGAGGGCGTGCTCATGTACCTGGAGCCAGGCCAGGTGCAGGCGGTGCTGCACGAGTTCGCGCAGTGCGCGCCCCCGGGCTCGCGCCTGGTGCTGGACGTGCTCACCCACCGGGCCGTGGGCACGGCCGGCCGGCACGCGAGCGTGGGGCCCACGGGGGCCGAGTTCCGCTGGGGCCTGGCACGCCTGGCCGACCTGTCCGCCGCGCACCCGCGCCTGGCGCTGCGGCACGCGCACAGCGTGGCGGAATGCTATGGCTGGGCGGGCCTGGCGCTGGAGACCCTGTGGTGGCCCTGGCTGGGCGCGCCGCTGTACGGCATGGTGGAGCTGGAAGTCACCATCCCCTGAGCGCCCATGGCGTGGGCGCGGGCGCTGCCACTTCTTCCCTTCCGCGCGTGGAAAGGGGGCGGCACCCGGTGGCGGCCGGCGGGCTGGGCGGCGGCGGACGTGTCACTGCCGTGCCAGGCGCCCCAGCAGCTCGGTCCACGCGGGCGGCTTGCCGGTGAGCTGCCCCACGATGGCCGCCTGCAGCGGTGGCAGGCGCCGGGCGCCCTGCAGCACCAGCTGGCGCAGCAGGCGGGGCAGGGGGCGGGCATCGGTGTACAGCCGCACGATGGCGTTCGTGCCTTCGTAGATCGGCCATGCGTGGTGGTGGTGCGCGCGTCCATAGCCGGACAGGATTGCGCTGTCTCCGATATCGCGGCCCTGGCCGCGCGCGGCCAGCAGGGCGGCGGTCAGGCGCTCCACGCCGGCCAGGCCCAGGTTGTAGCCGTGGGCCGTCACCGGGTGCATGCCCACGGCCGCGTCGCCCAGCAGCGCGCAGCGGTGGGCGGCAAAGCGATCCGCGTACACGGCCACCAGCGGGTAGGCGTGGCGTTCTCCGTCGAGCTGCATGGGCCCCAGGCGGTTGTCGAACTGCGCCCGCACCTGGGCGGCAAAGGCGTCGGCGGGCAACGCCATCAGCGTGGCGGCATCCGCAGCGCCTGCGGTGACCACGACCGAGCACCGGTGCGGGCTGCCGGCCGTGTCGGCCGCGTCTGCGGCATCCACCGCATCCGGCAGGGGCAGGATGGCCAGCGTGCGTTCGTAGCCGAAACACTCGTGCGCCACGCCGCCATGGGGCCGGGCATGGCGCATGCGGCAGACGATCACGGTGCGGCCGAAGTCCGCCATGCGCGCGCCAATGCCCAGCTGGCGCCGCGTGGCCGAGAAGCGGCTGTCCGCCGCGACCAGCAAGGGCGCCTGCAGGCGCTGGGGTGAAGGGGCCTCCGCGTCCGGGGCCGTGTCTGTGGGGGCAGGCAGGCGGTACTCCAGCTCGGCATGCGTGGCCAGGGTGGCCACGCGCGTCACCTGGGCGCCGGTGACGATGCGCACGCCGGGCGTTTGCGCGGCCACCGCATAGGCGGTGCGGCGCAGCGCGTGGTTGGGGACCATGAAGCCCAGCGCCCCGTGGCCCGAGCGCTGGGCGTCGAGCTGCAGCGCGCTGCGCTGGCCGAGCGGCCCGTCATGCACCTGGGCCTCGCGGATGGCGCCGGTCTCGTGCGGCGCCAGTTGCGCCCAGGTGCCCAGCCGCTGGAGCGTGGCGCGGCTGGGGTGGGTCAGCGCGATCTCGCGGCCGTCGGGCGCGGGGGCGGCCAGCGCGGCCTGGGGCTGCTGCTCGACCACCGTGGCCGTGAAACCGGCGTGGGCCAGGGAAATGGCCAGCGACAGGCCCGCGGGCCCCGCGCCGACGATGAGGACATCGCTGTGGGAGGAGGAGGAGAAGGAGGAAGTCATGGCAGGAAAAGGCAGGAGGTGGACAGCCTGGTACGCACCCCCGCGACCGGAGGGGATCGCCTGCCATTGTGGATGCGCTCCGCGCGCCGGGGGTTGCCCTGCGTCAAGTGTGCGCGCAGGATATGCTATTAAATATATAGCTGTCGGCGCTGATGTATTCAGCGCTAGGGGCCCCAAAGACCCCAAGGCCCGTGGATCAGGCCCGGGCCGGCTTGCGCGGCGGGCGCTTGGCCGCTTTCTTCTTTCCGGCGCCGCCGGCAGGCTTGCCGCGCAGGTGCAGGCCCCAGGTGACCAGCAGCCACAGGTACGACGCCAGCACGCTGTAGGCCGCCACGGCCGCCAGCGACAGGGGCGGGGCGGTGATGGAGCGCGGATTGGCCATGGTTTCCAGCAGCTGGCGGGTGCCGGCGCCCAGCACGGCCTCGCGGCTGCCCGAACGGGCCATGCGCGCCGCCATGAAGATGAAGAACTCCATCAGCAGCGCGCCGATCAGGAAACACGCCAGCAGGGCCAGCAGGTGCGAGAACGCGCGGCGGTCGCCCTTGGCCAGGAAATAGAAGGCCGACACCAGCACCAGCGCGGGCAACAGCAGGGCCAGGGCGGGCCAGGCGGACAGGAGAGCGTGCATCGGAGACAACAGGTAGCGGCGTGGGGCCACCGGTGGCAGGCAGCACACCGGTGAATCATCGGCAAGAGCGGCCCTGGGGGCACGCACGACTGCGGATGATAGGCGCTGGCCGCGTCCTGTTCGCCTTGCGGCTGTAACTGTTGGCGACACCGCGCGGCGGAGCGCCGAGCCACCCCGCACCGCCCGCTGCGCCGCGCGGCCCCCCGCCGGGCCCCCTGGCTCCCGGGCCCGTCAGCGTGGATGGCCCGGGCCCGCCACAAAATCGGCCACGGCCGCCAGCACGCCATCCTGCTGCAGGATCTTGCGGTGGCCCAGCCCTTCGGTGGCCAGCAGCGTGGCGCCAGGAATGTGGTCGCGGTAGGCCTCGCCATCGGCAAAGCGGTTGATGCGGTCGCCCCGGTCGTGCACCACCAGGGTGGGCAGCGCGATGCGCGGACCCACGGCCGGGGGCTCGAACTGGCGCATCAGGATGCCCTCGCGCGCCTCGATGCGCCGCTGCATGGAAGCGCGCGTGCGCTCCGACAGGCCGAACACCTGCGCGAACAGGCGCGTGTATTCGTGGGGCGACGCGGGCGGCGCCAGCAGCACCAGCCGCCCGGTGGCCAGGCCCCGGCTGGCCGCATGGGCCGCCGCGTTGGCCGCGAGCGAATGGGCCACCACGGCGCTGGGCGCCGAATCCTGCGCATGCAGGCGGGCGGTGGCGTATTCGATGGCGCGCGCGAACTGCGGCAGGTTGCTCACGCGGCCCCGGCTGCCGCCGTGCGCGGGCAGGTCCACCAGCACCGGGCGCAGGCCCCGCGCGGCCAGGGCGCCGGCCAGCGGCAGCATCTGGCGCGCGTGGCCGCCCCAGCCGTGCAGCAGCAGCACCGTGGGGCCGTGCGGCTGGGCCTGGGGCAGGTAAAGCGTGATCTCGGCGTCTTCGAACGGCCAGCGTTCCGTGCGCCAGTGGCCGGGCGGCACGGCGCTGCGGCCCGGTTTGCGCAGGGGCAGGGGCGTGCCGAAAAGGCGGTAGGCCGCGCGCACGGCCAGCGCGGGCCACAGGCGCTCGGTGGTGCCCAGCGCCACGCGCAGCAGGCGCATGCCGGGGTGTTCGCCGTAGAAGCTGGACGTGGCCTGCAGGGCGGTGGAGGAGGAAGGGGAGGCGTTCATGGGGGGCTCCGGAAAGGGAGGGAATGGGGGGCGGACGCGGTGGACGGTCAATAGAAGATCCAGTCCCGGTTGCTGCGCGGAAGGCGGGCGAGTGTCTGGCGCAGCGCCCGGACGGCGCCCGCCGCGGCCACGATGGCGGCGATACCCAAGATGATCAGCATGGTGGTTCCTTTCTTCGCACGGTTGTGCGAAATTGGGGCAAAGAAAAACAAGAGGCATCCATCGCGCAAGAACAAGCAGAGGGGGAGGATCAGGCGGTCTGATAACTCTTGACGAGGCGCGCCCAGGACGCCTCGGTGCGCTGCACTGCCTGCGGATCGCGCAGGAAGCGAACGTCGTGCAACAGGCCCATGGCCATCGCATAGATCTCGCCCACCAGCTGGTCGGGCGGGGTGTCGGGGGGCAGGTGCCCGGCCTCGATGGACTGGATCACCGTGCGGCGCAGGGCCGCGCGCCAGCGGGTGATCTCGGCGTGCAGCAGGTCGCGCAGCTCGCCGTCGCGGTCGTCCAGCTCGAAGGCGCCCGCCGTATAGATGCAGCCGGTGAAGGCCTCCACGTCGCGCGTGCGGGCAATCCAGCGGCGCACGATCTCGTTGAGGCGCGGCAGGCCCTTGGGGTGCTGCATGGCGGGCACGAACACATCGGCCAGGAAGCGGCGGCCAAACTCCTCGATCACCGCCTTCTGCAGCGCCTCGCGCGAGCCGGCGCGCGAGAACACGCCGCTCTTGGACAGGCCCACGCGGTCGGCCACCGCCTGCAGGGTGATCGACTCCAGCCCCTCGGCCGCGGCCAGGTCCAGCGCCGCGCCCACGATGGCCGCGCGGGTGAGTTCTGATTTCTGGGTCTTTGCATCCATGGCGCTAATTTAGCACGATTGTGCGAAATTCGGAATTCCCCCTGCTGTCAAGCGGGTGACGGGGATGGCTGGCCTGCGCCCCGTGCCGCTGGTACGCTGCGTCGCCATGGAGACAACACACAACACCCCGCCTTTCATTCCCCAGATCCGCCTGTACCAGGACTGGCTGCGCGACCAGCGCGGGCTGCAGTTCGACAGCTACGACGCCCTGTGGCGCTGGTCCACCACCGAGCTCGATGCCTTCTGGCAAAGCGTGTGGGACTACTTCAAGCTGGAGTCGCCCACGCCGCACACCGCCGTTCTGGGCCAGAACACCATGCCCGGCGCGCAGTGGTTCCCGGGCGCCCAGGTCAACTACGCGCGGCAGGCGCTGCGCCATGTGGACGCCGCCCACGCGGCCGGTCTGCCGGCCATCATCAGCCGCAACGAAAAGGGCCACCACCGCGAAATGAGCTGGCCCGAGCTGCGCCGCCAGGTCGCGTCGCTGGCGTTGCACCTGAAGGCCCAGGGCGTGGAGCCGGGCGACCGCGTGGCCGCCTACCTGCCCAACGTGCCGGAGGCGATGGTGGCCTTCCTCGCCACGGTGAGCATCGGCGGCGTGTGGAGCATCTGCGCGCCCGACATGGGCACCCATGCGGTGCTCGACCGGTTCCGCCAGATCGAGCCCAAGGTGCTGATCGGCGTGGACGGCGTGACCTACGGCGGGCGCGACCACGACCGCACCGGCGTGCTGGCCGAGCTGCGCGCGGCGCTGCCCAGCCTGCGGCACGCGGTGTTGCTGGGCAATCTGGATGCTTCTGTTTCGATAGCTGGTTACGCAAGTTGGACAAGCGCTACAGCCAGAAATGATGCTGCAACTGAAGCTTTCGAACCGATGTGGCTGCCGTTCGACCACCCGCTGTGGATCGTCTATTCCAGCGGCACCACCGGCTTGCCCAAGCCCATCGTGCATGGCCACGGCGGCACGGTGCTGGTGGCGCTGCAGCTCAAGGTGCTGCACAACGACATCGGCTGCAGCTACGAGCCCAACAGCTTTGGCGAGCGCTACCACTGGTACAGCTCCACGGGCTGGGTGATGTGGAATGCACAGCTCTCGGGCCTGCTGTCGGGCACCACCTGCGTGATCTACGACGGCAACCCCGGCGGCAGCAAGGACCACCCCGACTGGGGCGTGCTGTGGCGCTTCGCGGCCGAGACGGGCGTGACCTTCTTCGGCGCGGGCGCGGCGTTTTTTGCCAACTGCATGAAGGCGGGCATCGCGCTGGCCGAATACGGCGACCTCACGCGCATCCGCGCCTTGGGTACCACCGGCTCGCCGCTGTCGCCCGAGGTGCAGGAATGGGGCACGGCGCAGTTCGAGGCCCTGGGCACGCACGACATCTGGTGGAACAACATCTCGGGCGGCACCGACTTTTGCGGCGCCTTCATCGGCGGCAATCGCGAGATGCCCCAGGTGCCCGGCGAGATGCAATGCCGCATGCTGGGCGCGGCCGTGGAATCCTGGAATGCCGAGGGCGTGCCGGTGATGGACGAGGTGGGCGAGCTGGTGTGCGCGCAGCCCATCCCGTCGATGCCGCTGTACCTGTGGGGGGACAAGGACGGTTCACGCTACCTGTCGAGCTACTTCGACATGTACCCGCCTGGCCACGGCCGCCAGCCCGGCGGCGGCGATGGCCCCGCGCGCATGGGCGCGGTGTGGCGCCACGGCGACTGGCTCAGGATCGGCGCCAACGGCGGCTGCGTCATCTACGGCCGCAGCGACGCCACCATCAACCGCCACGGCCTGCGCATGGGCACGAGCGAGATCTACAGCGCGGTCGAATCCCTGCCCGAGGTGCTCGACAGCCTGGTGGTGGACCTGGAATACCTGGGCCGAGAAAGCTACATGCCGCTGTTCGTGGTGCTGCGCCCCGGCAACGTGCTCGACGATGCCCTGCGCGCCCGCATCAACGGCGCGGTGCGCACGGCGCTGAGCCCGCGTTTCGTGCCCGACGACATCTTCGCGGTGGCCGAGGTGCCGCGCACCTTGAGCGGCAAGAAGCAGGAGCTGCCCATCAAGAAACTGCTGCTGGGCCAGCCCATCGAGAAGGTGGTGAACAAGGACGCCATGGCCAACCCGGGCTGCCTGGACTGGTATGTGGCGTTTGCCGCCGAGCGCGCGGCAGAAGTGCAAAATACATAGCTGCCCGCGCTTGCGGGCTGTACGCTACAGCCCGGTTTGATCCATATCCGGGCCGGGGCGGGGCACGCTGGAAAAGCCCATCGCATGCTCGATGAAGCGCTCCACGAGCCGGCTGGCCTCCCCCGCGCGCCGCGCGAGCGCGATGCCCACCTTGAAGCCCGGCGGGTTGTCGGTGAGCGCCAGGCATTTCACGCCGGGCGGCACCACCAGCCGCGCGACGCCGGCCACCAGTCCCACGCCCAGGCCCGCGGCCACCAGGCTCATGATGGTCTGCACCTGCATGGCCTCCTGTGCCACGCGGGGTGAAAAGCCCGACAGCTGGCAGCGCAGAAGCGCCAGGGCGGACAGCCCGGGCACTTTGTCCTGCGGGTACATGATGAAGGGCTCGTCCGCCGCTTCCGAGAGCGCGATCGCGTCGCGCTTCGCCAGCGGGCCGTGCGCGGACACGGCGAGCACGAAATCGTCGCGGTCCATGGGCAGGAGCTCGAACGGCTCGGGGTGCAGAACCGGGTAGCGCACGAATCCCACGTCGAAGCGGCGCGCCAGCAGCCCGTCGAGGATTTCGGTCGATGTGGCCTCCGACAGCTCCAGCTCGATCTGCGGGTAGCGCGCCCGCACGGACGGGATCAGCTCCGGCAGCAGGGCATAGGTGGCCGATCCGATGATGCCCAGGCGCAGCAGGCCGCCCAGTCCCTCGCGCGCGTCCGCCACGGCCTGGCGGCAGCGCTCCGCATGAAACAGCGCCAGGTGCGCCTCGGGCAGCATGGCCTGGCCCTCGGCCGTCAGGCGCACGCCAGTGCTGTGGCGCTCGAACAGGCGGCTGCCCAGTTCCTCCTCCAGTTTGCGCACGGACACCGACAGGGGCGGCTGGGCCATGTGCAGCAGCTCGGCGGTGCGGTGGAAGTTGCCGGTTTCCGCCAGGGTGACGAATTGGCGCAGCTGGCGCAGGTTCATGGGATACCAAACAAATATCGGTTTGTGAATTTTTAATATTAGACAGCATGGGTGCCCGCTGCCTACATTCGCCTGCAGGCCTGGGCAGGGCCTGACGATCAAAAAAATTCCATGAAGGAGACACCGTGATGCAATCCCGTAGAACCGTGGCCGGCGCGCTGCTGGCGCTTGCCGCCACGGCCCTGGCCCCCGCCGTGCAAGCCCAGGCATTCCCTGCCAAAACCATCAAGTTCGTCGTGCCCTTCGGCCCCGGCAGCGGCACCGACACCTCGGCGCGCTACTTCGCGCGCAAGCTGCAGGACCTCACGGGCCAGGCCGTGGTGGTGGAAAACAAGCCCGGCGCCAACGGCTTTATCGCCGTCAAGCAAGTGCTGTCGGCGCCGGCCGACGGCTACACCGTCTTCATCGGCAGCAACTCCACGCTGGCGGTGAACGCCGCGTTGTTCAAGGAGCTGCCGTACGACCCGGTGAAGGACTTCTCGCCGCTGACCATGATGATGCGTTCGCCCGCCATGATCGCGGCCATGCCCAAGGCGGCGTACAGCGACCTCAAGGGCCTGATCGCCTACGCCAAGGCCAGCCCGGGCAAGGTGAACTTCGGCGCGGGCTCGGCCGGCTACCAGCTCATGGGCGAGTTGCTCAACGACACGGCGGGCATCCACACCGTGCACGTGCCCTTCAAGGGCGCCGGCGAGACCATGACGGCCGTGGCCTCGGGCACCGTCGACTACACCTTCGCCGAGGTGACCGCCGTGCAGGAGCTAGCCAAGGGCGGCCGCGTGAAGGTGCTGGCCGTGGCGTCCGACAAGCGCGTGGCCGCGGCGCCGGACGTGCCCACCGCCACGGAAGCGGGCCTGCCGGGCTTCGAGGCCTACACGTGGGTGGGCGCCATGGTCAGCGCCCAGACCCCCGCCGCCGAAACCGCCCGGCTGGCCGAGCTGTTCACCGTCATCTCCAGGATGGACGAGACCCGTTCCTTCTACGAGCGCATCGGAGCCACCGCCATGACCGGTGGGCCCGCGCAGATGCACGAGTTCCAGAAAAACGAGATCGTGCTGTGGAAGCGCATCGTCACCCAGGCCAAGGTGCCGCTGCAATGAGCGGTGCTCCCGCCGCGCAGCCGGGTGCGCTGCAGCATGTGAAGGTGCTCGACCTGTCCCGCGTGCTGGCCGGCCCCTGGGCCGCGCAGACCCTGGGCGACCTGGGGGCCGAAGTGATCAAGGTCGAGCGCCCGGGCACCGGCGACGACACCCGCGCCTGGGGCCCTCCCCATGTGACGGACGCGGCGGGCCGGCCCACCGGCGAGTCGGCCTATTACATGTGCACCAACCGCAACAAGCAGTCGGTGACGGTGGACTTCACCCGGCCCGAGGGTCAGCAGATCGTGCGCGAGCTCGCGGCGCGGTGCGACGTGCTCATCGAGAATTTCAAGACCGGCGGCCTGGCGCAGTACGGGCTCGACCATGTGAGCCTGAGCGCGCTGAACCCGCGCCTGGTGTACTGCTCCGTGACCGGCTTTGGCCAGGACGGCCCCTACGCGCACCGCGCGGGCTACGACTTCCTGATCCAGGGCATGGGTGGGCTCATGAGCATCAGCGGCCACCCCGACGGGGCACCCGGCGGCGGTCCCATGAAGGTGGGCGTGGCGCTCACCGACATCCTCACCGGGCTGTATGCGAGCACGGCCATCCTCGCTGCGCTGCAGGCGCGCGAACACACGGGCCGGGGCCAGCACATCGACCTGGCGCTGCTCGACGTGGGCGTGGCCTGCCTGGCCAACCAGGGCATGAATTACCTGTACGGCGACAAGGTGCCGCAGCGCATGGGCAATGCGCACCCGAACACCGTGCCCTACCAGGACTTCCCCACGCAGGACGGCCACATGATCCTGGCCATTGGCAACGACGGACAGTTTGCACGCTTTTGCCATGCCATCGGCGAACCGGACTGGGCGCAGGACGAACGCTTCGTGTGCAACGCCGGCCGCCTGGCCCACCGGGAGGAACTGGTCGGCCGCATCCGCGCCGCCACGGTGGCGCGCACCACGCGCGACTGGATCGCTCTGCTGGAGCGGCACGCCGTGCCCTGCGGCCCCATCAACACCGTGCGCGATGTGTTCGAGGACCCACAGGTCCAGGCCCGGGGCCTGCGGATCGCGATGCCGCACCCGCAGGCGGGCGAGGTGCCGCTGGTGGCCAGCCCCATCCGCCTGTCGGACACGCCCGTCACTTACCGCCACACGCCCCCGCAGCTGGGCCAGCACACCGACGAGGTGCTGGCCCGCTACCTGGGTTTTTCGCCCGCGCAATTGCAGGCCTACAAGGACGACGGAGTTTTGGGATGAGCACCCTGGATTCACTGGCGCTCACGCGCATTCCCGCTGAAGACGAGGCACTGCGCGCCGAGGTGCGCGCCTTCCTGCAGGAGGCCATTGCCGACCTGCCCGCGCACATCCGCGCGCGCTCCTGGGGCGGCTACAGCAGCGCTCTGAGCCGCCGGCTGGGAGACAAGGGCTGGATCGGCATCACGCTGCCCAGGGCGTACGGCGGGGGCGGGCGCAGCGCGTTCACGCGCTACGTGCTGGTGGAGGAATACCTGGCCTGCGGCGCCCCCGTGGGTTCGCACTGGATCGCCGACCGCCAGAGCGCGCCCCTGATCCTGAAGTACGGCACCGAGGCGCAAAAGCAGTTCTACATTCCGCGCGTGTGCAAGGGCGAGGCGTTCTTCTGCATCGGCATGAGCGAACCCAACGCGGGTTCGGACCTGGCCAGCGTGAAGACGCGCGCCGTGCCCAATGCGCAAGGCTTTGTGCTCAACGGCCAGAAGATCTGGACCACCAACGCCCACCACTGCCAGTACATGATCGCGCTGGTACGCACCTCGGGCACCTCCGAGGACCGCCACCAGGGCCTGTCGCAGGTCATCGTGGACCTGTCGCTGCCGGGGGTCACGGTGCGCCCCATCGAAGACCTCTCGGGCGACAGCCATTTTTGCGAGGTGTTCTTCGACAACGTGCAGCTGGGGCCGGATGCGCTCATTGGCGCCGAGGGCCAGGGCTGGGAGCAGGTCACGGCGGAGCTGGCGTTCGAGCGCAGCGGGCCCGAGCGCCTGTTCTCCTCCATCGTGCTGTTCGACCAGTGGCTCGGCTACGTGCGCACGCCCCAGGGACGCACCGACTCGGCCGTGCGGCTGGCGGGCAAGGTGCTCACGCAGCTGGCGCCGCTGCGCGCCATGTCCGTGTCGGTGCAGGAAAAACTCACGCAGGGCGCGAGCCCCATCGTCGAGGCGGCGCTGGTGAAGGAGCTTGGAACCACCCTCGAGCAGATGATTCCAGCGGCCATTGCCGAGGACCTGTTCGCGCGCGAGGCCGAGGACGTGCCCGTGGAGCTCCTGATGACGCTCAAGTACGTGACCGAGGCCTCGCCCTCCTTCTCGCTGCGCGGCGGCACGCGCGACATCCTGCGCGGAATGATCGCCCGCGGCCTGGGCTTGAGATGAGACACCCCTGGGCTGCTGCGCGGCATCTCTCGCGCGCTGCGTGGGGACCGTGCCTGGCGCCTCCGACCGGGCCGCGCTTCGGCCAGGGGCCGGGGGCAGTGTGTGCAACGCAATGGATGACCGACATGAGCATGAATGACAACGACCTGTTCGCCGATGCCGCGCACGACGTGCTGGCGGACCGGTGCACCCCCGCCGTGGTGCGCGCCATCGAGTGCGGCGGGCGCGCGGCGGATGCCGCGCGGGGCCTGTGGGAGCAGCTGGAATCCACCGGCCTGGCCGACGCCCTGCTGGGCGAAGACGAGGGGGGGGCGGGCCTGGAACTGGACCAGGCCTTTGGCGTGCTGGAGCAATGCGGTGCCCACGCGCTGCCGCTGCCCCTGGCCGAGACCATGGTGGCGCGGGCCTTGCTGGCCCAGGCAGGGCTGGTGCGCCCGCAGGGCAGCATCGCCCTGGCCCGCGGCCAGCGTGGCGCCGGCGGCGGTCTGCACTGCGCGCTGGTGCGCGGCGGCCAGGTGGCCGATACGGTGCTGGTGCAGGCCGGCGGCGCCTGGCACCTGCTTCCCGTCGACGGCGCCCACGCCCATGCGCATGCACTGGCGCTGGATGCGGCGCTGACCTGGTCGGCCGCGCAGTGCGATGCCGCCTCCACGGTGGCCGTGGATGCCGCACTGGATGTGCGCACCCTGCAGGCCGCGGTGGTGGCAGCGCAGATGGCCGGCGCCCTCAGCAGCGTGTTCCAGCGCACCCTGCGGTACGCCAACGAACGCCAGCAATTCGGCCGCCCCATCGGCAAGTTCCAGGCCGTCCAGCACCAGCTGGCCGTGATGAGCGAACACGTGTTTGCCGCGCGCATGGCCGCGCAGCTCGGCTGCAGCGGCGGCGGCGTGGGCATCCAGCCCGACCGCCTGCGCGTGGCGACCGCCAAGGCGCGCTGCAGCGAGGCCGCGCTGGCCGTGTCGGAAGCCGCCCACGCCATCCACGGCGCCATCGGCTTCACCGAGGAGCATGACCTGCAGCTCTTCACCCGGCGCCTGCATGCCTGGCGCCAGACGGCCGGCAGCGAGGGGTACTGGCACACCGTGGCCGGCGAGGCGCTGCTGCAGCACAGCGGCATCACGCTCGATCTGGTGCGCCGCATCACCGACGTCGAATTCCCGGCCTGAGTGCCACTTCGCTGACTGGAGACATTTGCCATGGCCTTTCTGACCATTGAACGCGACGGCGGCATCCTCACCGCCACCATGAACCAGCCCGAAACGCGCAACGCGCTCACCGGCAACACCGCGGTGGACGAGTTCGTGCAGCTGTGCGAGGACGTGCGCCGGGATGCCGGCGTCAAGGTGCTGATCCTCACGGGCGCGGGCCCCATCTTCAGCTCGGGCGGCAACGTCAAGGACATGAAGCGCTTCTTTGATGATGCGTGCACGCCCGACCTGATCCGCGAGGAGTACCGCCAGGGCATCCAGCGCATCCCCCAGGCGCTGTACCAGCTCGATGTTCCCGTGATCTGCGCCGTCAACGGCCCGGCCATCGGCGCGGGGCTGGACCTGGCCTGCATGTGCGACATCCGCATCGCCAGCGAGGCGGCCACCTTCGCCGAGAGTTTTGTGCGCGTGGGCATCGTGCCCGGCGACGGTGGTGCCTGGCTGCTGCCGCGCGCGGTCGGCAGGGCCAAGGCGTCCGAGATGGCGTTCACCGGCGAGGCCATCGGCGCGCAGGAGGCGTTGGCCTGCGGCCTGGTGAGTCGCGTGGTGGCGGCGGACCAGTTGCTGCCCGCCGCGCGGGCGCTGGCCGCCAGGATCGCGGCCAACCCCGGCGCCGTGATGCGGATGACAAAACGCCTGCTGCGCGAGGGCGAACACGCCTCGCTGGCCTCGCTGCTGGAGACTTCGGCGGGCTACCAGGCCATCGCGCACAAGACGGCAGACCACCGGGAAGCGGTGACCGCCTTCATTGAAAAACGCGCGCCGAAGTTCCAGTGAGGCACCGTGCCCGCCCACCCGCCTTCGGAAGGATGTGAGATGACGCCTTTGCAAGGCCTTCGCGTGCTGGATCTGTCCAGCGTGATTTTCGGCCCCCTGGCCAGCCAGGTCCTGGCCGACTACGGTGCCGAGGTGATCAAGATCGAACCGCCCGAGGGCGACTCGACGCGCCATACCGGCCCCGCCCGGGAGGCGGGCATGGCGGCGATGTTCCTGGGCGCCAACCGCAGCAAGAAGAGCGTGGCGCTGGACCTCAAGCAGGCCGGTGCGCAGGAGGCGCTGGGCGCACTGATCGCCACGGCCGATGTGCTGATGCACAGCATGCGGCCGCAGAAGCTGGCGGCCCTGGGCCTCGCGCCCGAGGCGCTGCGCGAGCGTTTTCCGCGCCTGGTGTATGCCAGCCTGGTGGGCTTCTTGCCTGGCCCCTATGCCGGCAAACCCGCGTATGACGACGTGATCCAGGGCATGTCGGGGCTTGCCGACCTGATGGAACGGCAGGGCGGGGAAATGCGCTACCTGCCCACCATCGCCGCCGACAAGACCTGTGCCCATGTGGCCGCGCATGCCATCCTGGCCGCGCTGTGGCAGCGCGAGCGCACGGGCCGGGGGGCCTTCGTGGAAATCCCCATGTTCGAGTCCATGGTGGGTTTCAACCTGGTCGAGCACTACTACGGCCAGCACTTCGAGCCGCCGCTGTCCCCACCGGGCTACCCGCGTGTGCTGGCCCCCTGGCGCCGGCCCTACCGCACGGCCGACGGGGCGGTGGCCATGATGCCGTACACCAACCTGCACTGGCAGCGCTTCTTCACCGAAGTGGGTGCCCCGGACCTGGCGCGCGATGCGCGCTTCGCCGACATCGCCAGCCGCACGCGGCACATCGCCGAACTGCTGGAGCTTGCGTCGGGCTTCACCGGGCGCCACACCACGGCCCACTGGATCGCGGTGTGCGAGCGGCTGGAAATCCCCGCCGCGCCCGTGGCCAGGCTGCAGGATCTGCCCCTGGATCCACACCTCGTGGCCACGGATTTCTTCGAAACCCTCTCCGACCCCGCCCTGGGCGAGGTGCGCTTTCCGGGCGTGCCGGTGCGCTTTGACGGGCAGCGCCCCGCCATCGCCATGCCCCCCCGGCTGGGCGAACACACCGAGACGCTGCTGGCCCAGGCCGGGCTCGGCGGCGCACGGATCCAGGCACTGCTGGGCACCCGCGCAGCCGTGGGCCCCTCTTCTTGACAAGGACGCCTTCCATGATCCCCCAGACGCCTTCTGCGGACACCCTCCGCCCTGCCGCCCTCGCTGGCGTGGACCGCCATTTGCCGCGCCTCGGACAGGGGTTTGTGTGGCAGGACCTGAGCGTGGGACAACGCTTTCGCACCTTCCGGCGCACGGTCACCGAGACGGACCTGGTCAGCTTCATCGGCGTGACCGGCATGCTGGAGGCGATCTTCATCGAAGACGGCTACGAGGGCGGCGCCATGGCGGGGCGGCCCGTGCCGGGGGCGCTGACCTATGCGCTCATCGAGGGCTTCATCCTGCAGACCATGATCCAGGGCACGGGCCTTGCGATGCTGGAGCTGCACCAGAAGATCCTCGCGCCCGTGCGGGTGGGCGACACCATCGAGGCGGTGGTGGAGGTGACGGAGATCCGGCCCACCTCCAGGAGTGGCCGCGCGGTCGTGACCTCGCGCATCGACGTCTTCAACCAGCAGGGGGTACCGGTCATGACCTACACGGCCACCCGCTTGCTCGCCGGGCGTTCGTGAACAGATTTCCCCAACTACAACCACCCAGGAGACAAGCACCATGAAAAAAAGCACTTCCCGCACGTCTTCGCGACCCAGCGGCGTCCGGCGTGTATGCTTGGCCATGCTCGGCTGCGCGGCCGGCGTGGCGGCCATCGCCCCCATGGGCTTGGCGCATGCGCAGGCCTACCCTTCCAAACCGATCACCCTGGTGGTGCCCTTTCCGCCAGGCGGGCCCACCGACCAGGTGGCGCGCGTGCTGGCGCAGAAGCTGACGGAGCAGATGGGGCAGTCCGTGATCGTGGACAACAAGCCCGGCGCCAACGGCAACATCGGCGGCACCCAGGTCAGCAAGGCGGCGGGTGACGGGTACACGCTGCTCTACAACACCTCGTCCATCACCCTGAGCCCGGCGCTCTACAAGAACCTGAGCTATGACGTGCAGAAAGACCTGGCGCCCGTGGCCCTCACCGCCGTGGTGCCGCTGGCCCTGGTCGTGCACCCGAGCCTTCCCGTCAACAATGTGCGCGAGTTCGTCGACTACGCCAAGGCCAACCCAGGCAAGCTCTCCTATGGCTCGGCCGGCAATGGCAATGTGACCCACCTGGCGGCTTTCCAGTTCACCAGGAGCCTGGGCATCGAGGCCACGCACGTGTCCTACCGGGGCAGCGCCCCCGCGGATGTCGACCTCGTGGCGGGGCAGATCCAGTTCATGACGGACACCATCAACTCCGTGATGCCTTTCGTGAAGGACAGGCGCCTGAAGCTGCTGGCGGTCACCACCGCCAGGCGCATGTCCCTGTACCCCGACGTGCCCACGCTGGGGGAAACCGTGATGCCCGGTTTTGAGGCGGGCGCCTGGCAGGGCGTGATGGTGCCCGCCAGGACGCCGGCGGCGCTGGTGCAGCGCCTCAACGCCGAGATCAACAAGGCGCTGCAAAGCGATGAGGTGCGTGCCAGGCTGGCGGTGCAGGGCGCCGAGCCGCTGGGCTCCACGCCCGAAGAGTACCGCGCCTATGTCGGCAAGGAACTCCAGCGCTGGGCCGGGGTGGTGAAATCGACCGGCGTGACCCTCGATTGAACGCGGCGGGGCCCCTGCACCGTGGGCGGCGCTAAAATGCTTCAAAAATGATAGCTGCTTGCGCTTGATGGACAGGCGCTGGGGCCCATTTTGGTCTCAAAGGCCCTCGCGGGCCTTTTTTTGCCTCCTGCCACCTGTTGTGACCGGCGCGCCGCCATGCCAGGGCCGCTCCGCCGCGCTGGCGACGGCCCCCTTCAGGGGCTGAGGGCTGCGGCTCCAAGCCTGCTTGCGCAGGCCTGGACATGACGAAGAGCAGCTGTTTCTGGCAGCCGCTCAGGGGGTCAGTCAAGCTTCGCGCCCGAGGCCTTGATCAATCGCTCCCACACCGGCCGCTCCTTGGCGATCGCGGCCGTGAACAGCGCGGGTGAGCTGTTCTGCACATCGAACCCCATGGCCGCGATGCGCTGCGCCACGTCGGGCAACTGCGTGGCCTTGCGCACCTCGGCGGCAATGCGCTCCAGGATGGGCGCGGGCGTGCCGGCCGGTGCGCCAAAGGCCAGCCAGCCCGCCACGCGGTAGGCCTCGTCGTTCAGGCCCTGTTCGGCCAGCGTGGGCACGCCCGGCAGCGCGCCCATGCGGCGCTCGCCGCTCACGCCGATGGCCTTGAGCTTGCCCGCGTCGATGTGCGGCTTGGCCTGCAGCGCGCTGGCGAACGCGATCTGGATCTGGCCGCCCAGCAGGTCCTGCACCATGGGCGCCTCGCCCCGGTAGGCCACGTGGCTCATGTCGGCGTTCTGCGTGAGGCTCATGTAGGCGCCGGCCAGATGCGGGTAGGCGCCCGTGCCGTAGGAGCCGTAGGCCACCTTGCCCTTGTTCTCCACCACGTACTTGAGCAGCTCGGGGCCCGTGGCCACGGGCACGCCGGGGTGGGCCACCAGCACCAGCGGCGCGATGGCGATCTGGTAGATGGGCGCGATGTCGCGCTCGGGGCTGTAGGGCAGCTTGGTGTACAGGAACTGGTTGGTGAGCATCGAATTGCTCAGGCCCAGCAGCAGCGTGTAGCCATCGGGCGCGGCCTTGGCCACCGCGTCGGTGCCGATGATGCCGGCCGCGCCGGGCTTGTTGTCGATGACCATGGGCTGGCCCAGGCCCGCGGCCATCTTCTCGGCCAGCACGCGCGCGAGCACGTCGGTGGCGCCGCCTGCGGCAAAGGGCACGACCACCTTGATGGGCTTGCTGGGGTAGGCCTGCGCCAGGGCGGCGGGGCCGGTGCACGCGGCGGCGGCGGCCAGGGCGGCGGCGCCCAGCCAGTGGCGGCGGGTCATCGACGGGGGGTGGTGGGGCATGTGTCGTCTCCTGTCATGGGTATTGCAAATCAGGCTGGCCCGGCCCTGCGCGGTGGCGGGCCGGGGCTCGTTCAGGCGGGCTGGGGGCTTCCTGGCGCCGGGGCGATGGTGACGGCAAGCGGCAGGGGCGCGAGCACCTCGCGCAGCCGGGCCTGCAGCGCGGCCGCGCCCGGGCCGGGCTGCAGGGTCACGCGCACGGCGCTCTCGCCTTCGGGCTGCACCTGGGGGCGGGGGAGGCCGGGGGTCTCGGCCCACACGCCGTCGGCCAGCGCCTGCACCGTGTGGCAGGCGGCCTGCAGGCGCAGCGCGGGCTTGTAAATCTTGCCCACGTTGGTCACGGGCATGGTGCCCAGGACCCGCACCCAGCGCGGGCGGGCCACGGCCTCGTCCACGCGCTCTGCGGTGAAGGCGAGCAGCTCGGCCTCGGTCGCCTGCGCGCCCGGCACCAGCGTGGCAAAGGCCACGGGCAGCTCGCCCGCATAGGCGTCGGGCGCGCCCACGGCGGCGGCGAGCTGCACGGCGGGGTGGGCGCCCAGCGCGTCCTCGATCACCTTGGGATCGATGTTGTGGCCGCTGCGGATGATGAGGTCCTTGGAGCGGCCGCTCAGGTGCAGGCGCCCTTCGGCGTCCACGAAACCCAGGTCTCCGGTGGCCAGCCAGCCGTCGGCCGTGAAGGCCTTGGCCGTGTCCGCCGCATCCAGAAACCCCGAGAACAGGTTGGGCGACTGGAACAGCACCATGCCCGGCTGCCCAGGCGGCATGTCCTGGCCGGACGCGTTGCCGTGCGCGTCCAGCGCCACGATGCGCAGCCGCGCGTATGGCAGGCGCCAGCCCACGCAGCCGGCGGGCGCGTGCACGCCCGGTGGCGTGATGGTGGAGATGCCCGCCATCTCCGTCATGCCCAGGCTTTCGTGCACATGCAGGCCGAACAGGCGCTCAAAGCGCGCCGCCAGCTCCGGCGCGAGGATGGCCGCGCCCGTGCGGCAGTAGCGCAGCGACGAGATGTCCGCGCCATCGAGCGGCACGTTGGCCAGCGCGGCCAGCACCGTGGGCACGGCCGACAGGTAGGTGCAGCGGTGGCGCTCGACCAGCCGCCAGTAGCTGGCGATGACCTCGCGGTTGCGGAACAGGCCCGCCGTCGGGATGATGGTCTCCACCCCCGCCGAGAGCGCCGCGAGCGAACCGGGCAGCACGCCCGCCACATGGAACAGCGGGTAGCCGTTGATGCCCACGTCCTGCGGCGTGATGCCCTGCATCTGCACGCTGGCCCAGGCGGTGAACACCTGCGCGCCATGGCTGTGGCGCGCGATCTTGGGCGCGCCCGTGGTGCCGCCGGTGTGAAAGTACGCTGCGATGTCGCCGGGCGCGATGCGCCGGCCGCTCACCAGCTGGCCGGCGGGCTGGCGCAGGCGCGCCGCGAAGTCCACCACGCCCTCGGGCAGCGCGCCGGCGGCGCCGGGCGCCTCATCGTGCGGGGCCACGCGCAGCACGGTGGCGAGCGTGGGCACCTGGCTGCGCAGGCGCAGGGCCTTGCTCCAGTAGCCCACGTCGCCTTCCGCGCCGTAGGCGATCAGCACCTTGGCGCCCGCCAGCGCCATCATGGCCGCGAGCTTCTCGTCGGTGAGCATGGGGTTCAGGGGCTGCACGATGCCCGCCGCCTCGCCGCCCCACAGGGCCAGGTGGTATTCCAGGCAGCCGGGCAGCAGCACGGCCACGGCGTCCCGGGGGCCCACGCCCAGTGTGTGCAGCAGGTTGGCCGTCTGGTGGATGCCGGCCAGCAGCTGCGCGTACGACCAGCGGATGGGCGCGTCCGCCGGATCGGCCGTGGGCAGGAAGGTCAGCGCGGTCTTGCCGCCGAACGCATGGGCGGCATTGCGCAGGATTTCATAGGTGCTTCGCACCGGCAGCGCCTCGGCCAGGGGCGTGGCTTCCAGCTGTTCGACATCCCGCAGGCCGCGGAGGGTGGTGGCGGTGCGGGCAAAGGGCGGATGGAGTGCGGGAGCGGTCATGGACGGAAGTGCGGGCAGACCCGGGATTGTTGTGCCGACAGGATTTCTTGACAATCACATGAAGGATTGACACTCTGTATGAATATTTTTGACAAACAAGCGGAGCGCGCCACATGGATCTCTCGGCACTGACCCTGCTGGTGGAGATCCTGGACGCCGGCAACCTCAGCCTGGCCGCGCGCAAGCTCAAGATGAGCCGCGCCAACGTGAGCTACCACCTGCACCAGCTGGAGAAGTCGGTGGGCGTGCAGCTGGTGCGCCGCACCACGCGGCGCGTGGAGCCCACCGAGGTCGGGCTGCGCCTGTACGAGCACGGCCGCAGCATCATGAACGAGATGCTGGCGGCGCGCGAAACCATCGCCACGCTGGGCCAGAGCCTGCAGGGGCGCGTGGGGCTGAGCATGCCCCTGGGCTACGGCCAGATGGTCATGGCCGGCTGGCTCATCGAATTCAAGCGCCTGTACCCGGGGATCGTGCTCGAAGTGATGTTCGAGAACCGCGTGAGCGACCTCGTGCGCGAGGACGTGGACATCGCCATCCGCATCATGACCGAGCCGCCGCCGGCCCTGGTGTCGCGGGCCCTGGGCCCCGTGCGCTACGTGGTGTGCGCCGCCCGCGCGTACGCGCAGGAGCACGGCCTGCCCACGCGCCTGGAGCACCTGGCCACGGTGCCGCTCTTCACCTCGGGCTTCATCGGGCGCGAGCTGCGCGTGGCCGCCTACCGGCCCGACGGCCAGCGCGAGGAAGTGCTGCCCCGGCCCACCCTGCTGTCCGAGCATTTTCCCTTCCTGCGCGACGCGGTCCTGGCGGGCCTGGGCGTGGGCCTGCTGCCCGACTACGTGGTGGCGGACCCTGTGCGCGAGGGGCGCATCGTCACCGCGCTCGACGACTACCGCCTGAGCGTCTTTGGCACGCAGATGTTCCTCCTGTACATGCCCAACCGCTACCAGACCAGTTCGGTGCGCACGCTCATCGATTTCATCCTCGAGCGGGCGGGCGGTGTGCCTACAAGAAGCCCGGCACCTGGCCGCCCATAATGGGGCGTTCTCATCCACCATGGCGCGACCGGAGCTCCTGACATGAACACTCCCCGACATCCCAAGCGTTTCTCGATGATCCGCGAATTCCACCTGGCCGACTGGTTCACGCTGGGCAACGCGGTCTGCGGCGTGGGCGCATTGTTCTCGTCGATGACCTACCTGGAAACCGGCGCCGTGGTGCACGTCTATTTCGCCGCCGCCCTCGTGCTGGCCGCGCTCATCTTCGACGTGCTGGACGGCCGCATCGCGCGCTGGCGCCAGAAGAGTTCGGCCATGGGCCGGGAGCTCGATTCGCTGGCCGACGTGATCTCGTTCGGCGTGGCTCCGGCCATCATCGCCTATGGCTGCGGCATGCAGGGCCTGTACGACCGCATCGTGCTGGCCTACTTCGTGGCCTGCGGCGTCTCGCGCCTGGCGCGCTACAACGTCACGGCCGAAACCCTCTCGGGCGACGACGGCAAGGTGAAGTACTTCGAGGGCACGCCCATCCCTACCTCCATCGTGCTCGTGGGCCTGCTGGCCCTGGCGGCCTACCTGGGCGCGGTGCGCGAGAGCCTGTGGTTCGGCAAGGTGCTCATCGGCGGCTTCACGCTGCACCCGCTGGTGCTGCTGTTCGCGCTGTCGGGTTCGCTGATGATCAGCCGGATCCGGATCCCGAAGCTGTAGCCCCCCGGCGCGGGCCTATTGCCACCGCGCCTACTGCGCCGCGGGCCGGCGGTTCACCAGCACGATCCCCGCCGCCACCAGCACCAGCGCGGCCACGAGCCCGGCGGTGACGGGCTCGCCCAGCCACCAGGCGCCAAACAGCAGCGCGAACACGGGCGTGAGGAACACGAACACCGAGATCTTCGTGGCCGGGTAGTGCGCCAGCATCCACATCCAGGCCAGATAGCTCACGAATGCACCCACGAGCGCCTGCACCAGCAGCGAACCCCAGGCGAAGGTGCTGAACTGCAAGGTCCAGCTTTCGCCCAGGGCCAGCGACAGCCAGGGCAGTGCGGCGGCGCTCACGCCCACCTGGTAGAGCAGCTGCTTGGCGGGCGCCACGCGCGCGAGCGGCGTGGTGCGGATCACCACCGTGGTCAACGCCCACATCAGGCCCGCGGCCAGGCCCAGCAGGTCGCCCAGCCAGGCACGGGGCAGGGCGGCATTGGCGGGGCCCAGCAGACCGTCGCCCAGCGCCAGCCCCACGCCCACAAAGGCAGCGGCCAGTCCCAGCCACTGCCAGCCCTGCAGGCGCTCACCGGGGATGAAGCGCGGCAGCAGCAGGGCCACCCAGAACGGGGCGGCATAGAGGAACACCGTGAGGCGCGACGCCGTGGTGTACTGCAGCCCCAGGTAGATGCAGGCAAATTCTCCTGCGAACAGCGCCCCGGCGAGCAGGCCCGCGCGCGGTGCCCCGGCCGGCTCGGCCGCGCCCGACAGCGGCACGCCGCGCCACGCGCACCAGGCGGCGACCGCCACGGTGGCCAGCACGAAGCGCAGAAAGGCCTGGTACACGGGAGCCACCTCGCCCACGGTGGCTTTCACCAGCACCTGCTGGAAGCCCCAGAACATGCAGCAGGCCAGCAGCAGGGCGATGGCCAGGGAATCGATGTGGGTTTTGCGGGGAGAAGACATCGGTCGATTATCAAAGACCCTTGCCCGGCGGCCCGTCGCCCATGCATCCAGGCGACCCGGAGCGCAGGCGGAAGGCTTCACGGCCCCTCGCAACCCTGGCGGCCATCGGCCCGGGCGCGCCACAGCGGCGGTCCGATGCGCCACAGCAGCACGGCGAAGGCCGCGCACCAGCCCGCGCCGGCCCCCGCCAGCCACAGCGGCCCGCCGCCCGCCCACGCGGCGCCCGCGCGCACGGCGGTCGCCAGCAGCAGCAGGCCGGCGGCCCAGGGAATCCAGCGGCTGGTATCGGGCGGCAGCCCGCAGTGCGCCCGCCCGGCAATGGCGATCACCATGAAGATGTTCAGGCCCACCGCGCCCATTGTGATCAGGTGCCGCCCCGCGCCCGTGCCGCCGCCCGCGCCCAGGTGCGACAGCCCCAGCGCGCCATAGCCCAGCGCCATGCAGGCATACACCGCGTAGAGCAGAAGTGGCGTGCGCCGCAGCAGCGCCCGGCCCACATGCCAGTCGCCCATCAGGTGGAACACCGAGGCACTGGCCGCCAGCGCCAGCCAGCCCGCGAGGTGACTGCCTGGCCGGGCGAACTCGGCCAGCGTGTATAGCGCGATGCACAGCGCCGCCAGATGGCGCCGTGGCGGACGCGCCACGTAGGGTGGCGCGCCGGGCGTGGCCTGTTCGATGGCGCGGTTCACGATGCGCATGGAGATGCGGCTCATGGCCGCCACGATGAGCAGCATCAGCAGCCCCAGTGCCACAAGCAGCCAGCGCAGGGCCGGCAGGCCCCGCAGCGCATCGGCATAGAAGCCCGCCACGGCGGTCGCCAGCGCGGGCAGCGCCCACCAGAACGCCACATGGCGCCGGCCGGCCGGTGACCACAGGGGCCGCGCCAGCATGGCCGCCAGCCCCAGCAGCAGCCCGCCGTGCGCCAGCGCCGCCAGCCACAGCGCCGGCGCACCGGCCGCGCCGGAGCCCCAGAAACCGATGCGCCCCAGCATCCACAGCGCCGCCAGCGCACGCAGCTGCCCGCGCGTGGCACCCCTCTGGCCCGTGAATTCAGGCATGGCGGTGAGCGCGAACCCCCCCACGGCGGCCAGCGCGAAGCCGAAGACCAGTTCATGCACGTGCCAGGCCACCGCGCCGCCGGCCACGGCCGGAGGCGGCAGGCCGGCGCCCAGCACGGCGCTCCACCACGCCAGCAGCGTGACGGCCGAGCCCATGGCCAGCAGGAAGAAGGGCCGCATCTCGCACATCCACACCGGATGGGCCGCATGCCACGGCGCGGGCCGTGGCGTATCCGCAGGCCTGCTCAGCATCGCGATGCCCACGGTCCAGGGTGAGGGGTGTGCGATCCTGGCGCCAACGGCTGCCAGCGGCCCTCGCCCGTGGCGTTCTCCGGCGCCGCGGTGCCGGCGTCGCCGGGCAGGCCGAATGCCGCGCGCACCCCGGGGTGCTGCCGCAGCTCGGCGATGCAGCGGTACACCAGCGCGTCACCGCGCGCCAGCGCCGCGCCCGGCGGCTCGTAGCGCGCCACGATGCGCCCGGGCGCGGCAGCCATGACCAGCACCGTGTCCGCCAGGCGCACGGCTTCCATCAGGTCGTGTGTGATCAGCAGCACGGCCATGCCCTGTGCGGCCTGGCGCGCGAGCAGCAGCTGGTGCAACTGGCCGCGCAGGCCCACGTCGAGTGCGCCGAACGGCTCGTCCATCAGCAGCAGGTCGGGCTGCAGCACCAGCGCGCGGGCCAGGGCCGCGCGGCTTTGCATGCCGCCTGAGAGCTCGGCGGGGAACTGCGCCAGCACCGACGCCGCCAGGCCCAGCGCCAGCGCGGCCTCCCTGGCGCGGCGGTGGCGCTCGGAGCGGGCCACGCCCTGCGCCTTCAGACCCAGGGCGATGTTGTCCAGCGTGCTCATCCAGGGCAGCAGGCGCGGCTGCTGGAACATCAGCGCGGTGTGCGCGAAGCCGTGGCGGATACGGCCCTGCTGGTGCGCCAGCAGCCCGGCGCACAGGTGCAGCAGCGTGGTCTTGCCACAGCCCGATGGGCCCACCAGCGCGACGATGCGGCCAGCCGGCACGTCGAGGTCGATCCCTTCCAGCACCGGGGCGGGGCCGTAGGCATGGCGCAACCCGCGCACCTGCAGGTTGGATGGGCACGCGCTCATGCGCCGGCTCCCCGCCAGCGCTCCAGCTCGCGCTTGAAAGGCTCCAGCAGCGCATATTCCAGCACCAGCAGGCTGCCCACCACGGCACAGATCCAGGCGAGCGAGCCGCTCGTGTCCAGGTGCGAACGCGTGACGGCCAGCGCCGCGCCCACGCCGTCGCTCGTGGCGAGCAGTTCGGCCATCACCGCCACCTTCCACGAGGAGCCCAGGGCCGTGATCCAGGCCGGGAACAGGTAGGCCGCCACGTGCGGCAGATACAGGTCGAGGATGCGCATGCGCCAGGGCAGGCGGTAGGCGCGCGCCATGTCCCGGAGGTGGTGGTCCAGGGTGCGCGTGCCCTGCAGCGCGCCGGTGAAGACCACCGGCAGGCAGGCCACGAAGACGGTGAACACCGGTGTGCCGTCGCCCGCCCCGAACCAGAGCATGGCCAGCACCAGCCAGGCGATGGGCGGCATGCCCAGCAGCAGCGTGACCCAGGGGCGCGCCATCATCGAAGCCGTCATCGACAGGCCCGCCAGCAGCCCCAGCGCGCTGCCCACGCCTGCCGCGAGCACGAGCCCCAGCAGCGCGCGGCGCGCGGTGGCGGCCAGCTCCGGCCAGGCCGCGCCCGACTGCGCCAGGCCCCGCAGCGCGGTGAAGGTGGTGAGCGGGTCGGGCAGGATCAGCGGGCCGTAGAGGCCCGCGCCCAGGTCCCACAGCGCAAGGAACAGCAGCAGGCTGGCCAGTGCCCCCCAGCCGCTCCACAGATAGGCGGGCGCGCCCCGCAGCAGGCGCCAGACCAGGCGCATCTCAGCCCGGCCCCCGGCCGGAACAACGTGCGGGACAGCTCATGGGCGGGCGGGCGATGGGGCGGCGCAAGCAAGGCAAACTTCGGTCAGCTGCAGCACCACGGGCTCCTGCAGCGTGCGGGCGAAGTGCCGGTGGCCGGCGTCTTCCGAGAACACGCTGCCGGGCGGCATCGGCTTGAGCATGGCCGCGTCGAAGCGGTCGCCAAAGCCCAGCAGCAGCGTGCCGCTGACCACGGTGACGAGGCGGTAGCCGCGTTCATGGCCATGGGGGGGCAGGTCGGTGCCGGCGGCGATGCGCACGCGGCGCGTCACCACGTGGTGCGCGGCGTCGGCGTGCACGTCCACACGTTGGGTGGCCTTGCCCTCCTGCCAGGTAATCTGTTCGGGCGTGAGGGTGAACGCACCGCCGTCGCCGCCACCGGCGGCGAGGACGGGCAGCGCCATGGTGCCCAGCAGGGCGGCGAGCAGTGGAATCAGGCGATGGCTTGGCATGGAGATCCTTGAAACGAAGAGGTGCCGCCGTGGCGGGACGCGGGGGCCCCGGGCGGCGGCATGTGGATGAAGCCGGCGTCGGGCAGCTTGCCGCCCAGCAGCGCGGGATCGCGTGCGAACAGCTGGCCGAAGAAGAAGCCGATGTCGTCCCGCGCCGCATGGGCCGGCACGGCGTCGAGCTGGCTCGTGGCCAGGGCGTCGGCGACGGCCTCGGGCGTGAGCAAATCGATGCGCGCCGCCACCAGACGGCCGCAGTCAAGCGGGTTCGCGCGGCACCATGCGGCCGAACGCGCGTAGGCGTGCGCCACGGCCGCCAGCACGGCGGGCTGCCCGCGCACCATGCCCACGGCGGCGATGCCGGCCTGCGGCAGGCGTGGCGCGCGCTGGAACACCCGCCCCCATTCCTGCTGAAGATCGGCGCCGCGGTGCAGTGCGGGCGCCACGAGGCCGGCGGGAAACGACTGCGTCTTGCGCAGCGCCATCGACACCGCGGGCTCGGACAGCAGTGCGTGCGCAACGCGGCGCGTGATGAGCAATTGCATGGCCTCCATGGGCGTGGGCACGTAGCGCGCGCGGAAATCGCGGCGCAGGTCCAGGCCCTGCCTGGCGGCCAGCAGCTGCAGCATCAGGTCGGGCATGTCGCCACGGAACGGCACGGCGATCTCTTCACCGCGAAAGTCCGCAAGCGCCTTGCGCCCGACGTCGCGCGTGACGATCCACAGCGCGCCCCAGGTAGCGATGTTGAGCAGCGTCACGCCCGCGCCGCGGTTGTAGAGGTTGGCCGCCACGTTGCTGGGCATCGCCAGCACGTCGGCCTGGTGGCCCAGGGCCATCACGCGCAACTGGTCGGGATCGCGCCAGGGGGTGAAGGTGGTGCGCTCGGCGATGCCGTTCAGCGCGCCGGTCTCGGCCATGTGGATGAGCGGCGCGGACACGATGGCGGGCGGGCCCGCCAGGGCAATCCGCGGCAGCCGCCCCGCGGGCGACGGGTCGGCGGCGCGCGCATGTCCGCCCAGGGCGAGCGCGCAGCTTGCGGCCAGCATCTGGCGGCGGCGAAGTCCGTTCCAGTGGAGTGTCATGCGGCGGCCTCCGGTCAGAACTGGTAGCTCATGCCGGCCGCCACACTGCGGCCCAGGCCGGGCAGGTAGCCCGGCTGGGCGGCGGTGGCGCGGTTGCGGACGGCGTAGCTGCTGGCGTAGCGGCGGTCGGTCACGTTCTCGGCCTGCAGATAGGCGGTCCAGGGGCCGTTGCGCCATTCGAGCTTCACGCCCAGCAGCGCGTAGGCGTCCTGCTCGGCGCCGGCGGTGTTGGCGTGGTCGGTGGGTGTGCTGGTGGGCATCCAGCGCAGGTTGGGGCCCAGGCGCCAGTCGCCCACGCGCCACAGCACCTCGGCGTTGAGCAGGTGGCGTGGCACGCCGGCGATCCGCTTGCCCGCGTATTCACCGCCCTTGAAGCGCAGGTCGCTGTAGGTCCAGGAACCGCGCCAGTCCAGAGCGCCCGTGGCCAGGGGCCAGCTGCCCGACAGGCCTGCTTCCACCCCCTGGTGGCGGGTACCGCCCGCGTAGTTGTAGGTGCCCACCTTGATGCCGTTGGCGTCGGTGGTGCTGATGAGTTCGCCGGCCACCTGGCTGCGGTAGACGGCGGCGGTCCATTGCACGGCGCCCGTGCCGTCGCCCCAACGGCCCTGGCCGCCCATCTCAGTCGTGGTGGCGCGCTGCATGGACAGGCGGATCAGTTCGCTGCTGGCCGTGGCCGGGCTGTTGGGGGCCACGGTGGCGCCCAGGATCTCCCAGAAGGTTGGCGCCTCGTGGCTGCGGCTCAGGTTGGCCCACCAGCGCGTCGCGGGTGTGAGGTTCCAGTTCACACCCACCTTGGGCGTGGCAAAGGTCCATTGCTGGTCCAGCCCCGCGCCCGCGGTGCGGCTGGCCGCGTCGCGCGACTGGCGGCTCCACTGCAGATGGCCCACCAGCGTCCACTGGGGCGCCACGCGCCAGTCGGCCCCGGCCAGGGCCTGCAGGTTGTTGGCGGTGAGGTCATAGGCGCCAAAGCGCTGCAGGCGCGTGCCGTTGGCGGGGCTGGTGGCGAACAGGTCGCGCTCCATGCTGCTGCGCGACCACGCCAAGGCCGTGCGCCAGCCCAGCGGGCCGGCCTCGCCCGCGGGGCGACCGCTGGCCTGCCATTGCGCGCCGGTGGTGCGGGTGCCGCTCACTGTGTAGTGGGTCTGGTTGTTGAACAGATCCTCCGTGTCCTGCCAGTACACGCCGACCTCCTGGCGGAGGGCTTCGCTGCCCCAGCGCGAACGGTTGGCCAGGCGCCATTGCGTGGCCTCGCGGCGCGGGTCGCGCTTGTAGACGTTCAGAAGCTGGTCCTGCGGCGTGGCGCCATCGCCCATCACGCCGCGCGGGTTCGAGGCGATGCGGTCCTTGGGGATCACGGTGGGGATCTGGAAGGCAAGGTCCGTCCAGCTGAAATAGGTGCGGTTCTCGAAACCCCCATCGCCCAGGAACCCGATGTTGGCGTGCACCGCGTCGCGCTGCGAGGCGGAATGGCGGCGGTAGCCGTCGAAGCGGTCGCCGCTGACGCTCAGGCGCGCGTCCCATTGTTCGCCGCGCGTGCCCACGGCGGCCTGCAGCCCCTGGCGGCCGAAGCTGCCCGCCTCGGCGCGCACCTGGCCGCGTCCGTCGACCCCGGTGAGCGACTGGAAGTCCAACTCGCCGCCCAGGGTGGTGGCGCCGGGCGAGAGCGTGTTCGCGCCGCGCCGAACGCTCACCAACGCCGCGTTGCGTGGCTCGACCAGCCCGATGATGAAGGAGCCGTCGGCTTCGTTGAGCGGCAGGCCGTCCTGCAGCAGCAGCACGCCGCGGTTGACCGGGTTGCTCTGGATGCCCGAGCCCCGGATCGACAGGCGCGGCTGGTCCGTGCCCCCAAAGAAGTCCTGGATCACGATGCCCGGCTGGTAGTCGAGCGCATCGCGCAGCGTGGCCAGGCGGGTTTCCTTCTGCGGTTCGACTAGGTGGGTGCCGCCGGGCACGCGTGCCAGGCGCTGACGCTCGGCCGCCACCGAGGCCCGCACGGGCGAGGTGTCCGCCTCGCTCCCGGCACGCACCGTCACGGTCGGCAGCGCGGCGGCTTGCGGGGTGTCGGATTGGGCCATTGCGGCCGGTATCGGGAAGGCGCCAGCAAGGGCGATGGCCAGGAGTGGACGGCGGAAGGTGCGATGGGATGACATGGCGGGCCAGGAGGAAATGAATGAGATCTATTCGTATTTGTGGAGAATGCATGCTCAAAGAGGAATATGAAATGACTTTTATCAACGGTGCCCCGGTCCAGCGGGAGGATGCGGTGGCCTCCAGCCCGTGTGGTGCGTTGCAAGAGCTGCTGGCCGCCACGCGCCTGCTCGCAGGCATGCCGCGCGAGGTACTGGCGGCCCTGGGCGGCGACGCCGTGCGCTGGCGCCACGCCGATGGCGACACACTGTTCTTTGAAGGCGACGAGGCCCGCCACTGCCTGCTGGTCGCCCAGGGGGCCGTGGAAGTGCTGCGCTATGACGCAGCGGGCGACGAGCGCATGCTGCACTGCTTCGAGGTCGGCCAGCTGGTGGCCGAGGCGGCGATGTTCATGCCCCACGGCCTGTACCCGATGACGGCGCGCGCGCGAGGCGGCACACAGGTCTGGCGCATTTCCCGGCGGGCATTGCGCGGCGCCTGCGAACGGCATCCCGCGCTGGCGCTGCGGCTGCTGGAGTCGCTGAGCCTGCGCCTTTACCAGCGGGTGAACGAGGTGGACTGGCTCACCAGCAGCAATGCCCCGCAGCGCCTGGCCGCCTATCTGGTGTCGCAGGCCGAGCGGCAGGGCCTGGACATCCAGCTGCCGACCAGCCAGCGCCACCTGGCGGCCCATCTGGGCATCCGCGCCGAAACGCTCAACCGCATCCTGGCCGAATGGCAGGGCAAGGGCTGGATCCGTGGCGGGCGCCGCCTCTGGTGCCTGCAGGACGTCGCCCCGCTGCGCGCGCTCGCGGCCCCCGCCGCCCGTGCGTTCTGATTCTCGGCCCTGCCCTGCGGCGGGCCTGCGGTGCGCGGGCGCTGGCCCGTTTTCCGATGAAGGCACGGGCTCCCCAGGGAGGGGCGCGGCGCCACGCGCGAGGCGCCGCGCGTTTCCCCTTGTGTTCCCGCGCAGGGCGCCCGGGGAGCGCGAACAGGTTCTTACACGGGCCCACGGTACACTTTGCGCCTTCTGAAACCCGTTCCCGAGCGTCTTTTCCACCCCTCATTCATGGCCCTTACGACGGCGGCGCAGTCCCGCACCAGCTTTGACCTCAAGAGCGCCTCTTTGCCCGTGGTGGCCGTGGTGCTCAAGACCACCGACGCCGCGCTGTTTGCCGCCGACCTGGCCGAGCGCGTGGCCGACGCCCCGGGCTTCTTCGACAATGATCCGGTGCTGATCGATCTGGCCCCTGTGCGCGAAGCCCAGGAACCCATCGATTTCGCGGCCATCACGGCCTTGCTGCGCAGCCACAGCACCCTGCCCGTGGCGGTCCGCGGCGGCAGCCCTGCCCAGATGGATGCCGCGCGCGCGGCCGGGCTGGCCGCGGCGCCCGATGCACCGCCCGTTCGCGCCGAGGCCCCTGCCACCCCGGTGCAGGAAGTGGTGCGCGAGGTGATCCGCGAGGTCGAGGTCGAAGTGGTGCGCGAAGTGCCCATGCCGGGCCCCGGCACCGTGGTGGTGGACAAGCCCCTGCGCTCGGGCCAGCAGGTGTATGCCCGTGGCGCCGACCTGGTGGTGATGGCCGTGGTGAGCTTTGGCGCCGAGGTGATCGCCGACGGCAACATCCACGTCTATGCCCCGCTGCGCGGCCGCGCGATTGCCGGTGCGCGCGGCAACACCGAAGCGCGCATCTTTTCGACCTGCCTGGAGCCCCAGCTGGTGTCCATCGCGGGCATCTACCGCACCACCGAGACCGAGTTGCCCGCCGATGTGCGCGGCAAGCCGGCCCAGGTCCGGCTCGACGGCGAGAAGCTCATCATCGAAGCTCTCAAGTGAAACACCCCCCTATGTCGCTTCGCTCCTTCCCCCCGCTCTCGCAGCGCTGCGCGCAGCGGGCAGGGGGACGCTCCCAGCGCGGCGGGGCGGCCCTTGCGCGGGAGCCCTGGTGTGGGCCACGCCCGTGTCAAGCGTCGCCCCGGTGCATGCACCACGAAAATTGATACTTCATTCATCATCCAACCCCTCAAGAGACCCCAACACATGGCCAAAATCGTCGTCGTGACCTCCGGCAAGGGTGGCGTGGGCAAGACCACCACCAGTGCCAGCTTTGCCACCGGCCTCGCCCTGCGCGGCCACAAGACCGCCGTGATCGACTTTGATGTCGGCCTGCGCAACCTGGACCTCATCATGGGCTGCGAACGCCGCGTGGTGTACGACCTCATCAACGTGATCCAGGGCGAGGCCAACCTGAACCAGGCCCTCATCAAGGACAAGCAGTGCGACAACCTGTTCGTGCTGGCCGCCAGCCAGACGCGCGACAAGGACGCGCTCACGCAGGACGGCGTCGAGAAAGTGCTCAAGGACCTGGCCGCGATGGACTTCGAGTACATCGTCTGCGACTCGCCCGCCGGCATTGAAAGCGGCGCGCTGATGGCCATGCACTTCGCCGACGAGGCGCTGCTGGTGACGAACCCCGAGGTGTCGTCGGTGCGCGACTCGGACCGCATCCTGGGCATGCTGGGCAGCAAGACCAAGCGCGCGATCGAAGGCGGCGAGCCGATCAAGGAGCACCTGCTCATCACGCGCTACAACCCCAGCCGCGTGCAGGACGGCCAGATGCTGAGCCTGGAAGACATCCAGGACATCCTGCGCATCAAGCTGATCGGCGTGATCCCCGAGTCGGAAGTGGTGCTGCAGTCGTCCAACCAGGGCACGCCCGCGATCCACGCCAAGGACTCGGATGTGTCCGAGGCCTACAAGGACGTGATCGACCGCTTCCTGGGCGCCACCGACAAGCCGCTGCGTTTCATCGACGCGGAAAAGCCAGGCTTCTTCAAACGCCTGTTCGGGAGCAAATAAGCCATGGCTTCTTTCCTGTCCTTCCTGCTCGGCGAGAAGAAGAAAACCGCCAGCGTCGCCAAGGAGCGGCTGCAGATCATCCTGGCGCACGAGCGCAACGGCCGCAACGCCTCGGAGCCCGACTACCTGCCCGCGCTGCAGCGCGAACTGGTGGCGGTGATCTCCAAGTACGTGAAGATCAACCCCGACGACCTCAAGGTGCACCTGGAGCGCCAGGACAACCTGGAGGTGCTGGAGGTCAAGATCGAGCTGCCCGACACCGTGCGCTGAGGTCCTGCATCCAAGCCAAATTGGCCCCTGGCGCTTATCTGGTAAGCGCTGGCAGCTATCAAAATTGATGAACCCGATGGGGCTTGGCTAGCGCGCGTGTTTTGCCCACTTGCCGGCCAGCGCCTGCGCGATGCTCAGCCCGCGCTGCCCGGGCACCAGCGTGGCGGTCTCTCCGGCGGCGATGGTGCCGGGCTGGTCCACCGCCAGGTAGTAGCCGCAGCATCCGGCCAGGGCCATGGTGCGGCCCGCCTGCGCAAACCCCATGACGGCGTTGAACTTGAAGCATGGCTCGCGCGGGGCGCTCACCCGCAGCACGCAGTGGGGGAAATGCCATTCATCGCCCACAAACACATCCGCTTCCAGCGGCCCGTCGATGGTGAGGTTCTCCCCCATGAAACCCGGCGGCAAGGTTTCATCGAACAGGCTCACGCCGCGTTCGCGGCGCTGTGCCTGCCAGAACGCGTAGTGGGCGGCGGGGTAGGCGTATATGGCCTTGCCCAGGCCGCCGTGCACGCTCGGGTCGGCCTGCTCGTCCCCTGCCAGGCCCAGCGGGCCCACCGCCACCGGGCCGGTGACGGGTGCCTTGCCGATGGCGGTGAGCACCGAGCGCTCGCCCACCTTCAGGCGCCGGGCCAGACCGATGTTCACGTGGCGCACGGCCACGGTGGGGGTCGTCACAGCGGGTGCTCGGTGTAGAACTTGCCCCCGTGGTACAGCAGGGGCGAGATGCCTTCGCGGTGCTCGCAGCGTTCGACCTCGCCCACAAAGATGGTGTGGTCGCCCTCCTTGTACTGGCTGCGGTTGAAGCATTCGAATGTGGCAGCCGCCCCGGCCAGCAACGGGGCGCCGCTGATGCCGGGCCGGTGTTCCAGGCCTGCCCAGCGGTCGATGCCGCGCGTGGCAAAACGCTCGGCCAGCGCCTTCTGGTCCGCGGCCAGCACGTGGATGGCGTAGTGCGAGCCATCGGCAAAGGTGGGCAGGGTGCTGGCGCCGTGCGACAGGCTCCACAGCACCAGCGGGGGTGCCAGCGACACCGAATTGAACGAACTGGCCGTGAGCCCCACCAGGTCGCCCGCCGCCGTGCGGGCCGTGACGATGGTCACGCCCGTGGCAAACATGCCCAGTGCATCGCGAAACTCGCGTGTGGAGAAGCTCGGTGGCAGGGCGAGGGCGGGGCGGGGGGGCGAAGGGTTCACAAAAGCGGTGCCAGCGGTGGCAGCAGGGGGGAACAACTATTATCAGGCGCCACCCACCACCGCGCTGTTGCGGGGTTTACTTCCGTAAGACTTGCGCAAATCGGGATGCAACCACCACCTGGCGTGGGGGCGAGCTACCTGCCTGAACCCTGTTTTGCGTAAGTCATTTCTGTTCCGTTTTCCACCGCATGGCCGTTCTTCCTACCTTCACCGCCCTGGGCTCCGGCCCCACCGTGCTCATGCTGCACGACGCCGATGGCGACCACCTCACCTTTGCCCCCCAGGTGGAAACGCTGGCCACGGTTGGCTACCGCGCCGTGGCCTGGAACATGCCGGGCTATGGCCGCAGCGCGCCCGTGGAGCCCTACACCTTCAAGGCGCTGGCGCAGAGCTGCCTGGCCCTGATCGACGCCCTGCGGGGTGGCCCGGTCACGCTGGTGGGGCACGGCATGGGCGCCATGGTGGCGCTGGAGGCCGCAGTGCGCGGCCCATCGCAGGTGCGGCGCCTCGTGCTGTGCGCGGGCGGGCCGGCGCTCGATGCGCAGGCGGTGGAAGACTGGGTGGCGCCCCGGCTGCGCGCCCTGAAAGCACTGGATGGCGGTGGCGGCATGGAGGCGCTGGCGCAGACGCTGGTACCCCAGTTCATCGGCACCGGCGCCCTGCCCGAAGGGGTGCGGCTGGCCAGCCATGCGCTGGCCCAGGTGTACCCGGGGGCCTACCGGCGCGCGCTGGAGGCCTTGCCCACGTTTGATCGCGGGGCTGCCGCGCTGGCCCACCTGGCCATGCCCACGCTGCTGGTGGGGGGCGCGCTGGACCGCTGCACACCCCCCGTGGCCCTGGAGGCGCTTGCCCAGGTGCTGCCCGATGCGCAGACCCTGGTGCTGCCCCATGTCGGGCACTGGCCCCAGCTGGAGGACCCCGAGGGTTTCGATGCCGCGCTGCTGGACTTTCTAGCCCAGCGGCGGATGCTGCACTGAGCTTGCCCCATCCCGCAGGGCCGATGGTTCGGCCGTCCAAGCGGTCCATTTTTCCCCCGCCATGCCCTGGCGCCGCCGGGCGGGCTCGTGCAGGCCTGATTGCTCCTTCCCTTTCTCCTTCTGTTGCCATGTGGTTTGCCCTGAAGAAAATACTGTCTGCGCTGCTGTTGCCCCCGGTGTCCAGCATCCTGCTGGCGCTGGTGGGGCTGTGGATCGCGCGCTACCACCGCCGCACGGGCATCACGGTGGTGGTGCTGTCGCTGCTGTCGGTGCTGGTGCTGTCCTGGCCACCGGTGTCGGATGTGCTGGTGCGCAGCCTGGAGCACCATCCCGTGGTGACCGCCCGGCAGCTGTCCCAAGCGCGCACCCAGGCCATCGTGGTGCTGGGGGGCGGGGCCGACACCGTGGCCCCCGAGTACGGTGTGGATGTGCTCAGTCGGGGCGCCCGCGAGCGGGTGCGCTACGCCGTGCACCTGCAGCAGCAGGCGGGCTTGCCCATCCTGGCGACGGGCGGCTCCACCGGCGGCATGCGGGCCGAGTCGCTGGTCATGAAGGACGTGGTGGAGCGCGAGTTCAAAGGGCGGGTGCGCTGGACGGAGGTGGAGTCGCTCGACACCCGCAGCAATGCCGAAAAATCCGCCATCCTGCTCAAGGCCGCCGGCATCGAGCGCATTGCCCTGGTCACCCACGGCTGGCACATGGTGCGCGCGGCCGGGGCCTTCGAGCGCGCGGGGCTGCAGGTGCTGCCCGCGCCCATGGGCTTCAAGGGCGGGCAGGCCCGCAAGCTGTACCGGGTGTTGCCGCGCGCCTCCGCGCTGGCCGACAGCAGCCTGGCGCTGCACGAATGGCTGGGGATTCTGGTGCAGCGGATGGGGCTGGGCTCCTGACACGACGTTGTCAGCAGCCCGGCAATAGCCTCGTGTGCACCATTCTTGAGAGGGAGCTGCCCATGATGCAGGCCAATGCCGCCGGCACAGCGAAGTGGAAAGGCGCGCCGGGCGCCGGCGCCCCAGCCATGGGAGACGCCGCGCACGCCCCGGTGCCGGATGGATCTGCGGGCCGCCAGAGCCTGGCGAACCTGATGGCGCTCGGGCAGGCGGATACAGTCTCCCTCGTTGCAATGCCCACAGTGGGGTGACATGGGTTTTTCTGCCGCTGAAAAAGAGCAAATGCTGGCCCTGCACGGCGTGGGGGCCACCGTGATTGCGCGCCTGGAGCAGGTCGGGTTTTCGTCGCTGGCCGAACTGGTCGACGCGGATGTGGCCGCGGTGACCAGAACCATCTCGGAGATGATGAGGTCCACCTGCTGGCACAACAGCCCCCAGGCGCGCGGTGCCATTGGCGCCATCGTGGCGCTGGCCCGGAGCCGGCAGCCCTAGCTGTTCTCGCCGGCGGCCCGGCCCCTGTGGCGAAAGCCACACCCACCGCGACCGCAGCAGCCTCACCCTGGGCCGAGCCGGCACGGCGTTGTGGTTAGCTACGCCAGCAAGAAGTCCGGCGCCGCAGCCAGCGCCTGCGCGTCGGCCTGCACCGCCCCCGGCGGCCCGCCCTTGCCCCAGAGCGCGCCGCCCCAGGCCATCGACAGGAACCGGGCGCACAGCTCCACGGAGTCGATCATGGGCTGGGCCTTGGCGCGGTCGCCGCTGGTGGTGATGAGCGCCAGGGTCTTCGCGCCCATGGGCTCCTTGAAGGCCAGGCCAGGCACGCGCATCCAGGCGCTCCAGTGGTCCAGGTAGGTCTTGAGCGGCGAGGGAATGCTGTACCAGTAGACCGGCGCCACGAACACGATGTGCGTGGCCGCCAGCGTGGCGTCCAGCAGCGTCTTCATGTCGCCTTCGGGCGGCGCATAGGTGCCCGAGGTGTGGCGCTGGTCCACGAAGGGCGGCAGGTCCATGCGGGCCAGGTGGTGCCAGGTTTGCGCGGTGCCCGGGGGCAGCGCGGCGGCCGCCTGGCGTGCGAGCCACTCGGTGTTGCCGGTGTGGCCCGGCTCGCGGGTGGACGTGGTGAGAAAGAGGTAGTGCGGTGCAGGCATGGACGGGATCGTAACGGCCCCGGCCCGTGTCTGCTGGCAGTGGCTTCAGGCCGTGGCGACGGCCCGGGGCGCGCGCACGCGCTCGTCGCCCAGGAAGCCGAAGTTCATCGCGGGCTGTTCGCCGCTGATGAGCTCGGCCAGCGCCTTGCCCGAGCCCGCGCCGTGCGTCCAGCCCAGCGTGCCGTGGCCCGCATTCACCCACAGCTTGCCCACGCGGGTCTGCCCGATGAACGGGATGTTGGTGGGCGTGGCCGGGCGCAGGCCGGTCCAGTACTGCGGGTCGCCGCCTTCTTCGGGCGTGCGGGTGTCGCACACGCCGGGCAGGATGGCCTCGATGCGGCGCGACAGCATGTGGCAGCGTGCGCGGGCCAGTGTGCTGTCCAGCGTCAGGTCCCAGCCATTGAGTTCGATGGTGCCCGCCACGCGCAGGTGGTTGCCCAGGCGGCTCATGGCGATCTTCTTGCCGTCGTCGATGGTGGAGACCATGGGCGCGCCCTCGGGCTTGAGCAGCGGGAACGTGGCGCTGTAGCCCTTGCCAGGGTAGATCGGCAGGTCCACGCCCACGCTGCGCAACAGCGGCGCGCTGTAGGAGCCGCAGGCCACGACCACGGCGTCGGCCTTCAGGATGAAGTCTTTTTTGCCCCCACCGCTGGACTGGCGTGCCATGACAGCTACCGAATCAATAGCGTTGCCGATCTTGTTCAGGCGCAGCACGTCGTGGCCATAGAGGAACTGCGCGCCGCGCGCCATGCAGCGGCGGGCGAGTTCCTGCGTGAACACGCGCGCGTCGCCGCTCTCGTCGGTGCTGGTGTAGGTGCCGCCGGTGATCTTGTCGCCGTAGGCCTTGAACGCGGGCTCGATCTGCAGCAGCTCGTCGCGGCTCACCAGGCGCCGTTGCACGCCGTGCTTGCGCATGAGCTCCACCGCATGGCCGGCGGCGTCAAAGGATTTCTGGTCGGTGTAGAAGTGGGCAATGCCGCGTTCCAGCCGGTTGTATTCGATGCCCGTGGTGCTGACCAGGTCCTTGAGGGCGGCATGGCTGTACGCGCCCAGCGCCACGATCTGCTGCACATTGCGCTCGAACGCGGCGTCGTTGCACTGCGCGAGGAACTGCAGGCCCCAGCGCCATTGCTGCCAGTCCATCTGCGGGCGAAACAGCAGCGGCGCTTCCTTGTCGAACATCCACTTGAGCGCCTTGAGCGGCGCCTCGCGGTTGGCCCAGGGCTCGCAGTAGCTCACCGAGATCTGTGCTGCATTGGCAAAACTGGTTTCGAGCGCAGCATCGGGCTGGCGGTCGATCACGATGACTTCGTGACCGCGTTCCAGCAGGTGCCACGCCGTGCTGGTGCCGATGATGCCTGCGCCGAGAACAATGGTTTTCATATGCGGAATGCCTTGTGAGCCTTTGCGTGCCACCCGCCCCAGTGCGGGACACGATGGGGCGCAGTGTGCGCGACATTGCATTCAACTAAAAGCAAAATTAAACTTACTCCAAAAACATCAGCGCACCTAATAAACGGTGCGGTAGAGACAATCCTCTTTTGTTCGAGCCCGAGACCATGAGCACCTACGATCCCGCCGCCCTGGAATGCCTTGCCGCCATCGTTGAAGAGGGCGGCTTCGAGCGCGCTGCGCAGCGCCTGAACGTCACACAGTCGGCCGTCTCACAGCGCCTGCGCGCGCTGGAGGCGCAGGTGGGCTCGGTGCTCATCGTGCGCAGCCGTCCGCTGCGGCCCACCTCGGCGGGGCAGTTGCTGCTCAAGCACACCAAGCAGCTACGACTGCTGCGCGCCGACCTGGAGCGCGACCTGCACGAACTCGCGCCCAGCGCCCCCGGCGGCACGCGCGAGGACGAACGCATCTCGATCGCCATCAATGCCGACAGCATCGCCACCTGGGCGATGGGCGCGCTGCACGAGCTGGTGCGCCAGCGCCTGCCGCTGGAAATCATCGTGGACGACCAGGATTTCACGCAGGAATGGCTGCGCTCCGGTCAGGTGCTGGGCTGCGTGACCACGCTCAAGCAGGCCCTGCGCGGCTGCAAGATGGTGCCGCTGGGCGCCATGCACTACGTGGCGGTGGCGTCTGCGCCCTATGCGCAGCAGCACCTGCCCCAGGGGCTCACGCCGCACAACTTCCGCGAAGTGCCGTTCCTGTCGTTCAACCGCAAGGACGACATGGCCGCCGAATTCGTGGCCCGTGCCTTCGGCCTCAAGCGCGTGGCGCTCAACCACCTGTTCGTGCCCGGGTCGGAGGCGCAGATGCGCGCCGTGGCCGCCGGCTGGGCGGTGGGCGTGGTGCCCGAGCTGCTGGCGCGCGGGCCCATCGCCGACGGCAGCATGGTGGACCTGGCGCCCGGCCGCAGGCTGCCGATCCAGCTGTACTGGCACTGCTGGAACCTGGAGTCGGCGGTGCTGGACGCGCTCACGGCCGCGCTCACGGCCACGGCCGCCCGCACGCTCGAGGCGCCGGCGGCCTAGCCGGGGCGGCGGCTGCGTTCAGTGCGGCCGGCCCACCACGAGATGGCACGAGGCCATGGGCGCCAGCGTCTGCCCCACCGTGCATCGGGTCTCATCACCCGGGCCCTGGATGCGGTGCGCGGCGGTCACGCCCACGGCGGTGAGCCGCTGGGGGCGGTCCGTGGTGTTGCGCACCTCGTAGGCGTGCAGGTAGTCGGCGAATGCACGTTCCAGGTCGGGGTGGTCGGGAATGTCGGCCACGCCCCCCGCCGGGTTGTCCAGCGGGACATCGCTGGAGGGCACCGCGATCGCCTGTCCGCCCCACGGCATGCACAGCAGCGCCGCGCAGGCCAGCAGCCCCGGCACGATGGCGCGGACCACGCCGTGTCCCGCGTGGCGCAGCAGGTGGCGGGCCGCGGCGGCCAGGAGCAGCACCAGCACCAGCAGCCCCCATTGCGACAGCGTGGGCACGGCGGCCGGGGCCGCCAGCGGGGCATAGGCCACCGCGCCCACGGGCGCGCCCTGGGCCCAGGCGGCGGGGGCTGCAGCGGCGGCGGCCCACAGCAGGGCGATGCGTGGGGCGGTTGCGGGGCGACGGGAGGGATGGTTTTTTTGCATGAAATTGCCTTGTAGCGCTTGTTTTAAAAGGGTGAGTGGCTATTGTTTTGGGAGTGACGCGCGAGCCCTGCGACGGGACCCGGGCCGCCGTCGGTCAAGGCCAAGCCCACGCTGCGCCGGTTGGCCGCGAAAAGGGCGGCGGCGATGCCGCGGACAAGGAACATGGTGGCGCGCACGGAGAAGAAGCGAAGGAGGGCTGCCGCGCATGCTAGGCAGCATTCACGGCGCGGCTTGACTGTGCGTTTCAGGGCGCTTGACTGCCCGTGCCGCCGAGGGATCGGCAAAAGCGGGTGCTACACCCTCAAGCCGCGCAGCCAGTCCGCGTATTCGGCGGTGGTCTGCCCGCTGGCGCCGTCCGGGCCCTTGCGGGGCGCTTGCCAGCCGCGGCCCATGGCACGCACGTCGCTGGGCGTGAGGCCAAAGGTCGTGCGAAAGGCGCGGCTGAAATGCGCCTCGCTGGTGAACCCGGCGCGCGTGGCGATCTCGCCCACCCGCAGCCGGCGGTTGGCCGGGTTGGCCAGCGCGTGGAACGCCCGGGCCAGGCGCTGCTGCTGCACGTAGTGCGCCACGCCGCCCAGCGGCTCGAACAGCCGGTACAGCATGCTGCGCGAGACGCCGAACGTGCGGCTCAGCAGCTCGGGGCTGAGCGGGGCTCCCAGGTGCTGCGCGATGTATTGCTGGATGCGTCCGAGGGTGACACCCTGGATCTGTGGCTCCGCCTGGGCGAGGGTGTCGCGGCCCGGGCGCAGGCAGGCCGCCAGCATCTGCGTGGTGGCCTGCACCACGGCGGGCGCCTCTGGGAGGGTGACGGTGGACAGCCGCCGATGCAGCGACTGCAGGTAGTCGCTGAGCAGCCCGCCCAGCGCCGTGTGGCCGCGCAGCACCGTGCCGTGCAGGTCGGCCGAGGGGCTGCAAAAGGCCTCGTCGGCGATCTCGCGGGGCACGACGATGGACAGGACGTGCGAGGGGCTGGCGTAGGTGCGCTGCGTGCGGCCGAGGTCGAACACGGTGATGTCGCCCGCGCGCACCTGCATGTCCACGCCGTCGTCGTGCTGGCCCACGAACCCGCCGCTGCGGTACCACTGCACCAGGTAGTGGTTGACCCCGTCGCGCGCCACGCGCGGCGTACCGCGCGAGAACTGCTGCCGGCCAAAGCGCAGGTCGCCCACCAGCAGGGCGCCCAGGTGGCTGGCGGTGACCGATGCACTGAAGCTCTCCAGCGGATCGCGGTCCAGCGGCGCGACATCGAAGACCACCGAAATGCTGCTGCGCCAGGCCTCGAAGCGCTCTTCGCCGGAACCCTGGTCGGTGGTGAAAACTGTCGATGGCAGGGCGTGCGGCGTGGACATGGCGGCGCGATTATGGGGGCGGGTGCTGCAGTGCACCAGCGCAGATTGCCCGCCCTCGCGCCCAGGCCCGCGGCACGATTCCTGCTGGAGAAAACGTGAACGACGTAGTTGCATTGCAACTTGGTCATTTATTTTTTTACTGTGATGTATAAAATGGACGCCATGCAAACGCAGCCCCCCAAAGCCTCGTTCAAGGAGCAGATGCACCAGGCGCGCGAGGATGCCATCCTCCAGTCCACCTGTCAGCTCCTGGGCGAAAAGGCCTTCGACGCCATGACCATGGACGATGTGGCCAACGCCGTGGGCATTGCCAAGGCCAGCCTGTACAAGCACTTTTGCAGCAAGGAAGAGCTGTGCAGCGCCGCCATGGTGCAGATCCTGGCGCGGGTGCGGGCCTATCTGGCGGACCTGCCCGCCGAAACGCCACCCCTCGAAAAGCTCCATGCGCTGGTGCGCTGGTCGCTGGAGCGCCTGCTGAGCAATGAAATGCCACTGCTGCCCAGCCGCAACTCCACGCTGCGCGCGGTGCTCATGGCCAACAAGGACTATCTCAACGGCCTGGTGGCGGTGAGCGACCAGATCGGCGAATGGATCACCCAGGCCCAGGCCGAGGGCGTGATCAACCCCACGCTGCCACCGCTGGTGGTGCTGTACACCTTGTATGCGCGGGCCTGTGACCCGGTGGTGAGCTTCCTCAAGGAAGGCGGCCAGTATTCGGATGCGCAGATCGTGGATCTGGTGGTGCGCACCTGTTTCGAGGGGCTGGCTGCGCGGTAGCGGCAGCCCGTTCCGGCGTTTCGCACCTCGCAAGAAAGCCCGGCATGCCGGGCTTTCTTGTCTTGTGGGCGAAAAACCCTGCCGAGGCAGGGCGCGGCCTGCGCCGGGCAGCGGGGCTCAGCGCACGAGCAGCACGGGCACCTTGCTGTGGGCCAGCACCTGCGTGGTGACCGAACCCATGACCAGGGTGGCCAGGGCCCCGTGGCCGTGGGAGCCCATCACCAGCAGGTCGAACTTGCCGCTGTCGGCCACCTTGGCGATGTTCTCGCCCACCGTGCCGACCTTGACGCTGCGCTTGGCCTCCACACCGTGGCGCGCGAGAAACTTGCACACGGGCGCCAGGATTTTCTCGGCTTCTTCGGCGTGGTAGTTCTCCACGACTTCCTTGCCCAGGGCCGCGCGGGCACGCGCGGGCAGCGGGGCCTGCACGGTGAGCACCGTGTACTGGTGGTTGCCCCCCAGCAGTTCTTCGTGGGTGGCCAGGTAAGCCAGCATTTTCTTGGTGTAGGCGCTGCCGTCGACAGCAAGCAGGATGTTCATGGTGTTCTCCGAAAAGGAATGGGTCAGACTAACGTGCGCGGACTTCTGTTGTCTTGACCTGGGTCATGTTTTTTCCTCTGCACTGCGGGGCGGCAGGGCCCCGTGCGCCGATCATAAGGTGATGCAGCACTGCGCCTGGAACGCCGCCTGCTCGCCCTTGCGCGCATAACCCAGCGGATTGGCCACGACACGGCACTGCCACGGCGTGCCGTCCTCGCGCAGGCCCCGTGCCGTGTAGTCGCTCGGGGCATGCAGGTGCCCGTGCAGCCACAGCTGCGCGCGGGGCAGCAGGGCGTCCAGCGCGTTGCAGAAGCCCGCCGTGCCCGGCACCATGCCGTAGCGCGGGTCGGCACTGCGCAGGCTGGGCGCGAAGTGCGTGGCCACGACCGTGGGCCCGTCGAACGGGACCGCGAGCGCGTCGCCCAGCCACTGCTGGCAGGCCAGGGCCTGATCGCGCACGGCCTCGGCGAGGAACGGCTGCGCATGGCGGGTGCCGCCCGTCTTGCGCAGATAGAAATTCGCCGCCCGGAACGCCTTGTCGCGCAGCTTCAGGCGCCTGGCCAGGTCGGTGGTGCCTTCATGGTCCGCCAATGCGTCGAAATCGCTCCAGAGCGTGGTGCCCACGAAGCGGACACCTTGAAGAGTGACCACCTCCCGCTCCAGCCAGGTGATCCCCAGCCGTTCGCAGGTCCTGCGCAGCCGCTGGTGGGCCGCATCGAAATCCTGCGCGTCGTATTCGTGGTTGCCGGGCACGAAGAGCACCGGCGTGGGCCAGCCCGCGTACGGGGCCAGGGGCGAGAACCGGGCGAGGCCGAAGTCATCGTCCTGCAGCAGCGAGCCTTGCTGGTAAGAGCCCACGTCTCCCGCAAGCACCAGCACATCGGCGCCGGGGGCCGGTTCGGGGATGAAATGGGGGTGCGCCTCAAGGTGCAGATCGGACAGCAGCTGGATGTTCATGGAGCGCGCAGTCTACGGGCTCGGGGTGGGACGGGGCGAATCGAATGCCGTGGCGGCACCCCGAAATGCGCCAGATCCCGCCACAAGGCACTGCCGCGGCAGGCCGCGCTGGGGTGAGTGGGCGGGATGCCCGCCCGGGCCTCACGGTTCGGGAAAGGTGCGGCGCGCCGAGCGCGCCAGGGCGTGCAGCAGCCAGGTCATCGCCGCCTGCTGCGGGCCGCGGCGGCGCCACAGGGCATCGACGTGCACGGGCGGGACGTCCAGCGGCAGGGCCCGTTGCACCAGCGCGTCGGAGATGCCCGTGACGGGCACGAAGTGGCGCGGCAGCACCGTCAGCAGGTCCGAACCCGACACCACGCGCCCGGCGGTGAAGAACTGGTTGACCGTGATCACCACCTTGCGCTCGCGGCCCAGGGAAGCCAGCGCCTCGTCGATGAAACCGAAAGGGCGGCCGGAAAAGCTCACCAGCATGTGCCGGGCAGCGCAGTAGGCGTCCAGGGTGAGCGGCGCGTCCGCCAGCGGGTGGCCCTGGCGCATCACGCACACGTATTCCCCGTCGTAGAGGCGGCGGCTCTCGAACGCGACCGCCCCGCCCGACTGCGCGCGTGCCGTGAGGTCCGCCAGCACGGCCGGAAAGTAGCCCACCGCCATGTCGGCGGCTTCCTCGTCGAGCAGGCGCCGGGGGTCGCGGGTGGTCAGGGGCAGCACCCGGATCGAAATGCCGGGGGCCTCGCGCTCGATGATCTCCACGAGGGCGGGAACCAGCGTGGCCGCCGTGGCATCGGCCATGGCCAGCACAAAGGTGGACTCGGCCGTGGCGGGCTCGAAGCGCCCCGGCGCCAGGGAGTCCTGCAGATGGGCCAGGGCCTCGCGCACGGGGGGCCACAGCGCCAAGGCGCGGGGCGTGGGCTCAACCCCCTGGCCGCTGCGCACCACCAGTTCATCACCCAGCACGTCGCGCAGCCGGCGCATGGCATTGCTCACGGCGGGCTGGGTGATGGACAGCTTGTGCGCCGCGCGCGTGAGGCTGCGCTCGGCCATCACCTCGTCGAAGACGCGCAACAGATTCAGGTCCAGCGAGCGGAAGTTCAAGGGTGTCATGGCAATTCATCACCATTATGAATATCAATGATTCAAAATATAAACTTGAACATGCAAAGGGTAAACCCTAATATCACCCCATCGCCCGGCAATCTCGCCACAAGCGTTAGAAAAGGGAAACCGAAATGACCAGCTTTGCACACGTTGACTACCCCACTGAACACCCCGGCGTGGTCCGCGCCGAAAACGCCGCCGCCGCTCTGAAGAGCGTGGCCGCCAACTTTGACGGCGCCCGTGGTGCCGCCACCCTGCTGCTCGCGGCCGTCGTGTCGGCACTGCTGGTCGTGGCCAACCAGGTCATCGACACCTGGAGCGAAGGCCACCTGCTGGCCGCGTGGATGGTGCTGTGGCTGGTGGCGTTCGCCGCCCTGGCCCTGCTGACCGCCCCGGCACGCCGTGCTGGCGCCGCTCTGCGCGTGGCAGGCCGCGCCTGGGCGGAAAACCGCCGCCGCGCCGCGGACGACGAGCGCACCTGGCAAGTCGCCATGAAGGATCCCCGCATCATGGCTGAACTGAACCATGCAATGGGCATCCCCACGGTGAACGATATCCGCACGTACTACTGAGACCGCGCTGCGCGGCCGGCGCGGCCGTCCCGATCCCCTTGAAGCCGTGGCGAATGCTCGCCACGGCTTTTTTCATGGGCCGACTGTCCTGCGCCTGGCCTGTCTTCCCCCTGGCGCCGGCCCATGAAAAAACCGCCCGTTCGGCAGAAGGGGCGGTTTCTCGGACTGGGAAGAACAGGGTTTTATGCAGCCAGGCGTTTTTCCAGCAGGGCCTTGGTTTCCAGCAGGGCCGTGGGCAGGTGGTAGGCCAGTTGCTCGAAGTGGGCATCGTGCAGCTTGAACTCATCGGCCCAGGCCGCCTTGTCGATGCTGGTCACGGCGTCGAACTTCTGGGCGCTGAAATCCAGACCCGTCCAGTTGATCTCGGCGTACTGGGGCGCCACGCCGAACATGGTTTCCTGGCCTTGGGCCTGGCCTTCAATGCGGTCGATCATCCACTTGAGCACGCGCATGTTGTCGCCGTAGCCGGGCCAGACGAACTTGCCGGCCTCGTCCTTGCGGAACCAGTTCACGCAGAAGACCTTGGGCACGGCCTTGCCGGTGGCGGCGATCTTGCCTTCCATGTTCAGCCAGTGCTGGAAGTAGTCGCTCATGTTGTAGCCGCAGAACGGCAGCATGGCGAAGGGGTCGCGGCGCACCACGCCCTGGGCGCCGAAGGCGGCGGCGGTGGTCTCGGAGCCCATGGTGGCGGCCATGTACACGCCTTCCGTCCAGGTGCGGGCTTCCGTCACCAGCGGCACGGTGGTGGAGCGGCGGCCGCCGAAGATGAAGGCGTCGATCGCCACGCCGTTGGCGTCGTCCCACTGCGCATCGAGCGCCGGGTTGTTGGTGGCGGCCACCGTGAAGCGCGAGTTGGGGTGGGCCGCCTTGGCGCCGGTTTCCTTGGCGATCTGGGGCGTCCAGTCCTTGCCTTGCCAGTCGATCAGGTGGTCCGGGAGCTTGCCGGTGTCCTTTTCCATGCCTTCCCACCACACGTCGCCGTCGTCGGTCAGGGCCACGTTGGTGAAGATCACGTCCTTGTCCAGGCTCTTCATGCAGTTGGGGTTGGTGTGCATGTTCGTGCCGGGGGCCACGCCGAAGTAGCCGGCTTCAGGGTTGATGGCATACATCTTGCCGTCGGCATGGGGCTTGATCCAGGCGATGTCGTCACCGATGGTGGTGACCTTCCAGCCGGCAAAGCCTGCTTCGGGCGGCACCAGCATCGAGAAGTTGGTCTTGCCGCAGGCGCTGGGGAAGGCGGCGGCCACGTGGTACTTCTTGCCGGCGGGGTTGGTCACGCCCAGGATGAGCATGTGCTCGGCCAGCCAGCCCTGGTCGCGGCCCATGGTCGATGCGATGCGCAGGGCCAGGCACTTCTTGCCCAGCAGCGCGTTGCCGCCGTAGCCCGAGCCGTACGACCAGATCTCGCGCGTCTCGGGGTAGTGCACGATGTACTTGACCTTGGGATTGCAGGGCCAGCTGGTCGTGTCCTTTTCACCTTCGGCCAGGGGGGCGCCCACGGTGTGCATGCAGGGCACGAACTCGCCTTCCACGCCCAGCACGTCGTACACGGCCTTGCCCATGCGGGTCATGAGGCGCTGGTTCACGGCCACGTAGGCGCTGTCGGTCAGCTCCACGCCGATGTGGGCGATGTGGCTGCCCAGGGGGCCCATGCTGAAGGGCACCACGTACATGGTGCGGCCCTTCATGCAGCCGTCGAACAGGGGCTGCAGCGTGGCCCGCATTTCAGCGGGGGCCATCCAGTTGTTGGTGGGGCCTGCGTCTTCCTTGGCGGCCGAGCAGATGTAGGTGCGGTCTTCCACGCGGGCCACGTCCGACGGGTCGGACCAGGCCAGGAAGCTGCCGGGGCGCTTGGCGGGGTTGAGCTTCTTGAAGGTGCCGGCGTCGACCAGCTGCTGGCACAGGCGGTCGTACTCTTCCTTGCTGCCGTCGCACCAGTAGATGGTGTCGGGCTTGCACAGGGCGGCCATGTCGGCCACCCAGGCGAGCAGCCGGGCGTTCTTGACGTAAGCGGGGGCGTTGAGATTCAGGCCCTGCATGGTGGGTGCGTTCATCGGGAGCTTCCTAAGTTGAAAAACAGTTTTTTCAAAGGAAGCGGACCCGGTGGATCGCGGCAAGGCCTGGCGCAGTTGCGATGCTGAGCGCTGCCTTTGAAAAAACGGCTTTCGTGCTCAGTCGGCGGGCGGGAGCGTGGATCAGCCCCACGGGGTGGAGGCTATTTCCACGGATTCCGCGGGTCGGCTGGGGTGTCAATTTTATGAATCTGCCGACCGCTTGTCTGTCAGACTGGGGCTAAAACCATGCAAAAGATGCATGGGGTTATGCATCGCAATCCGCCCTGTCCCGCCCTTCAGGTGCTGGGCTGGCCTGTCTGGCCGGCCTGCCACCGCGCATGGCCCGCCTTGCGCAACTCGCACGCCGGGCAGGTGCCGCAGCCGTAGCCCCAGGCATGCAGCGTGTCGCGCACCCCGTGGTAGCAGGTGTGCGACTCGGTGATGATGAGATCCACCAGCGCGTCGCCGCCCAGGGTGCGGGCCAGCTCCCAGGTGGCGGCCTTGTCCAGCCACATGAGCGGCGTCTCGAACGTGAAGCGCTGCCCCATGCCCAGCGACACGGCGACCTGCAGCGCCTTGAGCGTGTCGTCGCGGCAGTCGGGGTAGCCCGAGAAGTCGGTTTCGCACATGCCGCCCACCAGCGTGTGCAGCCCGCGCCGGTAGCCCACGGCGGCGGCCAGGTTGAAGAACAGCAGGTTGCGCCCCGGCACGAAGGTGTTGGGCAGGCCGGCGGCGGTCATCTGGATCTCGGCGTCGCTGGTCAGCGCCGTGTCGCTGATGCGGCCCAGCACGGCCAGGTCGATCATGTGGTCGTCGCCGAGCCGGTCACGCCATGGCCCGAAGCGGGACCGCAGGGCCGCCAGCACGGCCTGCCGGGCCTGCAGCTCCACATGGTGGCGCTGGCCGTAGTCGAAGCCGATGGTTTCCACGCGCTCGAACTGCGTGAGCGCCCAGGCCAGGCAGGTGGTGGAGTCCTGGCCACCGGAAAAAAGGACGAGGGCGTGTCCGGGTCTCATGGGGTCTCCTGGTGACGGGGGTGGTGCAAGGCGAAAAAAAGCCCCGCGCAGCGGGGCTTGTGGCGGTGCCAGGGCAATCGATCAGGCCATGTACACGGCGATGAAGGCCAGCAGGAACATCATGATGCCGCCGACCACGGGCAGCACCACGGGAATCACGTGAACCACGTTTTCCACGGGATCGTGCGGGAGCGATTCGGGGGCGTGCGTAGTGTGGTGGTCGGACATGGTGTGGGCTCCAGATGCTTAAAACTTGCGCAATTCTAGCCGCGCCGGCGTGCACGGGGCTGAAAACCCCGCGCCGGGGGTCAGATCAGGTCGGCCTCCATGCCCGCCGAACGCAGCTTGCCCAGCACCTCGTCCACGTGCGCCTTGCTCCTTGTCTGCAGGACCAGCTCGATCTCCACGTTCTGCGCGGCCAGCATGGTGAATGCGCGCTGGTGGTGCACTTCCTCGATGTTCGCGCCCGCGTCGGCCACGGTGGCGGTGATGCGCGCGAGCACGCCCGGCACGTCGCGCGCGCTGACCTTGATGCGCGCCAGCCGGCCCGAGCGCACCATGCCGCGCTCGATGATGGCGGCCAGCAGCAGCGGATCGATGTTGCCCCCCGAGAGCACCAGCCCCACGCGCTTGCCCCTGAAGCGGGCGGGGTGGCGCACCAGCGCCGCCAGGGCCGCGGCGCCCGCGCCCTCGACCAGGGTCTTTTCGATCTCCAGCAGCATCAGCACGGCCTGCTCGATATCGCCTTCGTCCACCAGCACCAGGTCGTCCACCAGGCGCTGCACCACCTCCTGGGTGATCTTGCCCGGGGTGCCCACGGCAATGCCCTCGGCGATGGTCGAGGTGCCCATGGGGTGCTGCGTGTGCCGCACGGCGTTGACCATCGACGGAAAGCGCGCCGCCTGCACGCCCACGATCTCGATGCCGGGCTTGAGCGCCTTGGCCGCCGTGGCCATGCCGGCGATCAGCCCGCCCCCGCCGATGGCGACGACCAGCATGTCCAGATCGGGCTGGGCGGCGAGCATCTCCAGCGCGACCGTGCCCTGGCCCGCGGCAATGGCTTCGTCGTCGTAGGGGTGCACGAACGTCAGCCCCTGCGCATCGGCCAGCCCGTAGGCGTGGGCCCGGGCTTCTTCGAGCGTGTCGCCGTGCAGCACCACCTCGGCGCCGAAGCCGCGGGTGCGCTCCACCTTCACGCCGGGCGTGAAGCGCGGCATCACGATCACCGCGCGCAGGCCCAGGCGCTGCGCGTGGTAGGCCACGCCCTGGGCATGGTTGCCCGCGCTCATGGCCACCACACCCGGCGTCGTTCCGGGCGCCGCGCCGCGGGCACGTTCCGCGTCGACCAGCAAGGTGAGCCGGTTGCAGGCGCCCCGCTCCTTGAACGAGGCCGTGAACTGCAGGTTCTCGAACTTGAGGAATACCTGCGCGCCCACGATCTGCGAGAGCGTCTTGGATTCCACACAGGGGGTGTCCAGCACCTGGCCCTGCAGGCGGGTGGCGGCGTCTCGGATGTCTTGGAGGGTCAGCATGGCGCCATTGTGGCGCAGGCCCGCGTGCCGCAGGCCCCCCGGCATGGACATGGGAAGAAAATGGCCGCCAGCGCTTGAGGGGTAAGCGCTGAATGCTATCAAAATGGAAGCATTTACTTGATGCCCAGCCTGCGCGCCAGCTTGTGCAGGTTGCTCGCGTCCACCTCCAGCGCACGCGCCGCCTGGGCCCAGTTGCCCTGGTGGCGCGCCAGGGCCTGCGTGATGGCGTGCCGCTGGCAGGCATCCACGGCGTCGCGCAGCGGGCCTTCGGCGGTGATGGGTGCGGACGGCTCGGTGGCCACGGCGGGGGCACCGGCATCCAGGGGGGCGTGGGCCACGCTGGCGGCGTCGGCGTCCAGGTCGAGCAGCGCGGGCTCCAGCGTCACGATGTCCGCGCGGCTCACGCCCCGGCTCAGGGCCTTGAGCGCCGCGCGGCTGACCACGTGCTCCAGCTCGCGGATGTTGCCGGGCCAGGGGTAGCGGCGCAGGGCGTCCTGTGCGCTGGCCGACAGCCGCAGGCTGCGCAGGCCCAGGCGCGCACGGTTCAGTTCCAGAAAGCGGCCTGCCAGCAGCAGCACATCGTTGCCCCGTTCGCGCAGCGGCGGGATGGGCACGGGGTACACCGACAGCCGGTGGTACAGGTCGGCGCGGAACGCGCCGTCGCGCACCTGCTCGCGCAGGTTGCGGTTGGTGGCGGCGATCACGCGCACGTCCACGCGGCGCGGGCGGTCGGCGCCCAGGCGCTGGATCTCGCCGTTCTGCAGCGTGCGCAGCAGCTTGGCCTGCACGGCCAGCGGCAGCTCGCCCACCTCATCCAGGAACAGCGTGCCGCCCTCGGCGGCCTCAAAGCGTCCCGGCCGGTCGGCCACCGCGCCCGAGAACGCGCCGCGCACATGCCCAAACAGCTCGCTCTCGGCCAGCGATTCGGGCAGCGCCGCGCAGTTCACGTGCACCAGCGGACGGGTAGCGCGGGTGGACTGGCGGTGCAGCAGGCGCGCGAACAGCTCCTTGCCCACGCCGGTCTCACCCAGCAGCAACACGGGGAGGTCCGAGCCCGCCACCACCTCCAGCTCGTGCAGCAGGCGCAGCAGGGGCTCGCTCTGGCCGACGATCTCCATGTCGCCATCGCCCGCGCGGGTGGTGCGCTCGTCGTCGGCGCTGCGTGTGTGGGGGGCGCTGCGCAGCGCCTGCACCTCGCGCTCCAGCCGCGAGATGCGCACGGCCGCCTCCACCAGCACCTTGCAGTCGGCCAGCGCAGCGCGTGCGGCCTCGCCAAAGGTGCCGGTCTGCAGCGCGTCGAGCGTCAGCACCCCCCAGGGCTGGCCGTCCACCCACAGGCTCACGCCCATGCAGTCGTGCACGGGCAGGGGCTCGCCCACCAGGGTGTCGAGCAGGCCGTCGTAGGGGTCGGGCAGGGTGCTGTCGTGGTCAAAGCAGGTCACCTCGCGCCGCGCCAGGATGGCCGCGAGCCGGGGGTGCTGGCTGACCACAAAGCGCCGGCCCAGCGCCTCGCGCACCAGGCCCTCCACGGCCACGGGGCGCAGGTGGTCTTCCTCCAGCTGCAGCAGGGCCACGGCCCCGCAGTGAAAGCGCATGCGCAGGTGGTCCGCCAGCCGCTGCAGGCGCACGGCCTGGGGCAGATCGGTGGCCAGGTCGGCGAGCAGGGGGCTATGGTCCATGGTGATACTTACCTTTGATGGGTGAATTAAACCCTATCCATGGATGGTCAAAAAGACCATGACCGCTGCAAGTGGTTGATTTGATGGGCCTGCAGCCCTGGCCCGGCGCTTGCGATGTGGACAGTGATACCGATTCACTCGTTCCGAAAAGCCATGACCACAAGACCCCGACCCCACGCCGCCAGCGCACGCTGGCGCCGCCCCTTCGTTGTTGTTCTGTTGAAGCAGGAGGCCCGCCATGGGTAACTACCGCAAGCTCTGGTTCACGCTGATCGGCGTGCTCATCGTCACCTTCAGCCTGCTGGGCTACTACGGCGCCGAGGTCTACCGCACCGCGCCGCCCATCCCCGCCAGGATCGCCACGGCCGGGGGTGAAGTGCTTTTCACCCACGACAGCATCCTCGACGGCCAGACCGCCTGGCAGTCGGTGGGCGGCATGCAGCTGGGTTCCATCTGGGGCCACGGCGCCTACCAGGCACCCGACTGGACGGCCGACTGGCTGCACCGCGAGCTGCTCAACTGGCTGGAAGTGGCGTCCGAGCGCGCCCATGGCAAGCCGTTTGCAGACATCGACGCCGCCGCCCAGGCCGTGCTGCGCGACCGCATGAAGACCGAGTACCGCACCAACACCTACAGCCCCGAGACGGGCGTGGCCACGGTGTCCTCGGTGCGGGCCGACGCGATCGCGATGACCGCGCTGTACTACGACCAGCTTTTCAGCGACGTGCCTGCGCTGCACAAGACCCGCGAGCACTTCGCCATGAAGGAGAACACCCTGCCCAGCGCCGAGCGGCGCGCGCAGATGACGGGCTTCTTCTTCTGGACGGCCTGGGCCGCCGCCACCGAGCGCCCCGGCACCACGGCGACGTACACCAACAACTGGCCCCACGAGCCGCTGATCGGCAACAAGCCCACGGCCGAGAATATGGTCTGGTCCGTGATGAGCGTGGTCGTGATGATGGCGGGCGTGGGCTTCCTCGTGTGGGGCTGGTCCTTCCTGCGCAAGCACGACGAGGTGGAACCCACGCCACCCCAGCACGACCCGCTCTCGCGCGTGCCGCTCACGCCGTCGCAGCGCGGGCTGGGCAAGTATTTGTTCCTCATCGTGGCGCTGTTCAGCTTCCAGGTGCTGCTGGGCGGCTTCACGGCCCACTACACGGTGGAAGGCCAGCAGTTCTACGGCATCAACGTGTCGCAGTGGTTCCCCTATTCGCTGGTGCGCACCTGGCACATCCAGAGCGCGCTGTTCTGGATCGCCACGGGCTTCCTGGCCGCGGGCCTGTTCCTCGCGCCGCTCATCAATGGCGGCAAGGACCCGGCTTACCAGAAGCTGGGGGTGGACATCCTGTTCTGGGCGCTGGTCGTGGTGGTCGTCGGCTCGTTCACGGGCAACTACCTGGCCATCGCGCAGATCATGCCGCCCGAGTGGAACTTCTGGCTGGGCCACCAGGGCTATGAATACGTGGACCTGGGCCGCCTGTGGCAGATCGGCAAGTTCACCGGCATCGCCTTCTGGCTGGTGCTCATGCTGCGCGGCATCGTGCCGGCGCTGCGCACCCCCGGCGGCGACAAGAACCTGCTGGCGCTGCTGACGGCGTCGGTGGTGGCCATCGGCCTGTTCTACGGCGCTGGCTTCTTCTACGGTGAACGCACCCACCTGTCGGTGATGGAGTACTGGCGCTGGTGGGTGGTGCACCTGTGGGTCGAGGGCTTCTTCGAAGTCTTCGCCACCACGGCGCTGGCCTTCATCTTCTCGACACTGGGGCTCGTGTCGGTGCGCATGGCCACCACGGCCAGCCTGGCCTCGGCCTCGCTGTTCATGCTGGGTGGCGTGCCCGGCACCTTCCACCACCTCTACTTTGCAGGCACCACCACCCCGGTGATGGCGGTGGGCGCAGCCTTCAGCGCGCTCGAAGTGGTGCCGCTGGTCGTGCTGGGCCATGAGGCCTGGGAACATTGGCGCCTGCAGCACCGCACACCCTGGATGGCCCGCCTGCGCTGGCCGCTGATGTGCTTCGTGGCCGTGGCCTTCTGGAACATGCTGGGCGCGGGCGTCTTCGGCTTCATGATCAACCCGCCCATCTCGCTGTACTACGTGCAGGGCCTGAACACCACGCCGGTGCACGCCCATGCTGCGCTGTTCGGGGTGTATGGCTTCCTGGCGCTGGGCTTCACGCTGCTGGTGCTGCGCTACATCCGGCCGCAGCTGGTGTTTAGCGAGCGGCTCATGAAGACAGGCTTCTGGTGGCTCAACGCGGGCCTGGTGCTGATGATTGCCACCAGCCTGCTGCCCATCGGGCTGTTCCAGTTCCACGCCAGCGTGAGCGAAGGCCTGTGGTACGCCCGGGGCGAAGAGTTCATGCAACAGCCCTTCATCCAGACGCTGCGCTGGGTGCGCACCTTCGGCGACGTGGTCTTCATCGTTGGCGCGCTGGCCATGGCCTGGCAGGTGGTGAGCGGTGTGTTCGGTTCGCGGGCCCCGGCCGCTTCCACGGGGGCCTACCTGGCACAGGCCCGCCGCTGAAATGCACCGTGCGCGGCGGCAGCCACAAGCGGCCACCGCGCTCACACACCGTTTGCCCACAAGGACTGACCATGAACCTCGACAAATTCAAGCACCAGCACACCGACATCCTGCGCAGCATCGCCACCTTGCGCGCCCTGGCCCACGCGGGCGTGCAGGCCAACGCCACGGCCATCGCGCAGGGCATCGTGGCGATGAGCGGCACCATCAAGCTGCATCTGGCCGTGGAAGACCAGGTGCTGTACCCCGCACTGCAGCGCGGTGGCAACGCCGAACTGGCGCGCCTGGGCCGCCAGTACCAGAGCGAGATGGCCTCTATTGCCAGCGCCTACGACGCCTTTGCGCGCCGCTGGAACACGGCCGAGGCCGTGCGCCGCGATGCGCAGGGCTTTCGGGACGAGGCCAACGTGGTGCTGCGCCGGGTGTTCGAGCGCATGCAGCGCGAAGACCATGACTTTTATCCGCGCATCGAGGAGGAAGAAACCGCCGCCTGCCATTGAGAGCCCACGCGAGCGCAGCCCGGCCGCAGCGGTGGAGCCCCAGCAGCCCCTAGCCCCCAACAAAAACACCCACCTTTTCCACGCACACCTCTTGTGCTCCAGCGTGCCATCACACGCACCCCCATCCATCGGTAGGGCCTGACGGCACCTTCCTTTCGCCGGCCTTTGTGCCGGCATTTTTTTACCCCTGCTTACCGCCTCGATTGTGTTGGGTCAAACTACCTATAGTGTTTGGTGGGTATCGTGGACACCATAGGTAGTGTTTTTAACCCGTTCCACAGATTGGTCGAACCCATGGCGTCCACCCTTTCCACCTTGCCCCGCGAAGTCGTTTTGCGCAGCGGCCAGCGCGTTCCTTTTGACGCCGAACGCATCCGCGCCGCGCTGGCCAGCGCCGGGCAGGCCTCGGGTGAATATGGCGCCGACGAAGCGGCGTTGCTCACCGCCCAGGTCACCAAGGTGCTCATCCACCGCTTCCATGGCGAGGCACCCACCATCGAGCAGATCCAGGACGTGGCCGAGCAGACGCTGATCGCCGCCAACCACCTGGCGACCGCGCGCGCCTACATCGTCTACCGCGAGCAGCACGCCACGCTGCGCGCCGACCGGCAGACGCTGGTCGA